>JAKBES010000153.1 GCA_021833665.1 Acidobacteriota bacterium
TGGTGTGCCGGGGCGTGGTCCAAGGGGTGGGGTTTCGCCCCTCGGTCCACCGGCTGGCCCTCTCGCTCGGCCTGGGAGGCTGGGTGCGCAACGGCCCCGAGGGCGTGGTCATCGAAGTGGAGGGAGCGGCGAGCGCGGTCCGCGCGTTCTCCGAGGCCCTTGAGGGAGCCATGCCCCCGCTGGCGCGCCTGGACGAGGTCACCCGAGAAGACGTTCCCCCCACGGGCGAGCCGCGCTTCACCATCGTGGACTCGGAAGGGGGAGAGCGCCGCGGCGCCCTGGTGCCCCCCGACTCGGCCCTCTGCGCCGACTGCCGGCGCGAGATGGAAACGCCCGGTGACCGCCGCTTTCACTATCCCTTCACCACCTGCACGAACTGCGGCCCCCGCTTTTCCCTCGTCTGCGCCCTGCCTTACGACCGGGAGCGGACGGCCATGGCGTGTTTTCCCCTCTGCTCCCAGTGCGCCCGGGAGTACGCCGACCCCGGCGACCGCCGATTTCACGCCGAACCCGTCTGCTGCCCCGCGTGCGGGCCTCGCCTGTGGTTTGCCGGCGCGGAAGGGGTGAGCGTGGCACAAGGAGAGGAGGCGCTGGTTCGGGTCCGGGCCGCCCTTGCACAGGGGCGCATCGTGGCCCTCAAGGCCCTGGGCGGATTCCAGTTGGCGTGCCGGGCGGACATGGACGATGCCGTGCGGCGGCTGCGCGAACGCAAGGGGCGCCCTACGAAACCCTTCGCCCTCATGGCCAGAGACCTGAAGGCGGCCCGGTCTCTTGTTCACCTGGAGCCGCAAGAGGAAGCGCTCCTTGCTTCGCCCCAAGCCCCCGTCCTTCTCGCTCCCTGCCGGGAAGGCGCCTCCGTGGTGGATGGCGTCGCCCCGGGGATGGACGACCTTGGGGTCATGCTGCCCACGGCGCCCCTCCACGTGGAGCTCTTTCGCGGCGCTCCCTTCGCGCACCTCGTCATGACCTCGGGCAACCTCAGCGACGAACCCATCTGCAAGGGCAACCGCGAGGCTCTGGATCGCCTGCGGGGCATCGCCGATTGCTTCCTCATGCACGACAGGGACGTGGTCCGGCGGGTGGACGATTCGGTGGCCCGTTCCTCGCCGGGCGGCCCGTTTCTCGTGCGCCGGGGGCGGGGCTACACGCCCGAGGCCCTCCCGCTGCCCGAGGAGGCGAAGCGCCCCGTCCTGGCCCTCGGCGGGTACCTCCAGACATCCGCGTGCCTCGCCGCGGGGTCTTGCGCCTTCCCCTCCCAGCACGTGGGAGACCTGGACGGCGAACCCGCGCGGGCCTTCCTGCGCGAAGTGGCGGAGGGCCTGGAGGATTTTCTGCAAGCCCGGGGGGACGTGATCGTGGTGGACGCCCATCCCGATTACCCGAGCACGTGGCTGGGTGAGAGCCTGGCGGCGGCCCGGGGCGGGCGCCTGCTCCGTGTCCAGCACCACGTAGCCCACGCCGCGGCGGTCCTTGCCGAACACGGGCTCTTCCCTGATCGTGGAGACAAGGCCGGTGCCCTCATTTTGGACGGAACGGGCTGGGGCCCCGACGGGACGTCCTGGGGAGGGGAGTGGCTGGTGCTGGACGGCGGGCTCTCCTGGCGCCGCGCCGCCTTCATGGAACCTCTCTCCCTCGTGGGCGGCGAGGCGGCCGTGCGCGAACCATGGCGCGTGGCCGTGGCGGCCCTGGTAGCGGAAGGCGAGGAAGCCTTGTTGGCGCGTCTGCCGCTCGCACGCATGGTGGAGGAAGACGCGATGTACGCCGTGCTGGGATTGTCCCGCAACGGCTCCTGGCCCAAGGCGTCGGGGGCGGGACGCCTCTTCGAGGCCCTGGGCGCCCTCCTGGGCCTCGCGGCCGTCAACGGCTGGGAAGGGGAGGCCGCCGCGAGGTCCGAAGCGCTCGCCGGGAAGGCGGGCGAGGTTCAACCCTGGCCAGAATCCTCGGACGTCCTCTCGGCATGCCGCCTGAGCGGCTCCCGCCTCCTGGCCCAGGCCGCCCGGCGCCTGGTGGCGGGAGAAGCGCCCGAGGCCGTGGCCGCCGGATTTCACGCCGCCTTCTGCGCCATGGCGGCGGCCCTCACCCGAGAGGTGTTTGGCGCTGAAGTCTCGGTCATCGCCCTGGGCGGAGGGTGCCTGGTCAACCGTATCTTGCGGGAGGGCCTGGCCTTCCACCTGCGGGCCCTGGGGTATACTCCATGTCTGCCGCGCCGGGTTCCAGCGGGAGACGGAGGGTTGTCCTACGGACAGGCGGTTCTGGGCGCCGTCGCCGAATCCCGCGGGGTGGAGCCCGCGCAAGAAGGAGGCTTCTGAATGTGCCTTGCGGTCCCCATGCGCCTCATCAACCGGGACGGTGACGTGGGAACCCTCGACCTGGACGGCGTCCAGCGCGAGGTCTCCCTGGCCCTGCTGCCCGATGCCCAGGTGGGGGAATACCTCCTTGTCCATGCGGGCTACGCCATCGGCACCCTCGACGAGGAGGAGGCCAAGATCACCCTTCAGCTTCTCAAGGAGGTGGCCGACCATTCGGAGGCCCGCCATGACTTCTCCTGAGGCGCCCTACGACCGGGGCGCCTTCGGAGATCCCAAGGCCGTGGCCGGCCTGGCCGCCAGAATAGAAGAGGCGGCCCGGAACCTGGGCCGGCCCGCCACCTTCATGGAAGTGTGCGGGACCCACACGAACGCCATCGCCGCGGCGGGCCTGCGGCGCCTGCTTCCCCGCTCCATCCGCCTCATCGCCGGCCCCGGGTGTCCCGTGTGCGTCACGCCCGTGGGCTACGTGGACCGGGCCGAAGCCCTGGCGCGGCGTTCCGGCACCATCGTCTGCACCTTCGGTGACATGCTCCGCGTGCCTTCGAGCACGGGAAGCCTGGAGCGCGTTCGGGCCGAGGGCGGGGACGTGCGCGTGGTGTATTCGCCCAGGGACGCGGTGGACATGGCCCGGCGGAATCCCTCGCACCGGGTCGTCTTCCTCGGCGTGGGCTTCGAGACCACAGCGCCCACGGTGGCCGCGGCCCTGGACGAAGCTGAAGCCACGGCGGTCTCCAACTTCCTGGTCCTCTCGGGCCACAAGGTCATGCCGCCTCCCCTCAGGGCCCTCGCCTCCGATCCCGAGGTGGCGGTGGACGGGCTTCTCTGCCCCGGCCACGTGTCCGTCATCACGGGCTGGCGGGCCTTTGCCTTCCTCTCGGAGGAGTACGGCCTGGCGGCCGTGGTGGTGGGCTTCACCCCCACGGACGTGATGCGCGGGGTGCTGGACCTCGTGAGGCAGATGGCCGAGGGGCGGCCGGAGGTGGTGAACCTCTACTCCCGCGTGGTCACGGCCGACGGCAACACCAGAGCCAAGGCGCTCGTGGAGCGGTATTTCACCCCTGAAGATCAAATCTGGCGCGGCTTCGGCGCCATCCCCGCGTCGGGCCTCGGCCTGCGGCCCGAGTTCGCTCACCGCGACGCATCCCTCATCGAGGTGGACGTGTGCGACCCCGTGGAGCCCGAAGGCTGCCGCTGCGGCGAGGTTCTGAAGGGGAGCATCAACCCGCCCGAATGCCCCCTCTTCGGGCGCGAGTGCACCCACGAGAGCCCCGTGGGCGCCTGCATGGTGTCCAGCGAGGGAACCTGCGCGGCCTGGTACCGGCATGAGCGTTTCTCCCAAGGAGGAGCCCCGTGAAAGATTTGGACCGCATCCTCCTCGCCCACGGCGGGGGCGGCAAGCTCACGGCCCAGCTCGTGCGCGACGCTTTCCTCCCGGCCCTCGGCAACCCGGCCCTCGCGGCCCTTTCGGACGCGGCCATCCTCCCCGAGCTGCCTCCCGGCCGTCCGGCCCTCACCACCGACGCCTTCGTCGTGGACCCTCCCGTCTTCCCCGGCGGCGACCTGGGCTACCTCTCCGTGTGCGGGACGGTGAACGACCTGGCCGTATCGGGGGCCAAGCCCCTCTGGCTCACGTGGGCCCTCATTTTGGAGGAGGGCCTGGAGGGCGGCATGCTGGAGACCTTCGTGGCGGGCGCCGCCCGGGCCGCCAGCGAGGCGGGGATCTCCATCGTGGCCGGAGACACGAAGGTCGTGCCCAAGGGGAAGGGAGACAAAGCCTTCGCCGTCACCGCGGGCCTCGGGATCGTTCCCCCAGGAAGCGACCTGGGCGACCACCGCATTGAGGAGGGCGACGTCCTCCTCGTGTCGGGCCCCATCGCCGAACACGGCGCCACGGTGGTGGCGTGCCGGCACGGCATGGCGGGTCCGGGCCTGGCCTCGGACTGCCGGCCCCTCGCGTCCCTCGCGTCGGCGCTCCTCGAATGCGGAGCGGAGGTTCACGCCATGCACGACCCGACCCGCGGCGGCGTGGCCACCACCTGCAACGAGGTGGCGGGGCGGCGCGGGCTCAGGTGCGTCATCGAAGAATCTTCCGTGCCCCTGCGCCGGGAGGTAGCCGCCGTCTGCGAGCTGTTGGGCCTCGATCCCCTCTATGTGGCCTGCGAGGGACGCCTCCTGGCCTGGGTGGCGGCCCGGGACGCCCAGCGCGCCCTCCATGCCCTCAAAAGCCACCCGCAGGGCCGGGACGCCGCGATCCTGGGCGGGATGGAACCGGGCCGAGAAGGAGCTTCGGCCGTCGTTCTCAAGACGCGCTATGGTTCCAACCGGCCCCTGGACTACCTCGCCGGCAGCGAGGTGCCCAGAATCTGCTGAGCCGAGCCGTCCCATCCTTTATTGACAGGGGTGCGGCCTTCGGGAATAGTGGAACCGAAGGACGGCAAGGTGAGATTTGGCCCTGACGGGGAGAGTCCCATGGCAGAAGACCGCGACGGCGTCCATCTGATCCGGGTCCTCCTGATCGAGGACAACCCGGCGGAGGCGCGTCTCCTGCGCGAATGTCTCTCGGAGAATCCGGGCGTCCGCTTCGAGGTGGATTGGGCCGACCGGCTCGCCCGGGGGCTCTCGCTCCTCCAAGACAAGAACGTGGACGTGGCCGTGCTTGATCTGAACCTGCCCGACAGCATGGGCCTGGACACGCTGGTCCGCCTTCGTGAGCCGGCCCCGGCCCTTCCGGTCGTGGTGCTGACGGGCATGCAAGACGAAGAAGTGGCCCGGCAGGCCCTCCAGAAGGGCGCCCAGGACTACATCGTCAAGGGTTCCGTGGACGACCGCGTTCTGGGACGCGCCCTCGTGTACGCCGTGGAGCGCAAGCGCTACGAGGAAGCCCTACGGACCAGCGAGCGCTCCCTCGCCACCCTCATGAGCAACCTGCCCGGCATGGCCTACCAGTGCGCCAACAAGCCCGATTGGCCCATGTCCTTCGTGAGCGAGGGCTGCGCCGAACTCACGGAGTTCTCGCCAGGCGATTTCATGGGCGGAGGCGTCGGGTACAACGAGATCATCGCCTCCGAGGACAAGGAGCGGGTGTGGGCGGAGGTCCAGGAGGCGTGCTCGCGAGGCTGCGCCTTCGAGATGACCTACCGCATCCGCACGGCGAACGGCCAAGAGAAAACGGTTTGGGAAAAGGGCCGGGCCGTGGCGTGGGAGGGGGGAGTTCCGTCCGTCCTGGAAGGGATCATCATTGACATCTCCGCCCGGGTGAACGCGGAGCGAGAGCTGGAGGCGGCGCAGGCGGCCCTGCGCCGGGCGGAGACGCTGGAGGCCATCGGGATGATCGCGGGCGGAGTGGCCCACGAGGTGCGCAACCCGCTCTTCGCCATCAATACGGTCTCCATGGCCTTGGGCAAGAAACTGGCGGGCCAGGAAGGGATCAGCGAGTACCTGGGCCACATCCAGGAGCAGGTGCGGCGCTTGGCGGCCCTCATGGACGACTTGCTCACCCTCGGCCGTCCCGCCCGCCCCGAGGAATTTGTGGTCTGCGTGGTGCAGCAGGTGCTCACCGACAGCCTTCACCAGTTGGAGCTCAAAACGCCCGGTACGGCGGCGGCCTGCATCCTTGATCTCTCGGGCGAGCCCATGGCCGTCCATGGCGCCCCGGGAAAGCTCTCCCAGGTCTTCGTGAACATCCTCCAAAACGCCATCAGCTTCTCCCCGCCCGGCCGGCCCGTCAGGGTCGAGGCCCGCCCCGATGGCGAGTGGGTCCGGGTTTCGGTCTCCGACGAGGGGCCCGGCATTTCCGAGGACCTCCTGCCCAACTTGTTTAGCCCCTTCGCCAGCCACCGCCAGGGAGGTACGGGCCTGGGCCTGGCCATCGTGAAACAGATCGTGGCGGCCCACGGAGGAACGGTGTACGCAGGCAACAACGCCCCTGGTACCGGAGCTACGTTCACCGTCTCGCTCCCGAGGAAAGCGGAGAATCCGGGAGGGGATCAGTAGTGCACCTCCTGGTACATTCCGCCATCTTTTTAAGGCGTCCGGCTCCGCGCCCGGCAGTGCCCCGCGACCACACTTGGCGCAGGCGCCCGTAGCCATGGATGTTCGCACCCTTGCCGTGCTTCTGGGCATCACCCACGTCATGCTTTTCGGCGTGTTCTCGCTGCAGGCCTCCATCAGCAAGGCGTACCGGGGGATCGGGTGGTGGCTGCTCTGGACCGCTTCGGCGGCGCTGGGGTCCGCGTTCATCCTCCTGCGGAGGGTTCCGGAGATCGCGCGCATCTCCATCGTCGCGCAGAACGGCCTCATCGTCCTGTCCGTCATCTTCCTCTACGTGGGCATCATGCGTTTTCTTGGAAGGAGGGAGCCCCGGGGGATCCTCGCCACGGCCTATACGGGCTATGTGGCGCTTCTTGCCTACTTCCTCTACGGGCACGACGACATCGCGATCCGGGGCGCCATCATTTGCCTCGCCATGGCGGCGGTTTCCTTCCTCTCCGCGCGGGCCCTCCTCGTCCATAAAACCCCTTCAATCAGGGCCACGGCCATCTTCTGCGGCGCGGTGTTCATCTTCCACGGCCTGCTGTTTGCTTACCGGAGCCTCATGATTCTCCTGGGTGCCGACGTGACGGACGTGTTCAGCCCGGCGCTCTTCAACGTGGCTCCCTATCTCGACGGAATCCTCGTGAGCCTCCTATGGGGCTTCGGCCTGATCATCATGACCAACCAGAGGCTCAACGCCGAGATGCGGGAAGCGAAGGAGCACTTCGAGCTGCTCTTCAATACGATTCCCGATGCGGTGCTCATCACCCGGATGGAGGACGGCTGCTGCAGGGAAGTGAACGAGGGCTTCACGGCCGTGTCCGGCTTCACCCGCCCGGAGGTGGTGGGGCGCTCGAGCCTGGATTTGGAGCTCTGGGGCGACCCCGAGGACCGGGGACGTGTCGTAAGGGAACTGCGCGACACGGGGGCGTGCCACAACATCGAGCTTCAATTCAAGCGGAAGGACGGCACTCGGGCAACCGGCATTGTTTCAGCCAGAACCCTGCTTCTGGATGGGACGGAACACATCTTGAGCGTGAGCCGAGACGTCACGGAGCGCCAGCGGGAGGAGGCCCTCCGCGCCCAGCTCGAAAAGGAGCGCCACCGGGCCAAGGCCGCGGAGGCCATGGGCCACCTGGTCCAGGGCCTCGCCCACGAGATCCGCAACCCCCTCTTCGCCATCAGCTGCAACGTCCAGGCTCTCCAGAAAAAGCTCGCGGGGGATCCCGAGGTGGCGCCCTTCATGGGCTTCATTCAGGAGCACGTGGCGCGCCTGGGCTCCCTCATGAAGGACGTGGTGGAGCTGGGGCGGAACCCTGCAGCGCACGCTCCCGCCGCCTTCGATCTGTCCGCCGCGGCCGCCTCCGCCGCGGCGGAGGCCCGGAAGGAACATCCAGGGTGCCACATCCTCCTCGCCCTCCCTCCCGGGCCGGCGCTGGCCTTTGGACAACGCGCCGACATCGAGCGCGCGCTGGTCCACCTTCTCGCCAATGCCCTCAACCATTCGGGCTCCGGCCAGCCGGTTACGCTGCGGCTGGAAGAGGAGCAAGGCTGCTGGCACCTGGAGGTGGCCGACGCGGGCCCCGGCATCGACGAGCGCATGGCCGCGAAGCTCTTCACCCCCTTCGTCACCACTCAGGCCGGCCAAAAGGGCCTGGGCCTCGCCCTCGCCAAGCAGTACGTGGAACAGCAGGGCGGCGCCATCACCGCGGCCAACAACGCACCGGGCCCGGGAGCCACCTTCACCATCCTCCTTCCGCGCCCGGAGTCCCCTCACCGCTTCTGATCCGTGGCGCGGCCGCTCCCCCCAGGGCCCTACATGGCGACATAAAAGCCAAAGGTGATGGGTGGACGCTCGCGGCTTTGCCGCTCGGGTCCACCCTCTTGCAGAGCAATAAGCGGCAGCCGATGGGTTCGGCCGATGCGAGCATCGGCCGCTACGGAAGGTTCGCCGCCGGTGGCGGCTCCCACAATGGGGGTGCGTAGGGGAGGGCCACCGTGCCCTCCCGTCGCCGTTCATGCACCACCCTTGTGCAGGGCACCACGGCGGGCGGGGACAGGGCCCCGCCCCTACGGTGAGGGTTGGCCTTCGAAGGTTCGCCGCCGGTGGCGGCTCCCACAACGGGGGGGTCCGTAGGGGAGGGCCACCGTGCCC
>JAKBES010000154.1 GCA_021833665.1 Acidobacteriota bacterium
CGCCGTCCCATGTCCACGGGGCGGCGGGGCTCTTTTTTCCGTGAGGGGGGTTGCCGCTCAACTCGGGGGGAGGACCGCCGAGATAGGGCAGGTGCTCCCCGTCCAGCCGGGAGACAAAGAAGGACAGCCACGTATTATCGAGAAAGAAATAGGTGGCTGTCCCCCCCCTTTATTTCCTCCCATTAACGAATACCTTGTAGGAGCGCTCTCCAGAGCGCGATGCGTGAAGAGCTACCACGGAGGGCACGGCGAAAAGGGAGGAAGGGTGCACCAGAGAAGAAGTCAGCGCCGAGAAGAGAAGCCCGCAGGCGCCGCCCGCCCAGGAGAGACAGGCGCCCCCGCCAGTCAGGCGTGCCGTTCTCTATATGGGGCTTGGGAGATGCGCGCGCATGCCGTCGCCTACTGAAGGCTCAAAGATAAGGTCGTTGGTCGCTCTGGGCGGTGCCCTTGCGGGTGCAGTATCAGTGGGCGGACTCGCGTACTTCCTCGCGGCGGTCTGCCACTACATGAACGCCCCCACGCTCCTCATGTTGATCACCTTATCGCCCCTCGCCGGCGGATACACGGGTGATCACTGGCCAGCCCTCTCTTTGATCTGGGCCGGATTCAACGGAGTCACCGCCTTAGTGCTCTTGTGGGTGCCGCTGTCCAGAGTCGCCAAAGGAACGCGCAAGGTAGGTGTCACATTACTCATCCACCCCGCTGTTCTCGTGCTGGTCGGCTGGGTGCTTCTCGTTCTCTTGTGCCCCATCGCCACAGGGCCCATGTAGGCCGCCTTAGCGAAAGGCGAGGGGGAACCTTTGCAGCGCTGGCGTGTAACGAAACTTACACAAGAGACCTAACCGCTTGGTAGCCCCCCGCCCGCCGGACCGAACTCCGGGGAGGGGCAAAGGGTAAAGGGGTCAAGAGTTGAAGAGGTGAAGAACCAAAGGGCGAACCGGGGGACGCTGACGCAGTGAAAGAGGTAGGAGGCCACGAAGCCGCGTCTTTTCTTAACCCCTTAACCCTTTACTCCTTAACCGTCTTTTCACCAGGGAGAGCACGAAGGGCCAGGGGGTCAGATCTTGAAATGCCACAGGGGACAAAGGGCCAGGGGGTCAGATCTTGAAATGCCACAGGGGACAGGGGATCGTGCTGGGCGGCAAGGAAGAGGCGGGCGGGCGACCGGGGTGCCACCGCCGCCCGGACCGGCCCGATCTGGCGTCTGACCTGTCGTCGCGCCTATGCGAGGGCCGGACCAGGAGGGACGAGGCCGCCTGCGGCGCCTCCATCGAGGGGCGTTTCAGCCGGCGGGAGATTACGGATCACCGCGGCTTGCATTACGTCACCATCAGCGGTATCGTCCGTGCCAAGGAGCGGGAGAAGCGACAAGATGGTATGACCGAAAGCAAAGGGAGACAAGGGCCGGCGGTGGATAGGGATACTAACACTAAAGACCTGACCCCGTTCTTCAGAGACTCTGGGGGAAGACCATGATTCGTATTTCAAGATCCTACCGCTTATGTCTGTCTATCGCGTGTTTCACCGTTGCCTTGGGCTTGGATTGCTGGTGCCAACAAGCAAGCACTTGGATCAGCCATGGGCCTTATGGAGGTGACATTTCCGGAAGGGTGGTCGCTGCGACGAGAGGAGGTGGGATCCTCTATGCCCCAGCAGGATCGCTCCTGAAAAGCAGCGATGGAGGGGTGACATGGACTAGCCTCTTACCTCCTTACATCAACTGCGTAGCCTGCGACGCCACAGGGAAGGTCTTATTTGCTTCCTCGAACGACCGACTCTACAAGAGCCTGGATGGAGGACAAACGTGGACGAATACGCCGATTGGCGGCTTCCCAGTACGCTGCATCGCGATTCAGAGCAATGACCCCAACACGGTCTATTTAGGCGCTTACGGAGCAACCCCACCTCTACGAAAGACGACAGACGGAGGAGCCCACTGGGAGAGCATCGGTCAAGATCTGCCGAATCAGTACATCGACGATATCGCCCTCGACCCGGTTTCACCAAGTGTTCTCTACGTATGTGTAGGGGGATCTCCAGGCGGTGCATTCCGGTCGCAGGATGGCGGACAGTCCTGGGATCACTTAGAAAGTATCGATCAAGCAAAGAGGATATACGTCAACCCCAAGAAGCACAAGGTTCTTTTTCTGACAGGCACGTATGACGGAAGTATTCTCAGAAGCAATGATGCGGGAATAACATGGACCAAAGTGAGCCCTAGCAGTTTTGATTTTATGCTAGAAGCCTTCGCGATGAGCGAAACGAAGCCCAAGGTGCTCTATGCCGGTTTGATCGGCGGCGATGTGTATCGAAGCAAGGACAGCGGTCGTACATGGCTGAAGGTTGGAAATACCGGCACGACTGTTATTTTCCAGCTTCTGGCCAGTCCTGTCAATGGGAATTGGGTGTATGCAGCAGATGGACAAGAAGTTCGGGCCAGTCCGAACCAGGGACAAATGTGGGCTCCTACCTCACTCAGCGCCAGGTCTCTCACGTGCGTCTCCTCCTCCCCTTTCCTGGACTCGCTACTTCTGGCGGGAGGCATCGGCGGCCTCTTCAAGAGCACGGATGGAGGGAACACATGGTCTCTCGCGGGCCTCGGGGATCAAGGGGTCACTGCTATTGCCCTCTCTCAAGAGAGTGCTCGCACGATGTACGCGGCAACTTCAATTGGCGGCGTGTTCAGGAGTGAGGATGGCGGCAGCACGTGGCAGGCGATCAACGCCGGCCTGCCAAGCGACTTCAGGGGCGAGACCCTCGCCGTTTCCAGCGTTCGGCCTGAGATACTCTACGCAGGCGGCAGAGGCGGCCTCTTCCGCAGCGAAGATGGCGGAGACACCTGGCAGAAGCTGCCAATCGACCAGCTCTCTCCCTATTTCCCCACAGAGATTTCCAGCGTCTTCGTAGATCCAAGCGACCCGAACATCATCTACGCGTCGGTGGCTATGGTTGGGATAGCGAGAAGCATTGACGGCGGCTTGAGTTGGGTGTTGACGGGACTTCGCGGCGGACAAACCATCCTGGCCTTCGCGGCGGATGCATCACGGCCAGGCTTAGTCGTTGCCTCAGGGCCGGGCGTCTTCAAGAGCACGGACAGCGGGCAAACCTGGACTGCGACCGGCTTGGCGGATCTCTGTGTTGATTCGCTCCTTCTGGATCCCGACTCGCCGGAGGAGATCTGTGCAGGGACTTACGCTCCATCAACATTGGACCATGGCGCCGTGTACGTTTCAGAGGATGGGGGGATCACATGGACAGCTCTAGGGGCCGGGATGCCCACCTACTGTTCGGTCCACGGGCTGTCTATCAGTAGTGGCTCCAGTAAAACGCTCCATGTGGCCGCTGGCGGCAATGGCTACGAGGGGGAACAGGGTTGGGAGTTCTTCCTCTTGCTTCCCCCATGACCGATGGGTACCAGGAGTGCGGAACGCCGGTAAACGCCTTGGAGGAGGCACCATGAGGGCGAATAATGCGAGAACCTGGTTCTGGGTGGTAGTCACAATAGCCAATGTGTCGTCAATGAGGGCTGTCGTCGCCGCTGATAACATTCCGAGGGGAGACTCGTCACGACTCAAGACCATGAGCTTAGGGGAACGAACCCGGCTGATGGAGCGCGTGGAAGAGGTCTATGCCTCTAACCGAGCAGGAACAGGCGTGACAGCTTCAGTCCAAGGCGTCCTAAGCCAGCAGACCCTTCGAGAGGTTGCCGAGCGCGAGGCCTTGGATACCGTCGAGAAAAGTGCGGCCTTGGAGGCGCTATATGGCCGCTCGATCAGCCCTTCCATGTTGCAGGCCGAACTGGACCGTATGGCCCGTGAAAGCAGGGCACCCGGCGTCCTGCGAGAACTATTCTCGGCCCTGGGGAATGATGCCGACGCAGCCGCCGAAGCGTTAGCGCGCCCAGCCTTGGCTGACAGATTGCTAAGAGCCGCTTACGCGGCTGATACAGACCTTCATAAAGGAGTGTACGAGCAAGCTTTGCAAGCCCTCAATGTGATCAAGTCTGGAGGAAAGTGGGAGGACGGCGCCGGGAGCAAGGGAGAGATGATTATTAAGCGGCGTTCCTTGTCAGATCCTGCAAGTATCGAGAACATTCCAGGGACACGCTTCTTGGATGCAAAGGAGTGGGCGGCATTTCTGAAGCGATGTCCTACTCCAGGTGCCGGACCGGTTGTCGAGGAGACGCCGGAAGGTTTCTTTGTGATCCGCACGACAGCGAACGCGGATGGCTCCATCAAGATGGAGAGCCTCCTCTTCGCCAAGCGACCCTTCACAGATTGGTGGAATGAAACTCGTGTTCGATTCGCGAACAGCGATCTGGCCACCCGGCAACCATTCTCCTACGTGCTTCCACCAATACAGGGTGAGACGAATTGCTCCACATTCAGCTTGCTGCCAGGAGAACCCTCTCCCAGGGATGGCCATCTTGCGCTCTGGACGGGCAGTGAGATGCTCTTTTGGGGAGGGGATGTGTGGTGGCCGTATTCCCGGGGCAGCGGAGGCGCCTACAACCCGGCTACAGATACCTGGCGTCCCTTCTCGCCGCCCCCGCCGGATTTCGCTCAAGCTTCGGTTGGTTTCGCAGTATGGACAGGCCGCGAAATGGTTCTCTTTTTGAGTGGCTACTGGGCAGACCAGCCGGAAGAGGGGGTGCGGTACGATCCCATCGCCGACACTTGGACACTTACGAGCCAGGGCGCCGGGTGCCCTGCCGGCATTCGCGACGCGGTTGCCGTATGGACCGGCCATGAGGTCGTCATTTGGGGAGCGAGCTTTGAGACCTCAACGCCACAGGCCACAGGGGGCCGGTACGATCCCAGTACGGATACTTGGCGGCCTGTCTCAGCCGTCGGTTCTCCCGAAGCTCGGATAGGTGCCAGGGCTGTTTGGACAGGAACAGAAATGATCCTATGGGGCGGGTTCAGTGACTATCAGGACTATCAAACAGGAGGGCGCTACAATCCTACGACAGATACGTGGAGACCGACCTCGACAGGCCCTGGGGTTCCGGATGCACGCTCGGGCTTCACGGCTGTCTGGACTGGAAAGGAGATGATCGTATGGGGTGGGCAGGTATGGCCGTACCAGTCCACGAATACGGGCTCTCGCTACAATCCCGCCACAGACCAGTGGACCCCTACAACAACTCTGAATGCCCCTGATATCCGCTACGATCATACAGCGATCTGGACGGGAACCGAGATGATCATCTGGGGCGGAGCGAATAACGGTTTCTCACAGACTATGGAAGAAACCCCCCTGAACAGCGGTGGCCGATACTCTCCTGATACTGATTCGTGGATCCCGACCTCGCAAGGCCGGTTCTGCCCGTCACCTCGTGTCGGACTTACCGCTGTATGGACAGGCACGGAAATGCTCGTGTGGGGTGGGCTCAATTTCTCCTCCTCAGGCTACTTCGATCGTCAGGGCACAGGGGCCAAGTATCTCCCTCAATCGGATAGCTGGATACCCATGTCTCTCGGTTCCGCGGATTTGGACGATGCCGGCGCCTCAGGCGTTTGGACCGGCACCGGGTACATTGTTTGGGGTGGCGCGGACTGGCGCGGAGTGTTCAAGAATTCCGGGGCCGTATGGGACGCTGTCACGAACACCTGGCACCCAGCTACGAGTGACTGGGAAACCCCCTCCCCGAGGTGGGGCCAGACGGCCATATGGACGGGGACTGAGATGATCATCTGGGGGGGGACCGACATGTCTTCGCCTGCTAATCCCCAGCCAACGTGGACCGGGGGGCAATACGATCCTTTGCAAGATACTTGGTCACAGACCTATGCCGGGCCTGGAACCCCAGATCCGCGTTCAGGTCATTCAGCCATTTGGACGGGTACCAAAATGATTGTCTGGGGAGGGACGGGGCAGTGGGGCCAGTATCTGAATAGCGGTGGGATATACGACCCAGCAACAAACCGATGGTCCTCCACCTCCGTGGGAAATGAATGTCCTTCCGCCCGGAGCTGGCCGTCCGCTATCTGGACCGGAAAGCAAATGATTCTCTGGGGGGGAGGGCAACTCGTCTCGGGGCATTGGGTGCCAGTTGGAGATGGGGCACTTTACGACCCTACCGTGGACCGATGGACCTCCCTTCCAGCTGGTAACGGTGCGCCACCAGCGAGAAGCAGTAACACCGTTGTATGGACCGGCGACTCGATGCTTGTCTGGGGACCAGGCGGCGATTCAGAACAATCTGCCGGAACAGGGGCCCAGTATTTCCCAGACACCGGCCTTTGGAAGCCAATGGCTACAAGTGGGTCCTGCCCGGGGGTGCCCAGTCCGAATCTTGGTTTTTGGACCGGTACGCGCCTATTTGTTCTAGGGACAACGAATCCTTACGGGTGGGCGGACACGGCGGCACTCTACGATCCTGACGCCGATTCTTGGGAACTTGCCGCAACCCAGGACCAGATGCCATTGTTGCGTTCGATCTTCACGGGGACGAGCGCGAATCAACAGGTTCTTCTCTATCAGGGGTACGATACGGCAGGTTGGCTCTACCAACCCTGCCTGAGCGCCCGCGCAATAACCACCCGGCAAGTGGCTTTTGGTGAATTTACCGTATCTTTTGAAGGAACTGCTGGAGGAGGTGCCCCTCCATTTACTTACGACTGGGACTTTGGCGATGGATCCCCGCATGCATCGGGTGAGACGACTTCGCATTCCTATTATGGACCCGGAACCTTCGCGTACACGCTGACGGTTACTGACAGTCTGGGCGCTAACGCGTCGTTCAACTCGGAGGTAGTTCTCAACCCTCTGCCAACAATTTCCGACATTCAGCGGATCCCGTCGCCATTCCGCTTGGACATTTCAGGGGCGGGCTTTCAAGATGGAGCTACCATTGACATAGGCGGAGTAGTAGTTCCGACCACGCTGTTCAAGTCTTCCACGCTGCTCGAAGCCGGAAGGGGAAGCGAACTCAAGGCTCTTGTTCCCAAGGGGCAATCAGTCACCGTGCGAGTTACCAATCCAGATGGCGACCAGGCTTCTTTCGCTTACACCCGATAGAGGCTGCCACTGAGGCAGTTCAGGGGAGATTCTCATGGACAGGTTTCACGGGCACATCGTAAGGCGCCTCGCCGCCATGTTCGTGCTGATCGCTGGGCCATTTCTCTGGGGATGGTCAGGCCCTAGTCAGAATAATGCGATGCTGCAGATATGGGCACAACCAATAGGTGTGACGGTCCCACAGGTGTCGCCCAGGCAGGGTATCAAGGAAGAGCCCTCCGAAGATGTCGCAGTCGAATCTCCCCTGCAAGTCGCTGCGGGTGCCGATGCCACTGGTACGGAAGGTCAGTATCTATTCAGTTGCAACGTCAGCGGCGGCACAGAGCCTTTCTCCTTTCAATGGGACCTTGGAGACGGAACCACGACGGATCAATCAAGCTACTACTATCATTCCTATGCTGGTCCCGGTACCTACCACTGGCATCTTCAAGTGACGGACACGACAGGCGCCACCGCCTCAGCAGGCGGAACCATTCGATATATGCTGCCACTTTCAATCGCTGCCTCGGCGTCACCGGATTGGGGCACTTCTCCGCTCACGGTGAGCTTTGTGGCGCAAGTGGTAGGTGGATCTACGCCCTACACCGTTCAGTGGGACTTTGGAGATGGTTCCCCCGTTGCGACAGGGACTCCTTCGGAGCACACGTACGTCGCAGCGTGGCTATATGGCTGGAAGGTCCATGTGATCGACGGCGATGGGGCCGAGGCCATAACCGAGGGGACTATTTCGGTTGGCATTCCCGTAATTGCCGCCGTCAGTGCCAGTGCGAAGCCGCCCTATGGGCTGACCGTCTCCGGTCAGGGTTTCAGCCAGGGTTGTTCGATCTTGATCAACGGAATCGCTGTCCCCAAGACAGTCTTTCGGAGTTTCACTACCCTCATCGGAAAAGGGGGACACAATCTGCACAACATGCTGCCACCGGGAGAGTCCGTCGCTGTTCAGGTACTCGATCCTGTTGTCGGACTGCCTTCGCAGCCTTACGCTTTCACTCCATAGCCAGGGACGTGGGGTTGTGCGGGCACCTACCAGCCGGCCCGTGCCAACGTGGGCTTGCCCACGCCCTGCCGGGCCATCTGGGTTAAAAAACCTAAGATGCATGAAGATGGCCCTTGGACGACAGAGTCGGATTTTGAAAAGCGACATTGAAATCTGTGCCCACATCCTGCAATGCCAAAATGTGGAGGGCTGGGGCCACGTGTCTTCCGTTAGCCTCTTGACCCACTATCGGGAAAGGCCACGAAAGGCCGGACTCAGGTGGGGCAGTGCGCCGGGGCCTTCGTGCATCTCGGCGGGCTGGACGCGGTGGTGAGGGGAGGCAGGCAGGGGCGGCCATGGCCGAACCGCGGGCTCGGGTGGGGATCGTGGATCGGGTCCGAAGCGTGTGGATGGCACGGACATCCGGCCCACGGTTTCGGCG
>JAKBES010000155.1 GCA_021833665.1 Acidobacteriota bacterium
CCTTTCACTTGGTAGCGGGGGCAGGATTTGAACCTGCGACCTTTGGGTTATGAGTCCAACGAGTGGCTAGGAATGGCGCGTGTTTGAAGTTTGTTTGTTACCCTTTGTGTTACCTTGTGACGATTTTGTGGGTTTCGGCTTGGCCTTCCCCTTCGGCTTGGGCTTTGCCTCCTGCTTTGGCGCCTGGAGATTCATCATCTCGGCAACCCGGCGCTGTGCGGTTTCCATACCCCTGCGTCCAGTCTCGATGTAACGCTGGGTGGTGGTGATGTTTTTGTGCTTGAGCATCCGCTGGATTTCGGCAGGGGCCGTTCCGGCATCGCTGTGAAGTGTTGCAAATGTTGCTCTTAAGCGATGCGGGGTGAGCTTTAGACCGACGGCCTTCGAGGCTCGGGCCACCGCCTTGCGGGTGAAACCGGCGCGGTGAGGTTCTCCGTCCTCGGCGGGGAACATCAATCCCTCAGCCTTCTTCGGGCGGAGTCCCTTCAGGTAGGCCAGTAACCAGTCTGGAACATCCAGAGCGACCGCCTCGCGGCCTTTTGTCTTCCCGGCAGTGTAAGTGGCCCGGTGGGTATCCAACCACTCCCAGCGAGCGGTGAGGGCCTCATCTTCTCGCAGCCCGAGGCCCACCATCATCCGCACGGCAGCGCGAACGTGGACATTGGTCGCCCTATCGATTGCCGTCAGGAATTTTGGAGCCAACCCGCCAGGCAGAACTGGACGCGGTTTGCGCTGGACCTTGAGCTTCTTCACCGCATACGGTTTGGTGGCGATGAGTCGATGTCGGATTGCCCAGCCGAATAGGGCGTTGAGGGCTATTAGGAGCGAGTTGGCGCCTCCGTGTGTTCCACCTCCATCGAGGTAGGTGGCTCTACACTTCTCGACCTGGGCCGTGGACACCTGGTTCAGCTTCAAGATGCCCAGGTGAGGTGCGATGTGCAGGCGGAAGTAGCTGTCCACGGATTTCATGTGCGCCGGAGAGGCGGTGGAGGTCATCTCGGTCTTCCAGTCCTCGTAGACCTTGTAGAGGGTGGGGAGACCGCGACGGGTCACCTCTAGGCGCTTCTTCTTCTCGCGAAGCTCGGTTTTCAGGGCCTCAAGGAAGGCGATGGCCTCGCGCTCTATAGCCGTGTCGGTAGATCCCCTGTAGACTTCGCCAGCGAATTTAAATTGGTAGTAATAAGCCTTCCCTTTCGGGCCCTCGTGGAGCATTAGCCCGTTGATGTACCCAGTGGTTCCAGACTTGGGCTTCCGTTTGGTCATTTGTACGAGCCCTTGCCGTGCAGGTTCAACCGCCGCCCAGTCCAGAGGCCAACTCCGCAGATCCAACCGGGGAAGCTCCCATCCTTGTCCGCGAGGAGGATTCGCTCTCGCATTATGTGGTCCTGGATGAGGATCACCGCGCCAGGTGCCGGTCGAAAATCGCGATCTACCTCCATGAATATGACGGGCTCATCCGCCTCGACCTGGCCTGGGATCGCGTCATCGGGCAGGGCGTGGACAAGGACGAGTTTTTCGGAGGGAGGCACGCCCAGCCAGGCCTGGGCCCAAGCGCTAGAGATCCTCAGCAGACTTCGTCGTTCATCAAGGATTTTTAAGTCGATGTGCTCTGGGATCTCCGTCTCCGGACCTATCCCATCGCGCAGCCACTTGACGCTTACGCCCACCGTCTTTGCAAATTTGGTAAGGCTGACTGCGTGGGGCTTGCGGACGCCCCGGAGCCAGTCCGAGAGAGTTTTGACCGGGACCCCGGAAATTTTGAAGAGGTCGTTGATGGATCCGTGCTGGTCCACGAGGCTCTGGAGTCGGGCCGGGAATCCTTCTTGGCGGGGGGCTGAGTGTCGCATAGCACCGAATTTACGCCACCTCTTTGACATTGACCAGTGACTAGATTTAAATAATAAGATTAAACAAGAAACAACAAAAAATAGCTTGAAACGAGTTCAAGATGGTTCCATGATGAGTGTGGAAGGAGTCCACCATGGCCGTTGCCCACCTCGAACCCCTCCTCGACGCCAAAGCGTGTGTTGAAAAGATCATCCCGATGCTTGGCGGCATCGGGCCCAAGGCGATTCGCGAGCTTCTTCGCGGCAGTCCTGCCCGGGTGTTGCCCGGTGGACGCCGCCGCTACTACCTGCTCTCTGAGGTCATGGTCCACCTCAAGACCCGCCTCCAAGCTGATGAACACGAGGAGGAGAGGCCTTCTCTGCACCGTCGGCGCCATAGCCGCCTCGGGGCCACGGGCTGAACAAATTCAGGCCCCCATCACTGGGGGCCTCGGTGATCTGATCCAGTGGGCCGCGAGACGGCAATCTCGACGGCCCGGCCACCGACCACAACCACCCGTAGCAGGGAATGATTTATGACCACGGCAGCCACGGGCGTAGCCCGCAAAACCAAGGTAAGTCCCCAGGGCTCAGTTTGCAAGCCTGACCAATTTGGTCGGCTTTTCGCTGCTGAGACCCGGTGGCGGCACGAGGAACTCTTCCGCTGGAGGGAATACCTCCTCATCGAGCGGAGAGGCAAGACCGCTCGCCTCGACAACCTGGCGCTGGCGGCCTGGCGCCTGGTGACCAGCCACGGGCTGCTGCCCGTGGATGCCAAGGGCAGGGCCCTCGCCATCCTCCGGGAGGATGGGTCCTATCTGATCGGCGTGTCGCAGCTTGCCGACCTCGCTGGCTGCTCTACGCAGACCATTTACCGGGAACTGAGGGAGTTCGTGGACCAGATCGGACCCATGGAGGCGGAAAACCCTTACCGCCCCATCGCCATCTGGTCTTGTGACCCGGACGGCTTCCGGAACGGTATCCAGTCAGAGTGGATTTTCGAGCCCCTCCTGGCTCCCCCGGCGGAGGTTACGAATGCCCTCGTGGGACCTTCTCATTTTGAGAAGGTAGCTTCCCATTCTGGAGAGGTGGAGGGGGGGGACCTTCTCAAAATGAACCCCACCCTTCCTCCCGAAGGGAGGGAGGGAAAAGGTACTGTTTGTTCTTCTGGAAAAATAAATAACCCCTCCCTCCCCTCCCTCCCCCCGAAGGAGGGGGCCAAGGCCCCCAGGGGTGGGGTGGGGGGGGGTGGTGAGATTCTCTCCCCAGAGCGAGAGGCCCTGAAGGCAGCGATCATCGAGGTGATCGGGAGCGGGCCCCAGCAGATCAAGGCTGCCCAGGCTGCCGCCCGGCAGTGCTCGGAGAAGTGGGTCGAGGGCTTTACCGACCGGGATGTCCTGCTGGCGCTCCGGGCCAAGGCCAAGGCTGAGGGGGGGTGCCTGGATGAGGACTTGGCCATGGCCTCCCGGGTCCGGGACAACCGGAACACCGGGCTGATCAAGAGCGTCCGGGACAAGCGGGAGCAGCGGCAGTCCCAGGAGGCGACCAGAGAGCCCGCCGCGGCGAAGGTCCGCCCCGTGACTGCGATTCTTGAACAGCCCGCGCAGCGGGAGAGCCTCTTAATGCTCAAGGTCGCCTTGACGCACTGGATCGCGGCTCAGGCGACCGCCTACGAGGTGGCCAATACGGCGCGGCTGGAGCGGCGCAGCACGACCCCCGAGGAGAAGCTCCTTGTGCAGGAGGCATCCCGGGCGAACGTCCTCGTGGACGAGGCCATGCGGAAGACGGGGCCCATCGAGGTTCCGGGTGGCGTGGCCAGGCACGATGATAAGACCCAGTGGCGGGCCCTGCTGACGGTGCTGGAAGGCATGGACCTCAGCCAACTCCAGGAGTGCCCCGTGGCTGCGCCTCAGAGCCCCGAGGCGCTCGTCTCGACGGCCACGGGTGGATGGGTGGCCGCAAACCTGCTGGACGCGCTGGAGGCCCACTTGAAGCCTGGCGCCGAGGATGACGCGGAAGTCCTCAGCAAGTGGCTTGCCGAGGCTGGCCCGCTGGCCTTGGATGGCTGCCTGGTGCAGATCGAGGATGAGGCCAGCCTGCGGGCTCTGGAGCAGCGGCTCCGCAAACTCCTGGCAGAAAGGGAGACAGCATGAGCACCGTGCCATACGGCTTCGGCCTGCGCGAATTCGCGAGGAAGTGGGACACCCAGGCCCTACGCCTCGCCCGTGCGCTCCAGGCGTGTGCCGCATGGGCGGCCTGCATTGAGCACTGCTACGGCGAGGACATCCCCCGAGAGGTTGTGAAGCGCCTGGCAGCCGAGCGTAGAGCCCTCCAGCAGACGCTCTATGCGGTCGGCCTCGGCATGGGAAGTCTCATCCTGGAAGGCGTGGTCTACGACCTCCGGGAGCCCGGCGCCTGGCATCTTGGCCACCTGATTGAGCAGGAGCATGTCCGCTGGCGGCGAGGGCGTGAGCAGAGAGCCCGCACCAAAAAGTGAGCGTGGAGGGGGCGATGAAGGACCAGGTAGAGAGATTGCGGAGAGCTTTGGGAACGATCCCGGACGAGGCACAAAGAGATGCAGCACTGGCTGACCTGGAAACCCTCCGCGCCACACTTGAGGTCCAGGGTGCGAGACTCGCGGCAAGCCATGAAACCTGGCCGCGAGATGAGCGCGGGGAATTCGCCACGCAGGAGTATGTGGATGCATTGCTGAGGCGACCTCGCATCCCAGAGCCTCATGAGGTCCACTGGATTCTGGAGGTGTGGGGAGTGCCCTCTGAGTTATTCCGAGGGCTGACAGCCGGGTACGGCACCCGTCTGGTCCAGGAGGTATGGGAGTGCCTGCTGGCCCTCATGCCAGAGGGGCAGGCGGCCACCTGGATGGGTAGGCCTAACGACAACCAGTTATTCCGAGGCCGGGCCCCCGTGGAGAAGCTCATGGAGGAAGGGAGGGTGGGCCTGGCGGCAATTCACCACCTCCTCATGGGGAGGGTCAACAACTGGTGACTAATCGGATGTCGATCCGTCACACAGCCTTCCTTGGCAGGCTTCACAGAGGGTCTTGATCCAGTGGTCGATCGTGCATCGGCTTCCTGGCTTGCCACACTCCTCGCAAACCTTGAAGGACTCCGCTTCCGCGTCCTGCACCAACTCCCAGTAAGCCTTCACCCCGGCCCGAACAGGATCCTCGCCATCACCCTGGCTGCCGTGCTTAGGGGGAATGGCGAGCGAGTCCACATGCGCCGCCGGGTCGAAGAGGTCGGCGCGAACCGCCCCGTCGTTCACGTAGAAGCGCAACCCGCCGAACTTCTCCTTAACCTGGATTACCTGGATCCATGTGGGCTTGGCCGCAAACAGCCGCTCAATGATCCCGTGCCAGCCCTGTCCAACTGACTGCTTAGCCAGGTCAAGGTCGTAGCCCACGCCGTCGCGAATCACGTCACAAGGTAGGCGCGGTGACTTTGGCATGACGACCTCCAATTGATGGATGCTATCTCTTCCACTTTTCCAACAGTGCCTTCACGAGCGCGTCGAAATCGTCATCCGACCGTGGAGGGAAGCTCTCGACCACCTTCTTGATCGCGGCGTCAAACTCGGCCTGCTCTTCTGGCGTGCGGTTTTGACGGTGTCGCCTAACCTCCCGCACTTCCTCGCTAGCCTCCTTCATGATCTCTATTTCCTCAGACTCAGTGAGGGCTTGGCTGCGCAGCCGGATCTCACGGAAGACCTCGCTTGCTGGCTGAACTTCGCCAGCCTCAAACTCCATCTCCCCTTTGGCCAGCCTACTGAGGAGTGCCCACCGGTTAAACGCACGTCGCAGCGCGTCGTTAAGCGGCGGTGGAGCCATGAGGGCTGCGATGAAGGTGGCCATGTCTTCCGATCCGAGCGTGACCGTGTCTGGCGGCGCAGCGAAGTCATCACCAACGGGTCCGAAACTCTCCCAGTAGCCCTTGGGCCAGGCAGCCTTTTGAGGATGGAGGTCACTCCAGGCGGTGGACAATGCCTGATCCGATAGGTCTGAGTCCCAGACCAGGCGGTCCAGAACGGGCAGGAGCACCTCTGGCTCAACCTCCAGAAGCAGGGCCACAGCCAGCAGGCGGGCCTCCTGGAGGCCAAGTATCTGGCCCACGTCCGAAGCCGTGCTGGGATTTTCTGTGCCGAAGCGTTCGGCGTAGTCCCGTCGAAATTCGAGGATCGCGTCGCGAGTGTTCACAGGCCATCCAAGTCGATGTGGATGTTTTCTTCATCGGCACGCGCAAGCGCGATGCGACGCATATCCTCATCCTCAGTGTCGCGAAGGCCCAGGCGTCGAATCACAGCCAGTCGCACGGCCGTGCGGTCGAGACGAATCCCCTCTAGTGCAGAGGTGGCCACGGCCTCGTCCACCAGGATCTGGATCCTGGCCTCCAGGAAGGCGCGGGCTTGCTGGGCTGGCGTTAGGTCCATGCCCACAGTGTAGGACCACAAAAATCGTTCCCAGAAACACGAGGTTCCACGGGGTGGCCAGGGTACCTGGGGTGGCTAGGGTGGTTCGGGTGGGCAGATGCCTAGGCCTAGCCGTAGAAATGGTGACGCATTGCAGTGGCCGAAAGGGAGGGGGTGCCTACCTCGCCCACCCGGAGCACTGGCCCGTTGGCATCACTTCCGCACCCTGTTTCATTGAGAAACATCGTGTTTCTTGGAACGGTTTGGTGTTCGTCTAATCCCCATGCATCGGATCCGCAGGGGGCGCCCTGGGCGCCTGGCGGCGCGGTGGCCGCGCCGTGGAAAGCAGGCTGGTGGCCGCAGCCACCCGTCTGCGGAAGCTCTTTGCCCCATGGTCGCCCTGGTGGAACCGCCCCCTCTCTGGGCCAGGGCCCCTGGGGCGCAGCCCTCCAGCCCCACCCCCCTCCGATGGGAGCTTTTTCTTGGGCGCGGCGAGGCGTTGCAACCGTTCCATTAAGTCCGCACCCAAGGGAGTGGTTCCAGCCATGAGGTGCTGATTTTGGAGCGGGAGTAGCGAGCCGAGGCGTGTTCTGCGGACTTAATGGAACGGCAAAAAGGCCCGCGCGAAGAGGCCTGCTCAGTTGGGCACAGATGCCCATGGATACTGGACCACCCTGATGATCGCGTGGCGGGAGGTAGCCACCAGGCCGAAGCCAGGGCCAATGCGAGGTCCGTCGTGTGGCCCACCACGCTAGAAATAGGGGCAGAAGATCATGAAGGAGGTTGTTAAGCCCCTGAAGGAGTACTGCCCATTCTCGGCAACGGTTCGGTGCCTAGATTTTGGGCAAATCGGTTTTGAAATTGATGCTGAAATTTGTGCAACTAGGGAGACCCGGAAGGTCTGCGGAATGCCTCCATAAACCCACCTACGGGAGCCCGAAAAATGCCCCCTTGTGGGGGGCTTACCCAGCCGGGTGGAAAGTGCGTTCCAGTCTATCAGGGAGCACCGTCCCCGCACGCCATTGCCCACCGTAAAGATCGCGCCTAGCCTCCTCGAATGGGGCCCCCTTGCGGGGTGAATCAACTGCGTACATGAACCAGCGACCAGATTGGAATTGGCCGCTCCCCCTTGCCCGACCACAAGGTGTTGGCCATCTTCGCTCGTATGGATTTCACTGACTGCAAGCCACCGCCTCCGCATACGCCACTCCGTGGCTCCTGCTCCGGCTCGGCACCCCATCGCTACGCTCTGGGGCTGCCGCTTGCCGGGGCTACACCCCTGGACCCCTGCTATCGGTTGAAGCACATGCCTCAGAAATCAGTTGCGCCAGTTCTCACCAGGATCGTCACTCTGCGGATTCGTCCCGATGAGTACGAACACATCTCCGCTCTTGCTGGTCAGCATGGCGTGTCCTTATCCAGATTCGTCCGCGGCATCCTCTGTGGATTTAAATTGCCACCTCAACGCCTTCCACGAGTGGACGCTGAAACGGTCCTGCATCTCGCCAAAATGGGTGCGAATTTGAATCAGATTGCGCACGCGTTTAATCGCTGGAGTGCTCTTGCCCCAATTCACCAGCGAGAGACCTGGTTGCGCCAACGTCAATTCATTGCCGATCTCGCACATCAGGTGGAGCAGCTGAAGGTGGAGATGCTCCGGTGATTTTGAACAGCCTGCGCCGTCCATCACCTACGATGACCATTCGTTATGCTGCACGCAGAGGGTCTGCCCTTTGTGTTGCCGGCAACATGCCAATGGACTCCCACCTTCAAGAAGTCATTCGCGAGTTCGAACATGTGCGATCACTGCGCCCGGGTCTGAAGAGCAAGCCGGTGATACACAAGATCATCTCGTTTGCTGAGCAGGATCGGGCGTTAACCCCAACCGAGTGCGGAGCGATCTGCCAGCACATTGCAAGTGAGCTGCGACTTGATCGTGGCCCCTGGATGGCCTGGTGGCACGATGACGGTCACACATCTCACCTCCACCTCGTGGCACTTTCGATCGGGTACGACGGCGCCCGCTTAGAGTCTGGCGATCATTTCCGACGGCAATTGGAGATCGCGAGATCCCTCGAACTTCAATACG
>JAKBES010000156.1 GCA_021833665.1 Acidobacteriota bacterium
CGGGCCATCTGCCGCTGGGCGCGAGGGTGTTCCTTTGTGCCCCGTTTCGGCTGAATCCGATCCCTCTGCCTCTCCACAAATCCAGAGCCTCCCAGCAGGATCTGCCCTTCCACCTCGTTCAGGGGGCTGAGCTTCTTCTTCAGCCCTTCCGACACAAAGCGGCGGTACCGTGCGCGCGCCTCGCTCTCGCCCGTCCCAAATTGAGACAGAATCCACTCCGCGGTAAGAAACGACGGGCATGCCCCCATGCCAGCGGTCGCCCGGAAGCTGCTCCACGGCCAGTCCTGGGCCCGCTTCACCATCCTGGCGCGAACCGGATTGAGCACGACGTACCGGCACAGCTCCAGCATGTGGCTGCCTTTTTCGACCACGATGGCTTTGAACCGCCCCTGGAAGAGGTGGCCCACCTTCCGGTGGCGCCGGTTGAACGCTTGCGTGTATTCTCCGTTGATGCGCTGCATCCCCAGGGACAGGTTGGGCTTGGGGGTCTCGACCAGGAGATGGTAGTGGTTGCCCATCAGGCAGTAGGCATGGAGGACAAAGCCATAGCGCTCCCGGGCCTCCGAGAGCTTCGCGAGAAACAGGTCCCGGTCCGCATCGTCGAGGTAGATCTTCTGCCGCGCGTTGCCCCGCGACGTCACGTGGTACACCGCCCCCGCGTATTCGATCCTCAACGGCCGCGCCATCGTCCCCGCACCTCCCTCAAACCATTGCTGATAATGTATCACCATAAATGCTATATTGCAAGATGTGACCCCATTCTTTCACGCCGGCAAGACCGATCCACGACTGCTGCGAGGCGTCGAAGAATGCCGAAGGGTGCCCCGCAAGACAAGGACAGATTATCCCCTCATATTCCAGGCGCAACCCATCAAGCAGGATAGAGCCATGAGAAACATAATGATGCTCCAATTCACTTTCTTGTTAAGACGCATGTTATCCTCCCCTGTAAAGTGTGATCAAGCAATGTTGACAATGGAGCGGTAAATCTGGCCGGCGAAGCAGACTTCATAATCCGTTTACCAACACGAAGCGCGCCTTGTTTTCTCGGAAGGTAACGGCGCCGGGGATTTGTGGAGTGGGGTGGCTTTCCACTTCCTGCCACGTGCCGCCGATGTCGCAGCCCTTGGGGGTAAAGCAGAGCAGGGGTGTTGTAGTGACGAAGGTACCGTCTTTCCCCGGCTGGAGGTTCAGGTCCGCGTGGGCCTCGCCCTTGCCGGGCTCGTCCCAGAGCACGCGGAGCTTGGACCCGTTGGCCACGCCTGGCCCCGAGACCTCCACTGTGAACTGAGAATCTTTGAGTTCTTGCGCGGTCTGGGGCCACGGCTTGTAAGCCCACGGCCCCTCGCCACCGTTGATGATGGAGAAGTTGGGCTCGGCCCAAGAGCGGTATTCTCCCGTGTCCACGCCCGTCTCCCAGATAACTTGGGGCGCGCGGACCAGACCGAGCTTGGGATCGGTAATGTAAAGATAGAGGTAGTTGCTCGTGTCGGGGCCGGGGCGCTCCACGAGGTTCTTATTCTCGTCCATGACCCAGGCCAGCTCGTAGACCACGCTCCCGTCCTCGCTGGCGAACCTGCGTGAGCCCGGCGCCGTCTCCAAAAGGGTGACGGTGTCCTTTTTGTCAGGCCAGTTGACCGAGTGGGCGCGGAGGGTGGCCTGCTGCCCGGGCGTCAGGTCTCTGGGCTCCAGCGTGGCGCACGTCATGATCGTGGCCGTCACGAACTGCTTCGTGTCCGCACCGGTTTCGTAGGCCAAGATGTTCTTGGGGAAAGGACCGTAGATGGCCTTGACGAAGAGGATATCTGGCCGCTCCGTGTGAAGCGGGTAGCAGACGACCGGCTCATCGAGGATGTCCAGGCTTTGGCCCGATTCCTTGCCATATGCGACAAGGTGGGTTCGGGTGGTCATCTCGCGGTTGACTCTCAGCTCGTAGCCCTTCTGCTTTGTACCCCTCGGGTCGTAGAAGACCTTTCCCTGGTCGAGTCTGGTCAGGTCGATGAGCACATTCACGGGCATCCAAGGCTTGGGCACGTAATCCGGCGCCCCTGTCACGGTGGGCCTGCCCATCACCGCACCGGGGTTGTCCCGCTGGTACCCGGAGAGTTCGTAATCCCACAGGCTGTAAGCAGGGAACGTCCGCCCGCAGAGGGGGATGTCTTGTTCGGGATAGATGAAGTGGGCTCTCGTGCCGTCGGGCCAGCTCATATACGGAGGCGCCCCACGCATGGGTGAGGATTCAAGAGGAAAACCGAAGCCATCAAGCTTCTCGATCTTTGCTGGTGGGGTCTCAGGAGGTTCGTCCACCCAGGGGATCTTGTATATAAATAGGCCGTTCGGATTAGTCATCATGGCCCAGAGGTTTCGGTTTTCGTCCATCACGACGCCTTCGTTTTGCCGCGTGTAGCCTTGCGGCAACCCTTTGTTAAGGCGAAGCTCTTCGGAGTGCCATTCCTCCTCGTACGAAAATGACCCAATTCTGGCACCCTCATTGTTATAGAGGTTAGGGTTCAGTGAGCCAGAATGCAATGGGAATCCGGACCAGCCATCGAAAGCACCCCAGACGATGACCCCCCCAACTTGGAGCCGACTGGCGCCGCTAGAGAGGTGTTGTCCAGATGGAGCTAAGTGATACACCAAGTCTGGAAATACGATATCATGCGGCAGTGCATCGAACGGAAAAGTACCCTTTCCTTGAAGCGGTTCGGAAACCTGAGTGAATCCATACCACGTCGGGGGTCGATTGAGTAGGTGGATGAACTGGCCGGACTTGTCAAAAACGTTATAGACGCAGTTCATGGCCGTGATATCGGACTTCCCGCTATAAGGTCTTGTCTTTGTATTGCCCTCTCCATGCCAAATGACAAAGTGGCCGTCGGGGTATATATACAGAGCGTATAGCCCGCAAGGAACATCTAGAGTCCTCACCAGTCGCCCTTCACGGTCGTAGACGCACCACTGCTCCTCCTGAAAGCCCGATTTCACAAGGAGGCTGCCACTTTTCCCTAATAAGCGAACTTGCGAAGGCCACCCCCTCATAAGCAACTTCTCATGCCACTGGATTGGGGGGGGGATCGCTTGCTTATAAGTGCCATCCGATTTGAGGGCTGTAATGCGACCCCACCTCCCATCTCTATTGCTGAAATAGAAATTCCCCTCCTTGTCGATCCCTTCCAAAGTGCTGTCAGTCCAGATTGGAAGCGTCTTTGAACCAAAGATCTCCGGCGAGCTTAACGTCAGTTTCAGTTCCGGGGTCCTCCACGACGCGCGGCACGGAAGCCAGTACAACATAGAGACCGCCATAGCAAGAGAGAGCCAGACGGGGGCACTGCTCATCCTCGACCGCGTCGGCATACTCCCGGGGAGCCCACTCATGGCGTGGTACCTCTTTCGTCTATCGGCTTCCATGGATCCTTGGCCTTCTCGTTATCAATGTTGAGCAATCCGTCAGCGGATTTACCCTTTCCCAGAGCCTTCTCTCGATAGAGCCGCAGGAACCCGTTCGCTATAATAGCGTGCGTAGTTCGGTTCGGGTGGATGTAGTCAGAACCAAAGAGGCCTTTTTGGCCACCGAAAGAAATGGGGTCAGGTCTTTAGTGTTAGTGTGTTGCCTCATGACCCCCTCTCCTTTCACTTCTTATTTCCCCCTGGCTCGGAGGATACGGCTGATTGTCATGTTGTGCAAGCCGAGGTGATCGCCGATCTCCCGTTGGGTGAAACGCCCTCCATGTATGGCCGACAGATGCCTTCTCCCGCGTGTTCAATCCGAGGTGGGAAGGCCTTATTCCTAAGGTGCGCCCCCCTATCCGAGGTCGCGGGCCCCCCTATCCCGGGTCGCGCTGCCCTCTTGCCGAAACGGAAAAGGTCCGTTCCCTGGTCGCGGCCCCATGCGTCCGGAGGAGTGGGGTCACATCTTGCATTTTAGCACCCCCTCCGCTCCTCATTCCCCTGGTCCATGGCGGCGCGGACGAGCCGGCCTGCGGTGGCGTAGTGTATCCCAAGGTAATCGGCGATGGCCTTGAGCGTGTACCCGTGCGTCACATGGGCATCCTTTGCCCTCGACGCCAGGACTGCTCTCTCCTTCCTCGAACACTCCTCAAACAGGTCCCGAAGGGATGGCCGGGCCATCTGCCGCTGGGCGCGAGGGTGTTCCTTTGTGCCCCGTTTCGGCTGAATCCGATCCCTCTGCCTCTCCACAAATCCAGAGCCTCCCAGCACGATCTGCCCTTCCACCTCTCCCAGGG
This sequence comes from Acidobacteriota bacterium, assembly GCA_021833665.1. Lineage (GTDB taxonomy): Bacteria > Acidobacteriota > UBA4820 > UBA4820 > DSQY01 > JAKAJA01. The sequence continues at coordinate 4,245 of JAKBES010000156.1, forward strand.
GGCTCAGCTTCATCTTCAACCCCTCGGATACGAAGCGGCGGTACCGTGCGCGCGCCTCGCTCTCGTCCGTCCCGAATTGAGACAGAATCCACTCCGCGGTAAGAAACGACGGGCCGGCCCCCATGCCAGCGGTCGCCCGGAAGCTGCTCCACGGCCAGTCCTGGGCCCGCCTCACCATCCTGGCGCGGACCGGATTGAGCACGACATACCCAAGAAATGGGGTCAGGTCTTTACTGTTAGTGTGTTGGTCCATGACCCCCTCTCCTTTCACTTCTTATTTCCCCCTGGCTCGGAGGATACGGCTGATTGTCATGTTGTGCAAGCCGAGGTGATCGCCGATCTCCCGTTGGGTGAAACGCCCTCCATGTATGGCCGGCAGATGCCTTCTCCCGCGTGTTCAATCCGAGGTGGGAAGGCCTTATTCCCAAGGTGCACCCCCCTATCCGAGGTCGCGGGCCCCCCTATCCCGGGTCGCGCTGCCCTCTTGCCGAAGCGGGAAAGGTCCGTTCCCTGGTCGCGGCCCCATGCGTCCGGGGGCGAGGTGCGGCGGTTCGGTGAGGAGATCCCCCGTGTTTCCAAGTAGATACCTCGCTCTTGGTTCCTTCTTCCCCTTCAGGCTTGGTTCAGGTTCTTATGATACGCAGATGCCTCCTCCCTTGTCCCGGATATTCGGGGACTCTGCCCGCGCCGGTCCAGCACCCCGTCCCAGTGCCCCAGGAATAACCAGAGGCGCCCTGCCGTCAGGCTGTTCTGGAGGCCGTCATGGCTGAACCGCACGCGGTGGCGCGGGTCCCGTATCTCTCGGCGCTCGGGAACGCGGTGCGAGAGGGCTACCCGTCCTACGCGAAGATGGTGGCGCTGCGCAAGGAGGCCGCCACGTTCGCCTGCATCCACGGCCGATTCCTCGGTACCGCATGGCGCCCGCGGCCGTCCTGCGCCCGGCGGACCGGACGTGACTCGACGGCGCATACCCCGACCTTGGAGGCCCCATGGAAGAACGTCCCCTGCGGCTGACCCACATCGGAGGCCCGACGGTCCTCATCGAACTCTGCGGCTTGAGGATCCTGACGGACCCCACCTTCGACCCGCCAGGCGGAGAATACCGCACCGCCTCCTACACCCTCCACAAGCTCCGGGGCCCGGCGGTGGACGTCGGGGACATCGGCCCCATCGACGCCGTCCTTCTGAGCCACGACCACCACTTCGACAACCTCGACACCTCGGGCCGGCGCCTCCTTGAGGCAACGCCTCGCGTGCTGACCACCGAGGCCGGCGCGGCGCGTCTCGGCGGCCGCGCGGAAGGTCTGGCGCCCTGGCGGTCCGCCGAGCTCCGCGGCGCTGGCGACGACACCCTCCGCGTAACCGCCACCCCTGCCCGGCACGGCCCCGAGCACGGCGACCGCGGGCCCGTGATCGGCTTCGTCCTCGCTTCTTCCGCCGCACCCCTCGGCGCGGTCTACGTTTCGGGCGACACGGTCTGGTTCGAGGGCGTCGCGGAGGTGGCGCGCCGCTTCCCCGTCACGGTGGCCCTGCTCTTTATGGGGGCGGCGGTGGTCCCCGCCGCGGGCCCTTCCCACCTCACGCTCACCGCGGAGGAGGGCGTCCGTGCGGCGGAGGCCTTCGAGGGCGCCGCGCTCATCCCCGTCCACTGCGACGGCTGGGCCCACTTCACCGAAGGCCGGCCCGACATCGACCGCGCCTTCCGCACCGCGGGCCTGGGGGGCCGGCTGCGCTGGCTAGAAGGGGGGACACCCACGCTTGTGGAGTGGTCCGGGCCCGGCGAGCAAAGGGGCCACGCGCCAAGGGGCCACGTCTAACAAATCAGCGTGTCTTACGAAACGCGTCTTCGCCTTGCCGGGCGACGCGCCTGTTGGAGGTGCGGTGGACCGAGGTGTTGGGCGATCTCTCGCTGGCCAAGCCCGTTGAAGGCCTGTGAGTACTCCCCTTTCCTCCGCCGCATGCTGCGCGAGCAGTTCGGCTCCGGCGTTGCGAGAGAGACGCGGCAAGAAATTCCCATCAGGCAGTGGGGGAGGCAGCGCCGGCCGCGAAGGGCCACCGTGCGCTCCGTAATCTCCAGGAACGCTGACCGGCCCTCATCGCTCCGGAGGATGGCCCCACGGCCGCTCCACCGCGCCGTCACGTGGTACACGGCTTCGGGAAACTCGATCCGCAGCGGCGGCGCCATCACAGCCTCACGAAACCCCGGCTTGCCCCCGCTTTTCCCCCGCATTCCCTCGGCCAAGTGGCCCGAGGGCAGCATGGACCCATGTATGATTACAAGACCCCCGTCCTGTTTTGACATGCCGGTGCAGGAAGGCGTAGACTTTTGTCTTCAGACGAGATGGTCCATCGCGCTACATCGCGCTAGGGGATGAGGGGATACCGGCAATCCACATCGTTCGCCTCGGCGCGCGCCCGGGCGGGCACGGTTTGGGGGGACATCGTGCTGAACAAGAATGCTTTCGCTCGCGTCCTGCTGGTGGCGGGGTGCTCCATCGCCGCGGCCACGGCCTCCAGCGGCGACACCTGGCTCAGGACCATTTCGGATATCCAGCCCAAGGCCAGCATCCGCACCTCCGACGGCGGCGCGCTGATCGCGGGGTTTTCGGGTCTTGGCCAGGGGGGCTACTATGCGGCGGTCCTCTCCCACCTTAACGGCCAGGGGGCCGTGCTCTGGCAGCAGCTCTACGGCGGTGCGCGCAACGAGATCTTCTACGGCGTCGTGGCCATACCGTCTGGAGGATACCTGGCCGTCGGGGTCACGGACTCGTTTCCATCCTTCGCAACTGCCTGGAGCCTCTGGCTGGTGCGCGTGGACGACGCCGGCCAGATCCTATGGCAGAAATACGCCGCGATGGGCTACGACGCGATTCCGGCCAGCGTGGCCCTGGCCGGGGACGGGAACATCGTGGTGGCGGGCATGACCCGCCCCGGATACGACTGGCAAAGCCCCTACGACGCTTTCCTCTTCAAGATCACTTCCGACGGGGACCTCCTGTGGTGCAAGACATACGGAGCTGGCGGCTACGAGCGATTCGCCCGCGTCGTGCCCTACGGGTCCGGCTTCGCCGCGGTGGGCTCGCTCAAGGACTCGGGCGCGGGAACCAGCTTCGACGCCTGGGTGGTCGGCCTCGACGACGCCGGGACCGTCCTCTGGCAGAACCGCTTCGGCAGCGCCAAGGACGATTACGGCCTCGACCTCCTCCCCACCTCGGACGGGGGGCTCCTCGTGGCGGCCAGGAACCCCCTCGGGGCGGCCGGCGGGGGAGATGCGTGGTTGATCAAGATTGACAGCGCGCAGGCCGTCGAGTGGCAGAACACGTACGGCGGGTCCCAGTACGAAGAGGCCGACCGCCTCGTCGAGTCGGGCGAGGGCTTCGTGGCCGCCGGCGTCGAGACCTCCTGGCCACCGCCCATGCAGGGTTACGCGGGCGACCCCAAGCTCTGGGTCTTCGAGGTGGACCACGCGGGCTGCCTTCTGTGGCAAAGAGCTTTTCGGTACAGGGATACATACGGGTCCATGCATTTCACCACCGGCTTGCTCACCAGCCCCGACGGCGGGTTCCTGGTGACGGACTACCAGACCCCGTTCCGCTCTGCTTGCGGCGGCGCGGAATTCGTGAAGCTCGACGCCGACGGCGCGCTGGGGAGCCCGTGCCTGAGCGACATCACGACCCAGGCATCCGTCTCCGCCACCACCGCCGGGGCGGACACCTCCATCCCCGCGTCCACCATCACCCTTACGCTGAAGGACTCGACGGGGAGCGCCCAGACCTTCCAGTCCGAGATGAAGGAGTGCCACCCGGGACAGGTGCAGGCGCCCGCCGGCTCCCCCGAGATCACGGTCGAGGACGTGGACGGCTGCGCCGACACCGGCGTGCGCATCTCCTGGCCCGCCGACCCGGCCATCGACTGGGGTGACGGCGGCTTGGGCACGCGCACCTACGACCTGATGGTCAACGGGTACGCGGTCCTTCAGTCCTGCCTGCCCTACGGAACCACCTCCTTCGTGGACACGTCGGGTACCAACAATCAGGACTACACGTACTGGATCCGCTATAGCAACGGAGCGGAC
>JAKBES010000009.1 GCA_021833665.1 Acidobacteriota bacterium
GCAGTTGGCGCAGACGTCGTTCTGGATATCCATGCCGGCGGCGGCGTAGGCGGCGACCTCGGCGTCATCCTGCTGGATCTCGTCCTTCCACGTGCCGATGACGGACATGTCGGAACGGGCGATGGAGGCCACGCAGTCGTTGGGGCAGCCGGAAAATTTGAACTTGAACTTGTACGGGAAGGGCGGGCGGTGCAGCTCGTCCTGGTACTGGTGGGTAACGTCGTTGCACATTTTCAGGGTGTCGTAGCAGGCCCACTCGCAGCGCGCCATGCCCGCGCAGGCCGAGGGCGTGCGCATGCAGGATCCCGAGCCGCCGAGGTCGAACCCGGCCTCGCCCAGCTCTTTAAAGCAGGGCTCCAGCTCGTCGGTCTTGGTGCCCAGGAAGACGATGTCGCCCGTGGAGCCGTGCATGTTCGTGAGGCCGGAACCGTGGCGCTCCCAGATGTCGCAGAGCGTCCGCAGGGAACCACTCGTGTAGAACCACCCCGAGGGCTGGTTCACCCGCATGGTGTGGAAGTGGGCCACCTGGGGGAACTGCTCGGGCACGTCGCTGTAACGCCCGATGACGCCGCCGCCGTATCCCATGACGCCGACGATGCCGCCATGCTTCCAGTGGCCCTTCTTCTCTTCGTAAGACAGCTCGAGCTGTCCCAGAAGGTCGTCGCACACCGGGCTCGTCTTGGAAGCGTTCTTGATTTCCTTGACGAAGCTCGGCCACGGGCCCTTCTCAAGCTCGTCCAGCAGTTTCGTGTCCCTCTTCTGATCCGCCATCACTAGTCCTCCTAAAATCCACGCCTAGGATCATCTGGTCGCGGCTGCCTGACCTACGTGCCGAAAATCCTCCTCCGATGATGGTGCTCCACCGTTCCTTGGCTCATCGCCGGCTCACGTCCTCTTTCTTGTGGCCGCCATGGCCACGGTCCGGTACGCCATGTGGGCGAACTTGGTGTACGGTGCGAATAAGAACAATGCGAAGATCAAGACCAGGTGAACGAAGTAGACGGTGTACATGGCGGTCACCAGTTGCCCCGTGCGCAGGAGCTCGGCGGCGATGCCCGTGCTCACGATGCCCACGAGGATCAAAAGGAAGGACCAGTCAAAATACGTCGTGGCCTTCCTCTTTTCTGCATCCGCCAGGCGGTCCCCAAGCAGGATCAAGCCGCCCACGAGGACGACCGCCGCGCAAACGTTGGCGAAGATCTTCCACGGATTGGTCCAAGCCAGCGGCGTGTGCATGAACCCCGCCATGGTGCCGATGCCCACCACCGTGCCCATGAGGGCCAGCCCCGCGAAGCCCCAGAGGGTCAGCAGGTGGCCCCAGAAGCGGTTTTTCTCCTTGCCGCATTCCTTGAAACGCTTGTGGGTCATGATCTCCACGGCGGCCGGGATGATGCCCGCAAGGATGGAGCCGTCCGCCCCCGAGGACCTCAGTCCCTTGATGAATTTGAAGAGCCCCATGGCGAAGGCCAGGAGCACGAGGCCCGACACGGCGAAGAAGATGGGTTCGAGCACGTGAAGGGGGAAGACGTTGGCGAACTCCCTCGGCTCCGTGATTTCCTTGGGCCCCCAAAGGGCCAGGGCGCCGAAGACGAGAATCCCGGGGACGAAAAGGACGGGCCACGCCTTGGGGCTCGTGGCCATGCGGCTCAGGCACGACGGCGCGGCGAAGTGCTGGATGGCCTGGTTCCGCAAGGCTCCCAGCACGTTGCCGGGCTTGGCGCCGCGGGGGCACAGGGTGGTGCAGTCTCCGCAGTTGTGGCAGAGCCAGAGGGCCGGGTCCGCCAGAAGCTTGTCCTTGAGCCCCCACTGGGCCAGGATCATCTGCTTCCTCGGGAAGGGCGAGTCCTCGGGCGAGAGGGTGCACGCCACCGAACACGTGGCGCACTGGAAGCCCTTCTTGAGGTCGCCGCCTCCGGAAGCCAGAACATTCTTGATGAACTCGGTGTCGGGCGTGAGAAGAATGGGTTCGGCCATGTCGTCCTCTTCAGAGAGGTGAGGAAGCGAGGAGGTGAGGAAGCGAGGAAGGACGAGCCGCCGGTCTTGCCTTCATCGCCGCTTCCATCTTCCCGCCTCCCCTTCTTCCTGACTTCCTAACTTCCTAAGCTTCCTTGCTTCCTAACGTCCCGACGCCTAGAACCCCTTGTAAGGATTGGGGCCGATCTCCCGGATTTTGTCCATGAACTCGTTGATGAGGACCGGCAGTTTGCCGTACTCGTTGATGGCGAGCTGGGTGACCTGGATCCGCTCCGACTCGAGCTGGAGCCGCTGCAGCGTCTCCTTCACGTTTTCGAGGCGGCGGTTGGCGAGCTCGCTGCCTTTGGCGAAGTGGCACTGGTAGTCGTCGCCGTATTTGCAGCCCACGAGCATGACGCCGTCGATGCCCCCGGAGAGCGCGTCGGCGATCCAGACGATGTTCATGGAGCCCAGGCACCGCAGGGGGATGATCCGCACGCTCGGGTCGTACTGAATCCTGTTCATGCCCGCGATGTCCAGGGCCGGGTAGGCGTCGTTTTCGCACATGAAGACCAGGACGCGCGGCTTCTCCTCGTCTTCCTCGGGAACCTCGATGGCCTTGATCTGAGAGGCGATCATGTCCACCGAGTAGTTCTTGAAGGAGATGATCCGCTCGGGGCAGGCCCCCATGCAGATGCCGCACCGCCGGCAGCGATAGGGGTTCGGTTTGGGCGTGCCCTTCTCGTCCTCGTCCAGCGTGCCGAAGGGGCACTCCTCCGTGCAGCGCTTGCACTGGGTGCAGCGCTGGAGGAAGAAGCTCGGGAAGGACATGTCCCTGGACCGGGGATGGACCGCCTGTCCCTGGGCCGCCAGCTCCGTGGACTGGATGGCCTTCATGGCCGCGCCCAGCGCGTCCTCCTGAGCGTGGCCCGAATCCATGGGCGCCCGCACGGTCCCCGCCGCGTAAATGCCCGTGCGGCGCGTCTCGTAGGGGAAGCACACGAAGTGAGAATCGGGGAAACCGTAGCGCAGGAGCGGAAGATCGGGACCCTGCCTGTAGGTCAAGTGGAGGATCTCGGTGCCCTCGTGGGCCTTGAGCTCCTCGGCCTTCTTTTCGGCCTCCTGGCGCTGGGTGTCGGACTCATTACGCAGGACCTTGGCCTGGGCGTCGTGGAGCTGCCGGATGGCCTCGCCGTCCGCGGAATTGGGAACCATGCCCGTGGCCAGAACCACCAGGTCGACCACGACCTGGATGGACTCGCCGAGCAGGGTGTCCTTCACGCGCACCGAAAGCTTGCCGCCCGCGGCCTTGCCCACGCCGTCCACCTCGCCCTTGGTGAGGAAGGTCCCGGGATGGTTCTGCACCTTGGCGTAGTACTTCTCGTACTGGCCGGGTGTCCGCATGTCCTTGTAAATGATGTAGACCTTGGCGTCCGCGTTCTGCTGGTGCACGTACTCCGAGTGCTTCAGGGTGGCCATGCAGCACACGGAGGAGCAGTAGGGCAGATGGGCCTGATCGCGTGATCCCGCGCACTGGACGAAGAGGACGCTCTCCACGGCCTTCCCGTCGGAGGGCCGTTTGAGGGGTCCCGCGGCGGCCATTTTTTCGAACTCCACGTTGGTCACCACGTCGGGCGTCAGGCCGTAGCCCAGGTGCCCCAGCTTGGACGCGTCGTAGGGCTTCCAGCCTGTGGCCATGACGATGGCGCCCACCCGGTGGACGATGGTGCCGCCGTCTTTCAGCAGGGTCACATCGAACTGGCCGGGCTGGCCCGAGGTCTGGGTGATGGACGTGGAGGTGTACACCTTGATCTTGGGATGGTAGGTGGCGGCCTGAATCTGATCCGCCAGGTCCGCGGGCTCCATCTCCGTGTACGGGGCCTGCCGGGGGAAACGGCTCTTGAGCGTTCCCACGAAGCCGCCCAGTTGGGCCTGCTTCTCCACCAGCACCACTTCGTAGCCCGCCGCCGCCGCTTCCAAGGCCGCGGTCAGGCCGGTGACGCCGCCTCCCACCACGAGGATGGCCTTGCTCACTTCATCGGACACGGGCTCAAGGGGCTCCATCTTCTGGGCCTTGACGATCCCCATGCGGAGGTAGTCCTCCGCCATCATCTGGGTGTCTTCATCCTTGGGCTTCTGGCACCACGCCACGTGCTCGCGCAGGTTGACGCGTTCTTGCACCATGCACGGGTCCAAGGCGAAGGCCTCAGCCTTCACGCGGGGGGAGCAGGCGGCGATGACCACCGAGTCCACGGCGCCTTCCTGGAGATCCTTGTGGATCTGCTCGACTCCCTCCTTGCCGCATAGAAAGGAGTGCACGCGGCAGACGGGAGCCTTGTATTCCTTCTGGGCCACCTGGGCCAGCTTGTCCGTGTCGAGGGCGTCGCCGATGGAACACCCGCTGCAGATGTAGACGCCAAGTTTCTTATCCATGGTGAGCGCTCCTTACAGCGCACTGGAGGGCCTTCAAGGCCGCACCCGTCGCGTCCTGCACCGTGGCCGAGACCTCCTCAGGCCGTCTCACGCACCCCGCGCCGTAGAACCCGGTCTTGCCCGGCCGGTTGTCCACGAAACCGAACTCGTCCAGCGTGGCGGCGGCGGGCAACCCCTGGGTCTGGGGCACGATGCCGGTGGCCAGCACCAGAAGGTCCACCCGCTCCGTGATCTTCTTGCCATGGAGCACGTCTTCCACTTCGAGGATCACGTCCTTGGTGGCGGGGTCTTCTTCGACCTTGGCCACTTTGCCCTTGATGAGTTCCACCATGGGGTCCGAGCTCACCTTGGTGTAGAAGTCTTCCAGGCGCCCGGGCGTGCGAATGTCGATGTAGAAGATCTTCACCTTCGCTTCGGGATAGGCGCTCCGGACGTAGGTGGCCTGCTTGAGCGAGGCCGAGCAGCACACCGCCGAGCAGTAGGGCAGGTGATTCTCGTCGCGAGAACCGGCGCACTGCACGAAGGCCACCGTCTTGGGCTCCTTGCCGTCGGATGGGCGGAGGATCTTGCCCTGCGTGGGTCCGCTGACGGAGGCCAGCCGCTCCATGATGACGTTGGTGACCACGTTGGCGCAGCGGCCGTAGCCGAGGTTGGTGATCTTGGAGGCGTCGTAGGGAACCCATCCCGTGGCGGCGATGACGGCCGACACGCTGATGGTTTTGGTTTCGGCCTTTTGGTTCAGATCGATGGCGCCGTAGGCGCATGCCTTGACGCACAAGTCGCAGCCGGCGGGGCATGCCTCCCGCTCCAGGGCGTAGAGGGCGGGGAAGGCGTTGGCCTGGGGAAGATACACGGCCTTCGTCTTGCTCATGCCGTAATCGAACTCGCTGGACCGCTCTGCGGGACAGACTTTGACGCATTCTCCGCACTGGGTGCAGGCATCCGTCACGTACCTGGGCGAAATCTTGACGGTGGCGGTGTAGTCGCCCGGCGAACCCGCGAGATCCTGGACCTCGGCCTGGGTGAGCACCTGGATGCTGGAATTGGACTTCATGCGCTTGAAGTTGATTTCCAGGCCGCAGGCGGGCGGGCACAGCTTGGGGAAGTACTGGTTCATCCGGGCCACCCGTCCCCCGAGGGATGGCGCTCTCTCCACCAGGACCACCTGGCATCCCGCCTCGGCCGCTTCGATGGCCGCCGTGATGCCGGCCACGCCGCCGCCGATGACGAGGACCTTCTTCGCATCGGGCTTTCCAGAAGCTTCTTGCGTCATGCTATTCCCTGCCTCTTAGGACGTCTATGGGGCTGAAGGGGCCGACGGCGCCGCTGACTCGGCGGCCTTCCGCCTGGCCTCGATGACCGACTTGCGAACCTTCATGGTCCGGTCCCCGAAGAGGCTGAACCGGAGCCACTGCATGGCGAAGTCCAGGAGTTCCTCGTCGTCCATGGCGATGGCCTCCGCCAGGGCTTCGTCCACCTCGAAGTACTCCATGAACTTGGTCTCGAACACGAACCGGCGGAAGCGGTCCAGGTCATAGCAGGCCATGTAGACCATGTCGAGCTTGCCGGCGGGAATCCCTTCGGATTTGCTCCAGCCGGGGTGAAGCATGAGCGATTTGAAGGAGGCGCCCATCATGTCGTACTCTTCCACGCCCTGGTTGGCGATCCACTCCCGGACCGTCCATGTGCGGCCCTCGCCGTGCCCCTTGCAGAGGTCCTCCTTGAGGAGGAAGTGGAAGGCGTGGTCCGTGGGGTTCGGGTTCTCGGGTTCCGCCGCCCCCAGCGGGTACATGCGGCACGCCCAAGGCCGGTCGCCGTAGACCGAACAGCCCTGCTCGCCCACGAAGGGACAGCGCTTGGCCTCGCCCTCCATCTTGAGCAGGACCACGGGGAAATTGGGTTCGCTGGTGACACCCGTGATGGTGTGCTTCTCCAGAAAATCTGAGGAATCCATGTTCAGGACGCGGGTCAGTCTCAGGACGTCGTAGGGCGTGAGCACGATGGAGACGTCCTGGCAGCAGCACGTGAAGCACGAAACGCCTGGGCGGCATTCGAAGACGAAACGCTCGTCCGGCTTCATTCGCGGATAGTCTTTAAGGATGGTCTCTCGGGTAATGGGCTTGTCAGTCATGGAGGGGTTCCTTCTCGGCGAGAATGCCGTTTTTCAAGGCGTCCCGGGACCAAACGGGCAAGGGGCCCTTGTCCCCGGTGGCGGGATCCATTCGGTGGCGGTAGGACGCGGACACGTTGAACTGGCTCTGCATCCACTCCCAGCCGCGCACGAAGTAAGGGCAGTCGTCATTGAAACACACGAACTGGAACTCGCCGCTCCAACTTCCCATTTCGGGATTGGCCCAGCGGGCCATGGGCTGGCTGCAGTGCGGGCAGAGGACCGGCTCTTCCAGAGTCATTCGGGCGCCTTAAAAGAAGTGGAGGCCCCCGCCCCCCCGCGGGGGCCTCCGTCAATTAGGAACTGATCAACGGGCGAGGAGTTCGTCCTCCTACGCCTGCGGGAAGATGTGCTTGATGGGACGTTTGATCATCTCCCAGTTGCCCGTCTTGGGATCGCACTTGCAGTTCGCGAAGACGAGCCAATCTTTGTCGTTGATCTTGGGCGTATCGGCGCGGAAGTAGTAGCCGGGCCAACGCGTCTCTTCACGGAACAGCATGGTGCGGACGTGCGCTTCGGCCTGCCACATACGGTGCTGGTTCTCCCAGCAGCGCATGAGCTCATGCAGGTTGGAGGCGGCCAGGTTCGCCGCGTCTTCCTTCAGCAAGCCAAGGAGTTCCAGCGCCCGCTCGAGCTGAGCCTTGTTGACCATGAACTGGGAGGACACGCCGCCCGCGTACTCGTCCATGATCTTCTGGAGGCGGAACATGAACATTCTGGGCTTGATGTAGTTGGGGTTGATCTCGGGATCGGTGGTGGCGTTCTTGTGGGCCTCGAAGGTCTCCATGGGCTTGAGGATCGCGGCCTTGAGGGCGTCGATCTCGGCCTGGTCAACCTTGGGCTGCGTGTTGTTCTCCACGATGAACTTGATCGCCGCCTTGGCCGTGATGCGCCCTTCGGCGTGGGAGCCCGAGGAGAACTTGTGGCTGGAGGCGCCCGAGGCGTCGCCGGCGCAGAAGAGGCCCTTCACGGTGGACATGTTGTCGTAGCCCCAGAAGTACTCGCTCTTGGTCTCGGCGGTCTGGAGATCGGCGGGGCCGGAAACCCAGGCGCCTGACGCGCCGGAGTGGGAGCCGATGAAGTAGGGCTCGCAGGCGGCGATCTCGGAGCTCCTGGTCTCGGGCTCCACGTTGCTGGCGGCCCAGAGAATGGCCTGGGAGATGGTCATGTCGAGGAAATCTTCCCACGCCTCGGACTCGAGTTCCTTCATCTTTTTCTTGTAGGCCTTCGGATCGTCCTTGTACTGCTCGGCGATCTTCTGGATGGCTTCCTCGGTCCGCATGAAGATGGGGCCCTTGCCCTCGATCAGATCGAGCATGCCGAGGTAGTTGCGGAGGTTGGCCGGGATGGGCTTCACGCGGCCGTAGGGGCCCCAGTTGTCCAGCTCGGGCCTGCGCTCGACCATGTACTCGCCGCCCATGGCGTTGGTGGCGCGGGACTTGAAGAGCAGGAACCACGCACCCACCGGTCCGTACGCATCCTTGAAGCGGACGGGGATGAAGCGCACTTCCTGGCAGGTCATCTCGGCGCCGGCCTTCAGGGTGAAGTAGGCCGAAGAGCCGGAGTTCCACGGCGGATACCAGGCGCGGCCGAGGCCTTCGCCCATGCTCCGCGGCTTGAAGACGTGCACGGCGCCGCCCATGGTGGCCATGGTGGCTTTCGCCTTGAAGATGTAGAACTTGTTCTCGCGCACCGAGAAGCCCACGGCGCCGGCGACGCGGTCGCCGTCCATGAGGGGCCCGACGATGAACACGCGCTCGAAGATCTGGCCCACGCCGCTCTGCAGCAGGGCGTTCTTGGCGGCTTCCGCCACGATCACCTTGTAGGATTCGCCGTTGATCATGAGCTGCCAGCGGCCCTCATGAACGTAGGCGCCCTTCTCGTCCTTCCAGATGGGAAGGCCCCACTTCTCGAAAAGGTGCACGGTGGAGTCCACGTGGCGGGCGATGTTCGCCACCAGGTCCTCGCGGGTCACGCCCATGAGGTCGTTGCGGACGTAGTCCACGTAATCCTTGACGCTGTTGGCCCCGTCCTTCAGGCCCACGTACTGGTTGATGGCGGAAAGGCCCATGGCCACGGCGCCGGAACGGTCCATGGCGGCCTTGTCGACCAGGGTCACCTTCAGGCCGTTCTGCTTGGCCCAGTACGCTGCTTCCACCGCTGCTCCGCAGGCAGCCATGCCTCCCCCGAGGATCAGGAGGTCGGTCTCTACGACGACGGTCTCAAAGTTGGCCATCTTTTTCCTCCCTCCTAACCTTTCAGGGTGAAGATCGCGTTAAGGCCCGAGGATTCGGGCTCGGTGAACAGCGCATTGCTTCCCAGATCGGCCTTGGTGGCGAACCCGCCGTCAGGAACCGCCGCCCCTTCGGGGGTCGTACGGATGGGGAACTTGAAGCGTTTGACCATGCCGTTGCGGAACTTCACGGTCCACATGATGGAGTCGGTGGAACGCAGCGGGGTGACCGCGGCGCCCATGGGAACGAAGTCCGCGTAGCCGCGGATCTCGATGGCCTGCGTCGGGCAGATCTTGACGCAGTTGTAGCACTCCCAGCACATGGAAACGTCCTGGTTGTAGGCCTTCATTTTGTCCTTGTCCAGGACCATGAGGTCATTGGGGCAAATGTGCTGGCATGCTGTCTTGTCCAGCGCCTTGCACCCATCGCATTTTTCAGGATTCACATAGCTTGGCATCCGCTAACCTCCACTCGGATCAGAACCAGTGCCAGCACTTGGTCGTCACGAAGAAGACCAGTCCTTTCCGTCTTGTACCCTCGATTAAGCCCCCGGGGCGGATCGCACCTCCTTTCGTTCTGGTCTTACGCGGCCCGCAGGAAAATCGGGGGGGATTCATGGGTGACATCCCTTCTCGTCCTCAGGGGCCGCTAAATTAATAACTATTAATTCAGAGTCCCCCGCGATCTTCCCTAGTGAGTATTGGGCTAGGGCTTCCGTCAATTCAATCCATTGCAAATAAAGACAAAAGGCGTGGGCGAAAAGACCCATTACGAGGTGTGAGCGGACCCCTGCCCTTTGGTTTCAAGCAATTATGCGAATAATAACATAGTGCTCTATATGCACTTAGGTATCCTTACTTTTAGTTATTTTGGGTGATCTGAACACCTGCTCGGTCGAAGCTCCGATAGGCCAACAGCTTGATTGTAAAGGTTATATTCAACCGTAAAGGGCTGGCAAGTGGACCCATTCTAAGTGACGAGATGGACCTGCATACCCGCTAGATCCAACTTGGTTATGCATGAGGCTCTCCCCATTTCCGTGGTATAGTGCGCCCTTTCCGGGCCCCTGTGGCCCAGATGGGTACCTGGGAACCCCGTCGGAGCGGATTGCTTTAAGCGGCTGGAGTCGCGCCATGGCCAAGGCTTTTGAGGAGCTTTTCCCTTCTGAGGAAACCTGCCACGAGCACCTGTTCCGCCTGCGGTGGCCGGAAGGGTTTCGCTGTCCCCGCTGCCAGGGCCAGAAGGCATGGCAGGTCCACGGTGACCTCTACCGGTGCCAGCAGTGCGATCATCAGGCCTCCGTGACCGCGGGAACCATCTTCCACGGCAGCAGGCACCCCCTACTCATGTGGTTCCGGGCCATGTGGTACGTGACGAACCAGCGGTTCGGGGTGAGCGCCCTCGGGCTCATGAAAGAGCTGGACCTGGGAAGCTACCACACGGCCTGGGCGTGGATGCAGAAGCTGCGGACCGCCATGGTCCGCCCAGGCCGGGACCGCCTGGCTGGGACCATCGAGGTGGGCCTCACTTACCTTGGGGCCCACAAGCCAGGCAAGCGGGGACGGGGGGCGAGCGGCAAGGTCCTGGTGGTCGTCGTGGTTCAGGACCTGGGGAATCGCATCGGTCGGATCCGCCTCCGGAGGATCCGCAACGCTTCGGCCGATAGTCTGGCCACGGTCATCTGCGAAGAGGTGGAACCGGGCAGCCGCGTGTTTACGGACGGCTGGAGGGCTTTCGGCGGATTGGCCGAGCTGGGATACAGGCACGTCGTCGTCCCCAAGGAGGGCGGACCGGGGGAAACGGCCCTCCCCCTCGTGAACCGGGTCGCCCACCTCATCGACCAGTGGCTGTTGAAATCTCACCAGGTGGCCGTCCGGCCGTCGTACCTGGACTATTACCTGGACGAGTTCACGTTCCGCTTCAACCGGAGAACGTGGCGCTCTCGCGAATGGCTGTTCTTCGCCCTGATCCAACAGGCCGTGGCCGTTGCCCCTCTGCCCGCCAGCATGATGAACACGCCCAGGCCCCTGGCTCCCCCTCCGGACAAGGGCGCGGGACCGCCGAAACCGCCGCGGGCCCTCACGCCCGCGGCCGGAAAGGCGGTTTCCTAGCGAACACCCCGGGCTGCTGCTGTAGAGATCTTCTTCTCCGGCTTGGGATGCAGGGCTGGGCTCGCCGCCCCTCAGCTGTGGTACTCATACAGGGTGTATCAACCCACCTGCGTCTCCCTCTCTCTTGACAACATTGCAGGACCCCAAAGGCGGCCCTAAAGTCACCTCAACGAAGGAGGGACGCGACAGAGGTCGTTCAGTGGTGGTACGGCAGGCAATTTTGGGGGGGAGGAGATATGCGCAGACCGAGGCTGAGGGCGGCTGTAAAGTTCTTTTTCTGGGCCGCGGCGACGTTGGTGGTATTCACTTACGCCATCCACTTTTACCGGTCCGGAAAGATGGTGCACTGGTATTACTACAAGGCCAAGGCCGACGGGTTCGCCGTCAACACCAAGACATTCGCGGACGCCTCGCCGGAGAAACCCGCCTCGCTCGCGGTGGGCGACTTCAAAATCCTGGACGGGCTCAAAGCCACGCCCGTCAAAGCGGGCGACATACTGCCCGCGGAGGCCACGGGGGTCATCGACCTCCGAACCGTGGAGGACGGGAAGCGCGTTCGGCTCAGGGGCGACCGCCTCGACATTCTCGTCCCCTGGCAATTCAAGGAGGCCAAGGGCTTCAAATACAAGGATTCGTTCACGCACAAAAACATCAAGACGAACCCCGTCTCGGGGGTCTGGAACCTCGTGATGGTGGGCCTTATCGGCCTGTGCCTGGGCTACCTCGCGGAGGGCTTCACGGACTTCATCGGCCTGAAATTCAAGAAGATCGACCATACGGTCGGCCACTAAGGGGGGGCTACATGTTCGACTTTCTCATCGCTGGCATCCAAGCCCCGGCCTTCCTGCTCATCTTCACGGGCTTCACGGTGGGCGTCGTGGGCGGGTTCATCGGCGTGGGCGGCGGCTATATGGTGACTCCCGCCCTCATCGTATTCGGGTTCCCGGGTTACATGGCCTCGGGCATCGACATGACGCACATCGCGGGGAAGGGCATCGTCTCCACGGTGAGGCACAAGCAGCTCGGAAACATTGACTGGGTCCTGGCCCTGAGCATGGTGGCCGGAACCATGTTCGGCGTGGAGGAGGGGATCCGCCTCTTGGGCTACTTTAAGCACCGGGGGCTCTCCACCGTGGCCCTCCTCTCCGCGTCAGTCCTTCTCATGTTCACCCTGTTTCTCTACACCCTCTACGAGACCCTGAAGTCGCACCGGCGCATGGAGCAAATGGCTCGTGACGGCCAGAGCATCGCCCGGGAGGTCATGACCTCCAAGCTGCCCCAAATCTTCCAGGGGTTCGCCCTCGCGCCCATCGTCCGGTGCCGGACGGCCCGCGTCGTGGTGTCCATGTGGGTCATCGTCCTGGTCGGAGTCATCACGGGCGTCCTCGCGGGATTCCTGGGCGTGGGCGGCGGCTTCATCCGCGTCCCGGCCCTCGTGTACATCGTGGGTGCGTCCACCCACATCGCCGTGGGCACCGATCTGGTGGAGATCGTCTTCTCGGGAGCCTACGGTTGTCTCCGCCACTCCATCGAGGGCAATGTGGACTTCATCGCCGTGATGTTCATGATCTGCGGCGCCATGTTCGGAGCACAGGTGGGATCTATCGCTACGGCCTTCGTCCGGGGACCGGCCATCCGGTACATGCTTTCCTTCTCGCTGGCGCTGGCCACGCTGGGCGCCGGTCTCCCGCTGGCGAACCTTCTTTTGGGGGGTAAATTCAAAATTCTCGTGGCCCTGTCGGTGATCATCACCCTGGGCCAGATGTTCTTCCTGTGCCTGTTTATTTTCTCCTTGGTTTACTTCGCCTACCGCAACCGGCGGAACGAGTGGGTGCCCGAATGGGTGGCGCCGCTCCTGGTTCAGAACGTCACCGAGTGAGGGAGGACTGCCATGAAAAAAGTGCTGGACAACATGTGGTCCTTCGTCTTCATCCTGCTCGCGATCTCCATGGGACTGTCCACCTTGGTGTTTTTCCTGTACATGCGCACGCTGGTGTAGGAGGAGGCCGTGAAGAAACTATTCCAGGTATTCGCCAACCTGCTGCTCTACGGCTTTCTCGTGTTTTACGCCGTGGAATCGACGTTTTTAAAGCCGGACCCGTGGTTCGCCTTCGTCGTCTGGTTCCTCTTGTCCGTCGCGCTCCTCATTACGGTCACCCCAGGCCTCCACGCCCGCGGGATATCCCCGGGCGAATATCCTTATGAGGATTGAGCTTCCGGAGACTCAGCCGGAGGTCGAAGCCCTGAGGGACAAGCTGGCGAGCCTTGCGCGCCGGTTCGAGCTGGGCGATGTGACGCCCAAGCGTTACGCCCGAGGCAGGCAAGATCTCCTGGCCTGCCTCGGGCGAGCCAAGATCGCCACGGTGAGGGAAGCCGGGGAGACGATCCTCGCGGAACACCATTGGGTGGAGGGACACGCGCGGATTCCGGACTCCGTCTTGCGGGAGACCGCCCAGGTGGCGGGAAGCCTGTACGCCACGGACCGCCGCCTCTTCCGCTGGCGGTTCCAGGATCAGAGCGCCCCCGGCGCGGCCCTGGTGGACGGCGTGGAGGAAACCTTCGAAGACCGATGGTACAAAGATGTGGCATCCTTGAACACCCGGCGGCTCTACCGCTGGGGCGAAGCCCTGGCGGGGGCCGGCATCGGGGCGGCAGCCCTCCTGCTGGGCCGCCACCTCGGCCTGACGGGCTACGTTCTCGCCGGAGTGGGCCTCTTCGGCATCCTGCACGCCCTCCTCATGCCCACCCGCTGGATCGCCGTGACGAGCCGAAGGGAGGGTGAGGAGCCTTGGGCCGTTTACGCCGCCCGGACAAAAAGCGGGCGCGCCCTTCTGGAGGAGGTTGAGCGCAGAACCCGTTCCGAGCGAGGATGAACCCGGAGAGCCCATGCAGAAGCGCCGATCGGTCTTGCTTGTGGATGACGAAGCCCTGTTCCTGGCCACCATGGCAAAGGTGCTGGGACGCCATGGCCTGGAGGTTCTCACGGCCCCCGGAGGCGGGGAAGCGCTGATTCTCATCGAGAGCGCGGATCCCGACGTGGTCGTGCTCGACGTGAAGATGCCGGGCCTGGACGGGCTGGCCACGCTGAAGGAAATCAAGCGGCTTCGTCCTCTTACCCCGGTCATCCTCCTGACGGGGCACGGCACCGTGGAGTCGGGGCAGGAGGCCTTGCGGCAGGGGGCCTTTGATATGCAGACCAAACCCGCCATCGTGGCTAAGCTCCTGGACCTCATCGAGGAGGCCATCCGGTCCAGAGGGCTCGCCGAAGAAGCCGCCCGGAGGGAGAGCTAGTGTGGCGTCTCAGAACAAACTTGAATAAGTTGGGCGGGCTGGAGACGCCACACTTCCCAAGGGGCTCCGCCCCTAGGGCGCCTGCCTGCGGCAGGCTGTTACCCCGAAAGAGCGGGGAAGTGCCTTCCCCGCACCCCTTCGTGTCCTGTCAGACCGTCCAGATTGATTCAGCGAACCGCTGTTACAGGACACCAGGATGATCGCCGCCGCGAAGCGCCGGCGCGCCACCCTCTACCGGCGGCTCCTTGAGAGCATGCTCCTCATGTGCCTGGTTCCCCTTTTCCTCGTGGGGGGAGCAGCCTACGTGCAGTTCCAGCTCTATGCCAGCAGGATGGTTCTGGATCAGCAGGAGCGCCTGGTCCTGAACCACAGGGACTTCATCGAGTCCTATCTGCGCGGGCGGAGCGCCGAGCTGGCGGCCATCGCCAACCAGTACACGCTGGAACAGCTCAGGGACGGAGAGCTGGAGCGAGCTTTCGCCGTGATCCAGCAGGGGGCTGGGATCTACACCGACATCGGCATGATTGATGACCAGGGGAACCACCTCAGGTACGTGGGCCCATACAATCTTGAAGGCCGCAACTACAGCAGCGCCGAATGGTTCCAGAAGCTCAAGGCCCGGGACCTGGTCATCAGCGACCTCTTCACGGGTTACCGGGCGGTCCCCCACTTCATCATCGCGGTGAAACGCACCACGCCCACGGGGTACTGGATCCTGCGCGCCAGCCTCAGCACGGACTACTTTAGCCAGCTCGTGGAGCGGATCCACGTGGGCAGTACGGGGGAGGCCTTCCTTCTGGACCGGCACGGGCTCTACCAGACCAAGACGCTCTTCGACAGCGCCCCCCTCCAGCCCTCTCATTTCCCCTACCTTTCGCCTCACGAGGGGGTGCGCACGGTGGACCTGAACTTCAGGGGCCGGACGTTCTTATGCTCGCACGTCTGGATCATGGGGGACCAATGGCTTCTTGTGTTTCGCCAGGAGCGGGCGGAGGCCTTCGCCCCGCTCCACCGCGCCCTCTGGACCTGGGCCCTCATCACCTTCGCCGCCCTGATCGTCGTCTCCCTGGCCACCTTCGCCATCGCCAGGAACCTCGTGGGCTTCGTGGCCCGGGCGGACGCCGAAAAAGAGAACCTTCACGCCCAGCTTCTGGCCAGCTCCAAGATGGCGGCCATCGGAGAGATGGCGGCGGGGGTCGCCCACGAGCTGAACAACCCTCTGGGCATCATCGAAACTCTCAGGACCTGGATCTTGGACCTGATGCCCGAGAAGGGCCCGGCCGAGGCGGATGTCCCCGAGGTCATCGATTCGGCCCGCAAGATCGGGGACCAGGTGGAGCGTTGCCGGCGCATCACCCACGACCTCCTGAAGTTTTCCAGGAGGGTCGAATCGGAGCGCACCCTCACGGACATCAACGCCCTCCTCGCGGAGATGCTTCAGATGGTGGAGCACCGGGCCAAAGCGGATAACGTGGCGTTTCATCTGGAGGCCGGGGCTCTCCCATCCATCGTCACCTCGCCGTCGAGGCTCCAGCAGATCATCTTGAACGTCCTGAACAACGCGGTGGACGCCATGGAAGGCAGGGGCGGCACGGTCACGGTGCGCACGGGTATGAGGGGCGGCGCCGTGGAGATGGTCTTCAAGGACACGGGCTGCGGCATCCCGGAGGAAAACCTTCAGCGGATCTTCGAGCCCTTTTTCACGACCAAACCCGTGGGAAAGGGGACGGGGCTGGGTCTCGCCGTCTGCTACGGGCTCATCCAGCAGATGGGAGGTACACTTGAGGTTCAGAGCCGGGTCGGCGCCGGCACCACCTTTACGCTGACCCTGCCCGCCACATCCGCCGAGCCGGGTGAGGCTCACTGAGGGCGCCATGGCCGAGGCCAGGATCCTCATCGTAGACGACGAGAAGGAGTTCCGGGATACCCTGGTGAAGCTCCTGGGCCGGAGGGGCTACGACGTCTCAACGGCCCCGGACGGGGCACAAGCTCTCCGCGTCGTGCTGCGCGGAGGCATCGACGTGGCCCTGCTCGACCTCAAGATGCCCGGCCTGAGCGGCATAGATACCCTCAGGGAATTCAAGCGCATTTCCCCTGGACTCGAGGTCATCATTCTCACGGGACACCTTCTCAAATCCACCGAGCAGGAGGGCATGACGCTGGGAGCCTTCGCCTACCTGACCAAACCCTGCACCGTCGCGGAGCTGGTGCAGACCATCGAGGCGGCCCGCGCGGCGCGGGCCGCGGGTGAGCCCTCCGGCGAGGAGGGCCGATCTTGAGCGGGGGCGATCCGGGCGGCCGCGCCTCAGGCATCCCCGAGTCGCTCCGGCGTCTGGGGCGAGCCTTCCTCACGTTCCTGGAAATCATCGGGCTGAGACAGGAGCGGACGGCCGGCTTCGAATCCCGCCTGAGCCGGCTCAAGCTCAGATATTTTCACTTCCGGACGTTGCTCTCCGCCAACAACGACCTGCTCGAAGCCATCTCCGAGATGGAGGTGCGGCTCGCCTCCGACGCGCCCCTCACCCTCGACGAGGTCCGGTCCAGAGCCCTGGCAGCGCAGACCAGCGCCCACAGGATGGCCGCGAGCTTCTCCACCCTGTCGGAGGGGGCGTATCCCGCCGTGGACGAGGTCCTGGCGGGCCTCCATCAGCGCATCGCGGGGTGCCTCCGGGGAGACGAAGCCGGCGAAAAGGCGCCCCTGGTGCTGCCTTTGGACCGGCTGGACTTGACTCACGCCGCGGTCGTGGGGCACAAGATGGCGGCCCTGGGCGAGATCAGGAACAGACTCGGCCTTCCGGTGCCTGACGGATTCGCCATCACGACCTCCGCGTTCGAGTGTTCCATGGGCGCCGCGCGGCGCGGCGGCCCGAAGGGCGTCTCCCTCGAAACGGGACCCGGGCAGGCCGCGGCGCGGGACCACCTGCGGGACTCTCCTCTCCCGGAGGAGGTGGCCGAGGCAATCCACGCGGCATACAAAACCCTTGCGGGCGGACGGAAGCCTCCCGTGGCCATGCGCTCCAGCGCCCTCGACGAGGACCGAAGCGCCTCCTTCGCGGGGCAGTACCTCACGATCCTCAACGTGGGCGAAGGGGGCTTGGTCCCCGCCTACGGACGGATTCTGGAGAGCGCCTTCGAACCTGACGTCCTCTTTTACCGCCACATCCTCGGGTTCGACGATGACGACCCAGCCGTGGCCGTGGGCTGCATGGTCATGGTGGACGCGCTCGCCTCGGGCGTCGCCTTCTCCAGGGACCCGCGGGGTGACGCCACCAGCAGAATCCTCATTCATGCGGCATGGGGGCTCGGCCCCTCGGTGGCAGACGGCACGGTGAACCCTGACGTGTACTGGGTCGGACGGGAAGGAATCCCTCCCTCCGTGGAGGTCCGGACCTCGCGCAAGACATGCCGCACCGTGGGCCTTGCGGGCGGCGGCGTGCAGGAGGAAAGGGTTCCCGAGGAGCTCCAGCTCGCCGCGCCCCTTTCCCGAAAGGAAATCCTGACCCTCGCCGAATGGACCCTGAAGCTGGAGGAACACTTCGGCTCTCCTCAAGACGTGGAATGGGCCATGGACCGCGAACGCCGCCTGTACCTTCTCCAAAGCCGGCCCAGCACCTCGGCGGCCCCTGAGGAGACACAGGCGCTCCCCGTTGAAGGAGCCCCCGTTCTCATGGAAGGGGGGGATACGGCGGCCCCCGGCGCGGGCGCGGGCCCCGTGTTTATCCCCGATGCGGACGACGGGCTGGAGAACTTTCCGGCGGGGGGCGTCTTGGTGGTTCGGCATTCAAGCCCCAGATACGTTCGCGTCATGAAGACGGCCTCCGCCATCGTGGCCGACGTGGGGAGCGCCATCGGCCACATGGCGTCCCTGTCACGAGAACTGGGCATCCCCACGATCGTGGGCGCGGAAGGAGCCACGTCCCTCCTGAAGCCGGGCGAGATGGTCACCGTCGATGCCACGAGGCGCCGCGTCTATGGGGGCCGGCTGGAGGCGCTCCTGGCCGTGGCCCGCCCCTCCCCGCCGCATGCGCCCAGGAACCGGACCCATCGGGCCATGGCGGAGGTGGCGCGGTACATCGTTCCCCTGACGCTCACGGACCCGGCGGATCCGGGATTCACCCTGCGCAACTGCCGCTCCCTCCACGACCTGGCTCGCTACCTGCACGAAAAATCGTTCCAGGAGATGTTCGGCATCGGCCGGCTCGTGGGGGACGTGCGCAGCCAGACGCCCCTCCTCGATGTCTTTCTCCCCGTGGACCTCTACGTCATCGATCTCGGCGGAGGCCTTCAGGCAGAACCTGGCGCTCGCAGGGTGAAGCGGGGCCAGATCTGCTCCCCGCCCTTCGCGGCCCTGGTGGCGGGCATGCTCCACAAGGACATCCCCCGCTTCGGCCCTCGCGCCATGGACGCCAGGGGTTTTATGAGCGTGATGTTCCGCCAGGCCTTCGCGGGTCCGGACCGGGACGGAACGCTGCGCGATCCCAGCTATGCCATCGTCTCGGACAAGTACGTGAACCTCGCCACCCGAGTGGGGTTCCACTTCAGCGTCGTGGACGCCTACTGCACGGAAGCCCTCAACCAGAATTACATCACCTTCCGCTTCAAGGGGGGCGCGGCGGACAAAGTTCGCAGGATACGCAGGGTGGCGGCCATCGCCCGGATTCTCAAGAAGCTGGGGTTCTCCACGACCCTCACGAGAGATCTCGTGGCCGCCCAATACCTCAAGCACGGCCAGGAGGAGACGCTGAATGCCCTGGAGATGATTGGGCGGCTCCTCCAGTTCATGAGGCAGATGGACGCGGCCATGACCTCCGACGAGGCCGTCGGCCGGGCAGTGGAGGATTTCTTCTCGGGCACGTGCGGGACGCCGTGAGCCCTTTCCGCATCCGGCTCAGCGGTCTGGCCCGCCGCCGGGACCCATCTCCTGCAAAATATCCCGATGCTCGAGGGAGGACCGGATCCGTTCGCAGAGTTTGTCCACGGGGGCTGGCTTGAGCAGGTAGTCCACGGCGCCGTGTTGCATGGCCTCCACGGCCTTGGACATGTCGGCGTGGCCGCTGAGCAGAATGACGGGCAGCAGGACGTCCTGCTTCCTGATCCGCTCCAGGGTAGCGATGCCGTCCAGGCCCGGCATGCGCAGGTCCAGCACGACCACGTCGTACCGATTGAAGCGCAGGTCCTCGAGAGCCTCCACGCCCCCCGCCGCCGTTCCCACGGCGTACCCTCTCACCTTCAGTACCTTGGACATGGATTCCAGGAAGAGCGGCTCGTCGTCCACCAGGAGAACCCGGATCGCCTCGGCCATCGCCCCATCCTCCCCGTCTCCGGCATGCCGCGCGGGCGCCTCTTGACTTCGATCAAGGCCCGGCCGGCTGCTCGGCCTTCAGTATCCTCGCATAGTCTCCCTGCAGGAAGCCATCCACGTACCAAGCCACCTGGCTCTCGTGCGCCATGACCATGTCCAACTGGCCCGCGCAGGCCAGAAGGCGGCCCAGGCGCTGAAGCTCCCGCAGCATCCGCTCCTGGGTGCCGTGGCTGAAGGTGGCCGACACGAAGTCGCCCTTCCGGCGCACCTGAAACCCGAGGCCGTCGAGCACGCCCGCAACGAAGCGCGCCCGCCTCTGGCGCCGAACTTCATCCGCTGCCCCACCCTTGAAGACGAGGCGGATTCTGTTGTCCCCTCGGCGCGGGCCCACGAAAGCCTCCGCCGTCGTGAAGTGATATCCCATGCGAAGGCTCATGTGGAGGTAGCGGTCCGAAACAAGCGCCCATCCGGGCTGGCCCAGCCCCGAGTCTCCGGCCATGGCGCCCGACACGACGGACAAGAAGCCCGAGGCGTCCACGGGCCGGGGACCCTCACGCCAAAGGGCGGGGTCCGCCAACCCCGCAAGCAAGGCCCTGGCGGGGGCGGAGGTCACCTGGCCGAGAGACACGCTCGTCCCATCGGCGCGGGCATCGACTCCTGAGCCCAAAGGAATCAGCCTGAGATCAAAGGGCAGGCGTTCCCGTACCTGCAGACCCGCCTCCTCGGTCCCGGCCGAGATGAATTCGGGCAGACGCACCATTTCCGCCAGGGCCTTCTCGTGGATGAACCGAACCACGTCGTGGAGGGAACGGCAGCCCGAGGGAGCAAACTCGGCCGAGGCGGGGTTCAGGAGGTTCAGAGGTACCACGAGGGGGAGGAGCACGCGCAGGGCGTCCTGGACGGGACCGGAGGCGGGAGGAAGGGCAGTGGACGGGCCCTCCGCTTCGAGCAGGGGTGCGACCCTCCCCTCGTAGATCCTCCGCGCTCGGGCGTCCACCGTGACCACCTCACCCACCCGCAGGCTCCTCAGGGCGCCCTCGAGGCCGAAAACCGCAGGCACGCCGTACTCCCTCGCCACGGCAGCCAAGTGGCTTGTAACGCCGCCTCGCTCCGTCACCAGCGCGCAGGCGCGGGGCAGGAGGAGGGCCAAGTCGGGTGTGGATTCGGCGGCCACGGCCACGAAGCCGCGGGGGAGGTCCAGCGCATCTTCGGGCCCCCGGACGGAGGCTATGGGCCCCGAAGCCGCACCGCCCGAGGCCGTGACGCCGCCCTCCAGCAGGATCCTATGACCGGAGACGGGCTCGCTCACTCCGTCACAGGTAGGGCGCAGGGCCATGGGCCGGGCCTGAATAAGCCACAGCGTGCCTTCCCCATCCAACGTCCATTCCACGTCGGAGGGCGTCCCAAGGACGTCTGCGGCGGCCAGAGCGAGGCGGGCGGCGCGGGCCAGGTCGCTGAGCGAAAGGAGCGACGAGCCGGAGGCGCACTCTGACGTCTCGGGCAGCGGCGCCTGCAAATCACGCCGGTCGAGCACGTGACTCTCCGGAGAGACGGCGCCCTCCACGAGCGTTCGCCCCAGCCCCGGAACAGCCTCCACTCGGACCGTCTCCGCGCCTTGCGAGGAAGGATCCCGCGAGTAGGCCACGCCGGAGACACGGCCGTCCACCATGGCCATGACCAGCGCGCCCATGCCCAATTCCAGGGCCCCGAAGCCGCGCTTGAGCCGCAGCATGACGGCGCCTGGGTTGAAAAATCCGGCGAAGACCCTGATCACCGCGGAGGGCACGTCGGCGGGGGCCACGCTCAGCACCGTGTCGTACTGGCCGGCGAAAGAGAACGACGAGTCCTCGCCGCTGGCGCTGCTGCGAACCGCGAAGCGGGTGCCGGCGGGAACGCGGGCCGCCAGTGGGCCGGCAGCCTCTGCGAGGGCCTCCATGACGGCAGGGGGCAGCGTGGACGCGAGGATCCTTTCCCGGAGGGTCCGGCACGTGTCGAGGATGTGGGCGAGCTCCTCCGGATCCAGCGTATCCCAAAGGGCCCGCACCGTGCCCTCCAGATCGCTGTGCTTCAGAAACGCCCGGAACGCGTCCGTGGTCACCACCAGCCCCGGCGGAATGCGTGCCCCTTCAAGGCCCCGCAGGGCCATGAGGTGAGCGGCTTTGCCTCCCGCCGCATCCTCGCCAAGCGCCTCCCCCGCCTCGACGGCCAAAACAAGCGGGCCCGGCGGACGTTGGACGGGGCGGCGGTCCAGTTGCTCCTGCATGGCCTGGCCGAGGCCGGAAAGCACGGGAAGAAGACCGTCATAGCGGCCTCCCGAGAGCGTGCCCAGCATCCGGACCATGGCGAAAACCTGCACATTGAGACGCGTCACGGTGTTGCGCATGCGGTCCCATCCGCACAGGCCCGAGGAGGCACCCATGGCCTCCATGTCCGACAGCAGATCGAGAAAATCGTTATTGGCACGCAAGAGTTGGAGGTAGGCGTCGTAGCGCTTGAGCAGCGCGGCGTAGGCCGTACCCTGGCGGCGGCGGGACCCGGCGAAGAGCGACGAAAGCCACCGAGCCATGGGAGGACCCTCCGCCTGGGACGCCCAACCTCAACGGTCTAAGGGGAACGGCTCGCCCGCCACATCCGTGACGAAGCCTTCGAGTTCCTTTGCGCTGGAGGGCGCGAGGCGCCCCAGGAGGCCCTCGCGGTAGATGCGCGACAGCGCCTCCTGGATGCGCGGGCTCTCCCATCCGCGCTCAAGCATCTGGTCGCGGAGGCGGCCCATGATGTCCAGCAGTTCGGCGTACTCCTGGCCGTACCGCGACTCCAGGTCTTCGCGCAGAGCGCGGGCCAGGGCGGGACACCGCCCTTCCGTGGCCACGGCCAGGCTCAGGTTTCCCCGCCGCACCACGGCGGGCAGCGTGAAGGTGCAGACGGCGGGGCGGTCCACCACGTTGACGAGAATGTTCAGCGACCGGGCCTCGTCGCTAATGCTGACGTTGAGGCTTTCGTCAGCCGTGGCGGCAATGACCAGGAAGGCGCCCGCCAGATCCCCGCGGGCGTACTCCCTCTCCACGAGCGCGATGCGGCCGTTCGAGGCCAGGGTGCGGATGTCTTCGCAGGAGCGCGGCGCGATCACGGTCACCCGTGCACCGGCCGCCAGGAGGCCCGTCACTTTGCGAAGCGCTACGGAACCCGCTCCCACAACGACGGTGGGTTTGCGGTCCAAGACCAGATTGACCAGGTATCCCATGGCCGCCCCCCGACTCTCGCCTCCGATCCCGCCTATCCCTTCCGGGCCGTCACCAGGACCGTCCCTGCGGGAAGGGCTTCCGAGCGGATCGAGGTGAGGCCCAGAGATTCCAGGGCCGTCTCGATGCGCGGAACGGACCACGTCCGGCACCCGCCGCGGGCCATGTGCCGCGAGAGGGTCCCCAAGGCCACCTCCACGGGCGGAAGGACGCTGATGGGCAGGAAGGCGTCATGAAGGACCGCGAGGCCGCCGGGTTCCAGGGCCGCCACCACGGTTTCCAGAGCCCGCTGCACTTCCCCCTTGCTGCATGAGGCCAGCAGACCCGAGAGGATGACGGTTCCCCAGGGCCCCTCTCGCTCCAACCCTTGAAACGGGTTGCCGGGCTCAAGCCGCGGCCCCGCGAAAGGGTTGCGCCAGGAGAACTTGAGCGCGGGCCAGCGCGCCGAAACGGCCTCGCGGTAGGCCTCCCCGCCCCATCCCAAAAGACGCACCCGGCTACTCTTGCCCAGGTCCAGCTTGTCGGTCACGGCCGGTGCCGCGAAGCGCGCCAGGGCTTCGCACGTGGCATCCATGGGCGACTCAAGGGCCGCAGGCAGGAAATCCCGGCAGCCCTCCCTGGCGTACCCGCCGAGTTTGCCCCACGGCGCCGACTCGCGGGCGTACTGCAGGAGGGCCGGACGCAAGCTCTGCGGGGCATTGGAGCGAAGGTACCGGGAGGCCATGTCGAGGTTCCTGTAGGTCCCCGCATTTTCCTCCAGAACCCCTAGACTGACGAGGGCCTCCAGAATTTCCTGGAGGGCGCCCGCGTTGAAGCCGAGCGCTGCCGCCAGCTCCGCGGGAGCCGTGTAGGCTTCGATCTTGTCGAAGATTCCGGCCTCCAGGGCGAGGCCCAGGGCCTGCGTCCCTATGCCCGCCAGCGCCAGCCGGATGAGCTGGTCGGGCGGAGGGGCCGGCTCGAAACGGGAGCTCCCGTCGGCCCGGCGCCTCAGCTCGCGCTGGCTGTTCCCGATGCGCTCCCGGAGGCGCACCACCTCGCCCACCACCAGCGTGGCCGGAGGCTTGATCTGGGCCCGTTCGATGTCCTGAGCGATGGTGGCCAGCGTCCCCACGACCACGTGCTCATCGTGCCAGAACGCCATCTGGATGGCCGCCGCGGGGGTCTCGGGGCTTCGCCCGTGCTCCATGAGCCGGCCCGCGATCTTCCCCGCGTTCTTGACGCCCATGAGGAAGACCACCGTCTCCATCCGGGCGAGGGCGCCCCAATCGAGCCTGCTCTCCCCTTCCTTGGCCTCGTGCCCCGTGGCGATGGTGACGCACGAGGACGCGTCGCGGTGGGTCACGGCGATGCCGGCGCAGAGCGGGGCGGCCAGAGCCGATGACACGCCTGGCACCACCTCGAAGGCGATACCGTGCTCGGCCAGGTATTCGGCCTCTTCGCCTCCTCGGCCGAAAAGGAAGGGATCGCCTCCCTTAAGGCGCACCACGCTCTTGCCTTCACGGGCCTTCCGAACGAGCAGCTCGTGAATCTCGTCCTGCCGGGAGTCGTGCTTCCCCACGGGCTTGCCCATGTAAAGTCGCTCCGCCGAAGGCTTGGCCAGCGACAGCACCTCCTCTTGCACGAGCCGGTCGTAGACCACCACGTCCGCGGCCCGCAGAAGCTCGGCGGCCTTAAGGGTCAGCAGTTCCGGGTGGCCGGGACCCGCACCCACGATGTAAACCTTGGCTGGGACCATGTTCTAAATCTCCCCCCTGGCAGGCTGGCGAATCGCCCCCGCGGACGATGTGAGCTCCCTTCGGAGCCCCCGAAAACGGGGGCCGCGAGGCAGGCTCGCAAGGGTGAACTATAGTGCCCGGAGACCCGCAAGGGAAGGGCCTTTGTCCCGCCGTCCCCACCTACGGCAAAGCACGCAATTTGCTACAGTGGACCCCGCTGCCCCGGCACCGAAGGCCCGAAGCGCGTCCCGAAGGCGCGCCCGCCGTGCATAGGCATATGCCTCCCGTGGCATATGCCCCAAAGAGAACGACTGTGCGCGGCGGACTCGCACAGACTCGTCTTAAGACCTATTGTAATTAAAGTCGGCCTCGATCTCGGCAGGAACCACGAGGCACCACTCAGGGGAGGAAGAGGAATGAGCGTTTTGGTCTATTTGGCGCTTTACGCGGGTGCCGCGGTCTTCGTCGCCGCGTCTCTGGTGAGGGCGTGGATGTACGCGCGGGCCCCCCTCCATCTGCGCTGGGAGCTGTACCCCGTACCCCACGAGGACCCGGCCAAGGTCAAACACGGGGGCTCCTACTTCGAAGACAAAGACTGGTGGACCCACAAGCGCGCCTACAATCTGGCGGGCGAGCTGGGCGTCATGGTTCCTGAGATGCTCTTCCTCAAGGCCCTTCACGAGTTCAACAGGAAGCTCTGGTACCGCTCCTTCCCCTTCCACTTCGGCCTCTACCTTCTCATCGGGGCCTGCGGCCTCCTTCTCCTGGCGGCCCTCCTGGGCCTCTTCGCTCCCACGCTGATGGCGGGCGCCCTGGGCATGGCCTTTCACTGGCTCTACACGGTGGTGGGCGTGGCCGGGGTGGCGCTGGCCCTGGTGGGTGCCGTCGGCCTCCTGCACCGCAGGCTGACGGACGAAGATCTCAAGACCTACACCACGGCGGGAGACATCTTCAACTTGCTGTTCTTCATCGTGTCCTTCGGCGTGCTCTGCGCCGGATTCCTGCTCAGGGGCCCCGGGGGCCCGGGCGTTCTGGCCATGGTGCAGGGACTGCTGACGTTTAACAAGACCTTAGAAGTGCCGGGACTCCTCGCGGTGGGCATCGTCCTCTGCGCTCTGTTGGCCGCCTATATTCCCCTGACCCACATGTCGCACTTCGTGGGCAAGTACTTCACCTATCACGACGTGCGTTGGAACGACCAGGTCAACCTCCGGGGCAGCAAGATCGAAGCGAAGCTCGTGGAGTATCTCACCTACAAGCCCACCTGGTCCGCGCCGCACGTCACCGCAGACGGCAAGAGGACCTGGGCCGACGTGGCCACGACCAACCCTTGGGAAGGGGCCAAGAAATGACCGACAAGATCAAGCTCACCGATATGTCCCTCCCGGGCAGGAAGCCCCTGGCCCACGTCGAGAACAAGGACCTCATGCCCCTGCCCTATCCCCTCGAATCTCCCGAGAAGGACCACGGGTGGACGGCCCTCACGGAGAAGGTGATGGGGGCGGTGGAATGCGGACTCGACGACACCTGCGCCCTCAACATCCCCCAGCCCAAGACCAAGGAGGAGGAGGACGAGCTCGTCAAGAAGTTCCTCGCGGGCCTGGACAAGCTCTTCACCAAGGAGAATAACTGGACCTTCCTTCAGCCCCTGGTGCTGTCCATGGAGCACTGCGCCAAGTGCCAGACGTGCTCCGACGCCTGCCATATCTATGAGGCGAGCGGCGGGAACGAACTCTACCGGCCCACCTTCAGGTCCGAGATCGTGCGCCGGCTCTACTTCAAGAGCGTCAAACACGGCGGCGTGCTCTCCGCGTGGCAGCACGGCGACATCGAGATCAACTGGCCGCTGGTGGCCCGCCTGGCCGAGCTGGCCTACCGCTGCAACCTCTGCCGCCGGTGCGCCCAGACGTGCCCCATCGGCGCGGACAACGGCCTGGTGGCCCACGAGCTCCGCAAGCTCTTCAGCATGGAGCTGGGCATCAGCGCCAAGGAGTGCCACGACAACGGCTCCGTCCTCCAGCTCAAGGTGGGGTCCTCAACGGGCATGAGCTCTCTGGTGGTGAAAGACAACATCGAGTTCATCGACGAGGACATGACGGAAAAAACGGGCATCAAGGTTGAAACGCCGTGGGACGTGGAGGGGGCCGACGTCCTGCTCATCCACAACGCGGGCGAAATCATGGCCTGGCCCGAGAACCCCGGCGCCTTCGCCGTGATCCTCAACGCCGCGGGCATCAAGTGGACCCTCTCCTCCGAGCTGGCGGGCTACGACTCCATCAACTACGGACTCTGGTACGACGACGCGCAGTTCGCCCGGGTGGCCATCAAGCACGCCCAGGCGGCCAAGAATCTCGGCGTGAAGAAGATCGTCCTGGGCGAGTGCGGCCACGCCCACAAGGCCCTGTCGGTCATCGCCGACCGGGTCCTGACGGGCGATCTCAACATCCCCCGCGAAAGCTCCATGACCCTCCTGCGCGACATCGTCATGAACGGCCGGCTCAAGCTCGACCCCAGCCGGAACGACTTCCCCGTCACCCTCCACGACCCCTGCAACATGGTGCGGCTCATGGGCGTGGTGGAGCCGCAGCGCGAGGTCATCCGCAAGATCTGTCCCCAGTTCCGGGAAATGTGGCCCCACGGCGTGGACAACTACTGCTGCGGAGGCGGTTCGGGCTTCGCCATCATGAGCGGCAACAACTTCCAGGACTGGCGCTTCCACGTCTCCGGCCGGAAGAAGATGGAGCAGGTGCTCAATGCCTTCTCCGACTGCATGGACCCCTCCATCCACAAGTACATCTGCGCGCCGTGCAGCAACTGCAAGGGCCAGTTCCGCGACATGCTCGCCTACTACGACATGTGGGCGAAGCAGAGCATCCTCTACGGCGGGTTGGTGGAGCTGATCGTCAACTGCATGGTGGACGCCAAGCCGGGCTTCATCGACTGGGAGTGGCACTGACAGGTCGGGAGAAGTGAGCCGGCAGCCGGAAGCGGGAATACAACGAGATCGCGACCCCCTCCCTGCTCCCTGCTCCCCGCTCCCGTCTATGAGGAGAATCTTATGAGCAAAAAGATCCTGGTCGTGGACGACGAGCCCGACGTGGTGACCTATCTAAGCACAGTGCTACGGGACGCGGGCTACGAAACGCTGGAGGCCTCCAACGGTGAGGAGGCCATGGCGCAGATCAGAACGAACCACCCGGACCTCATCACGCTGGACATCACCATGCCCGAAATGACGGGTGTGAAGACCTACCGGACCCTCAAGGAGGACGCTGGGCTCAAGACCGTGCCGGTGATCATCGTCACGGGGGTGGCCCACGACTTCCGGCAGTTCATCTCCACCCGGACCCAAGTCCCTCCGCCCGAGGGCTATTTGGAGAAGCCCGTGAAGCCCGAGGACCTCCTCGCCGAGGTGAAGCGCCTGGTGGGATAAGGCCGTTGCAGACGAAAGCAGAAGGGCGCGGGATAAGCTCTGCCCGCGCCCTCTTCATGTCCAGAAGCTTGCTCAAGGGATCGAAAGGTTAAGCCGACCCCCGCATGCTGTTTCACCCTTCTTACTTTTCACTTTTTTCTTGTTTTCCTTACTTGCTCCCTCCACCACACCGGCTCCACAAGGGTACGCCCGTGGCGGGATCCCTCAGCTTGAGCACCTGGCCGCCCTTGGTGATCTCGGCGGTTTTGATCGTGAGGTGCACGCCTTGACCCCGCCCCACCTGAACCTTGGCCACGGATTCCACGGTGCCGCTCACCGTCGCAACGGTCTTGGGGTCGTACATGCGCCCCTTGCCCCCGCGGCCGCCCCAGCCTCCACCGGCCTGCGCGATCGCGCCCAAGGACACCACCATCCCCGCCAACACCGCCATCACTGCAAATCCTTCTCGATTCATGGACAACTCTCCCTAAGAACCGACCCGGCTCGGACCTACCTTCCTCCTAGACAGAACCAGGGGCTCGGAAGTTTAATCCGCGCCGCCCAGGGCGGCCCCGGAGATGCGGAACTCCCAGCCGCAGTGTCCATGGGTCTCCGGCTCGGGCGGACAATGAAGGCACCGGGCTTCGATGCGCCTGTCCACCGTGCGGGCGAAGGTCTCGAACTCCACCTCGCCGACGCTCTTGCAGGGAAAGTCGGGGAGGCCCTTTCGGTGGCGCGTCTCCTGCACGCGGCACGCCTCCATGTAAAACCGCAGCACGCCGCCATCCTCGCTCCACTCCACCCGGTAGGGATTGATGAAGCTGTACATGCGGTACGCGAGGGCCCGTTCAAGCGCGCGAAGGCCCCCGCCTGGGGGAATCGAGAAGGCCTCCATGATGCGCCTCGCCTCGGCGGCGGCGAACAGGCGCCAGGAGGCGGCATCGAGTTCCACGGCGGTCTCCAGACCGTAGCGCTTCTCCGCGGCAAGAAACCAGCAGCCGTCGTGGGCGAGCCAGTTCTTGGCGAAGACGCCCAGGGCATTGAATAAGCCCCGACGATCAAGGGCCGCGAACACGGGAGGCGCCCCCTCATCGGCGGAGGTTTGGAGGACGGCTGCCCGGTGAAGATGGCCCTCCCGAAGCGCCAACTCTTTCGCGCCCAGGCCAGAGAGAAAGCCCCGCGACCAATCCAGGGTTACGGGCCCTTCCGGGTGGACCCGTCCCTCTTCCGCGTGTACGTCAGAAACCAGGGCGAAGCCTTCGGCGGAAAATTCACCTAGAATAACCAAGCCGCCTGGCCTGACCACCCGCAGCACTTCCTTGAGAACTGCCGCACCGTCCGCGAGATGGTGGAGCACATCCATGGTCACGGCGCACCCGAAATATCCGTCCGGAAAGGGAAGCGCCGCCCCGTCCGCGAGGGTGAAGCGGATGCGTCCGGCGAGGGCCGGATCATCGGTGAGAAAGGCCGCCACCTGCTGGTCTTCGACGGCGACGTCCACGCTCGCCACCTCAAGGCCGCGGCGCGCCGCCTCCCGCGCCATGAGCCCCATACCCGTCCCCAGATCCAGAACGGGGCCTGCCAAGGAGCCCGCGGCATCCAGTACGAAGGCCGGAGCAACGAGCCGGTCGAATCCCAGGCTTTTGTATTGAGCCGTCCGCGTCCAGAAGTGAGCCTTGCGCCGATCCAATTCCTCGGGCGTGAGCGCCATGTGCCGGTCCTTTCCTGATGGGTAACTGAAACAGGCGGCGAGGCGCGAGGCTACGCGCGGCCCGCGCGCACCTCGCCTCCCCGCCGCCTCTCGTCATCGCGAAACGCAGCCTTTCTCCAACAGTTTAGAAAGCGCTTTTGACCTTCCACTCCTTCCAGACCTTTCCCGTGAGTTCGGGCCTGGGCGTGAGCGTGGGCCTCCCGGGCTGCCAGCCGGAGGGCGTCACCTCCCCGGTCTTGCGCACGTGCTGGAAGGCTTTGATCTGGCGGACCAGCTCCGTTACGTTGCGTCCCACGGGGGGCGTGAGCACCTCCATGGCCTGGATGACTCCGTCGGGATCGATGATGAACCGGCCCCGGATGTCCACCCCGGCGGCTTCGTCATAGATGCCGTAGGCGGTGCCGATGGCTCCTCCCTGGTCGGAGAGCATGGGAAAGGGCACGCCGCCCTTCACCATCTTGGAGAGCTCCTCCTCCTGCCAGATGAGGTGGGAGAACCGGCTGTCCGTGGAAACGGAGAGGACCTCGACGCCGAGTTTTTTGAGTTCGGGATGCGTGGCGGCGACCGCCGCCAGTTCGGTGGGTCAGACGAAGGTGAAGTCGCCGGGGTAGAAGCAGAGCAGAACCCACTTCCCCCTGAAGTCCGACAGCTTGAAGTTCTTGAAGGCTCCGGCGAAGAAGGCTCCCGCCTCAAAGTCGGGCGCCGGCTTGCCTACCCGGGCCACATCCATCCTCGATGGCTCCATCATCGCCTCCTTGACCGAAGCACCTGGGGACGTCTTTTTGACGACCCCGCCCGCCGGTTCCACGCAACCCGTCTTCTTGGATACGCTCTTTTTTTCCGCCATGGACCCTCCCTTTCTTTGGGCAACACACCTGGATAGGCCGCATGGTGCTGTTTCTCTGACGGCCTTCCAGTTTCGATGGGTTAAGTATATCACTCAAGCCCGTCCAGAAGCGCGATCGATCCGTCTCCAGATACCGGCCGCGGCACCTCCTCACACGTCCAAGAATCCGTGCTCTTTCATCCACGGGTCGTTGAAGATGGTGCTGAGGTAGCGAGAGGCGCTGTCAGGGAACAAGGTCACGATGCGCGCGGGCTTGTCCAGCCTCCTAGCCAGGTCCATCGTCGCCTTGAGGGCGGCGCCGCTGGAGCCGCCCGCCAGGATCGCTTCCCTGCGCACGAGCTCTCGGCACGCGAGGAAGGCGTCCTTGTCGGGAACCGTCACCACGTCGTCCAGGTTCGTGAAATCGGCGCAGCCGATGATGAACTCGTCCCCCAGGCCCTCCAGAAGGTAGGGCGAGGGCTGTTTCCGCTCGCCGGTGCGGAAGTAGTGGGCGAAGACCGACCCCTCCGAATCCACGGCCACGACCTTGATCTTGGGGTTCTTCTCCTTGAGGTACCGCGCCACGCCGCCGATGGTGCCCCCCGTACCCATGCCCGCCACCAGAACGTCGATGCGTCCTTCCATCTGCTCCCAGATTTCCGGGCCCGTCGTGAGGTAGTGGGCTTCGTTGTTTTCCCGGTTGTTGTGCTGGTCCGGGAAATAGCAGCCGGGGGTTTGGGCCGCCAGGCGGGGCGTGATCTGATTGTAGGAGTCGGGTGACTCGGGAGGGAGGGTGCTGTCCGCCTTGACCACGTCCACTCCGAGCGCCTCAAGTTGGGCCAGTTTTTCAGGGCTGATGCAGTCTCTCACCACCACCTTCAGGCGGTACCCTCCCTGGATGGCCACCATGGCCAGCCCCACGGCGGTGTTGCCCGAGGAGTTTTCGAGGATGAGATCGCCGGGGTGGATCCGGCCGTCGCCGGCGGCCTTCCGAATCATATGGAGGGCCGGGCGGTCCTTGATGCTCCCCATGGGATTGAAGAACTCCAGCTTGGCGTAAATTTCCGGAACCAACCCTTGGGTGATCCGGTGGAGCCGGACCATGGGTGTCTCGCCGACGAGATCCAGGATGCTGTCATAAATTTGGGAGTGCCGCATGGTCCTCTCTTTCATCAATGCCAGGCCTTGACCCGATCGCTCCGCCCTACGCGGCGGTCACTTGCTTCCTCTGGCGGCCATGAGATCCAGGTCCTCCTTGAGGCTCTGGAGGTCCTCCTCGTGCTCCACCTCCTGCTGGAGGATCGTGAGGGCGAGGTTGTAGGTCACCATGTCCTTGTCTTTGGTGATATCCATGAGGCGTTTGTAGACGCCGATGGCGCACTGCTCGCCGGCGATGTTTTGATCCAGGATCACCGCCACGTACGGATCATCGGGGGCATCGTAGGCGCACGGGCTCAGGGAGAACCACTGCTTGGGATCGGTGACCGGCGTGCCGCCGAGCTGGACGATGCGCGTCACCAGCAGCGTGGCGTGGTTCAGCTCCTCCGTGGCGTGCAGGGTGAGCTCCGCGGCCACGGCGTCCTTCATGGGACCCTTGAGAATCTTGGCGCCAAGCCAATACTGGTAGTAGGCCAGCCACTCGCTGGCGTAGGCCGCGTTCAGGAGCCCCAGCAGCTCCTCCACGTCCATCCCGATGATCTGCCGTCCTTTGGTTCCCATGGAACCCTCCTTCTTCGTTTCCCGAGATGCCCCACCACGCACGGGCCGCCGCTTCTTGGTTTGACGCGGTCTCAGTCGTAGGATGCCATAACTTGGGTGCCTACCACCACGGGAAGACCGAACGCCGCTTCGATAAAGGCCTTGAAATCAGCGATTTAGGGGCACGGAGGATATCCAACGATCAGCCCCGTGGCGAGGTGGATGGCCTCCGATCCGTTCCTTTTCATTTCCTCGGGCACGTGCTCCACGTTTCCGCCGGGACAGCCGCCGCATTCGCGGTAGCGGTCGCACGGAATGATGCCGATCGTCTTCATGGGACACCCTCCCGCCTAGAGGCTGTGATGTCGGCCAAGGTCCGTCAAGCTTTCTTGCCCTTCTCTTCCTGCTTCTTCAGGTAGAGCAGGTGGTGCTCCGAACCTTCGCGAACCATGGCCTTGCCGCATTTCGGACAGCGCTCGTCCTTGCAAGGCTTACCCGGCTGGTGCCCTTTGACGGCACCGCAGCCCAGGCACACGCAGTTACCCTGCGATCCCATTCCACCTTGGTGTTGCATGGTGCCCTCCTGAGTTCAACTTATTTCGCCGTGGTTCTTGGCGCACGTACAAGTTGGAGAGATTGATCCAATCGGGATTCCATGGCGTCCTCCGCCGGACCACCGGCTTCTCTTGATCGACCTGCACATGGTCCATCTCCTCTTCTTCGAAAGAGGGGCGAGGAGCTACACCTGCACTCCCGTCTCGTACCCTTCCCGTGTGGCCGCTTCGATGTCCCGAGGCCGTTTGGCGTCGCCGATAACGTGGATCTCCGGAACGAGGGCCTTGAACGCCTCCGGCAGCGGCCTGGGGCTCAGCCCCGTGGCGATGAGCACCCAGTCGAAGGTTAAGACCCTTGGTCCACCCTCTTCCGCCTTCAAAACGGCGGAGCCTTCTTCAAAGCGCGATACCGTGGTGTTGAGAAGGACGGTGATCGATGGATTGGCCTGGATCCGCCTGAGCATGAGAGCCCGGCCGACCCTCTCCATGTCCTTGGCGAGCTCCGGCAGCATCTCGACGAGGGTCACCTCGCGGCCTTCCATGGCCAACTTTTCCGCTGCCTCTGCTCCCACCATGCCCCCGCCCAAAACCATGACACGCTGTCCTGGCAGGCGCCGCCCCTCCAGGTAAAACTCCAGAGACGACAGCCTGGGAGCGCATTCCATCCCTTCGATGGGCGGAATGTGCTGCGCGGAACCGGCGGCCCAGATGAGGACCTCGGGGTGAATCCTCCGGAGGAAGGCTTCATCGACGATCTGGTGGCGCATCACGGGGATTCCCGTCCGGTCCACGAGGCGCAGGAGCCCGCGCAAGGGCCGCTCCATGGCCTCCTTGCCCGGAGAGAGGGGCGCCGCGCGGAAAGTGCCGCCGGGCTCGCCATCCGCCTCCGCCACGATGACACCGTGGCCGCGCTTCCAGAGCGCCAGTGCCGCCGAAAGCCCCGCGGGGCCCGCCCCGGCCACGAGCACGCGCCGCTTCTTCTCCGCCGGGGTGATGGGCGCCCTTCCCACGGTGGGATTGACGATGCAGGAGAGGCCCTCTCCGCCCACCACGCCGCGCAGACATCCCTGGAGGCAGGAGCCGCAGGCGACCACGTCGTCGTACGCGCCCTGTTGCCATTTGGCGGGCAAGGCCGGATCGGCCACCAGTGGCCGCCCCAGCGCCACCGCATCCAGCAGGCCCTGCTCCAGGAGCGTCCTCACGCGAGTTATGTCTCCCATGCGGCCCGCCGCGATGAGGGGCAGATGGCTGGCGGCGCCGAAAAAGCGCAGAGCCTCCTCCTGCGGCCTCTCGGGTAAGGAACCGTGGTGGTAATACCACGGCGGCGCCGTGCACGGGTCGCCCATGCCCAC
>JAKBES010000157.1 GCA_021833665.1 Acidobacteriota bacterium
TCTCCGCGAAGGCGTAGGTCACGGCCTGCTCGTAGGAGGCCAGCGATTCGCCGTAGAGCGCCTTAGCCACCTCATACTGGAACCAGAGCCTCCCGCCGAAGAAGATGGGCTGGAAAAGCCCCGGGGCGACGCTCCAGGTCTTGCCCGAACCGAAGAGCTGGCCCACCTGCGGGCTCACGCCTCCGAAGAGGCCCGTGAGGCTCAGGGCCGGGAACATGGAGGCCTTGGAGGCGCCCACGTTAGCGTTGGACGCCACGAGGGCCTGTTCCGCCTGCAAGACGTCAGGGCGGCGTTCCAGCAGGGCCGAAGGAAGCCCCGCGGGTACGTCCAGGGGCAGCTCCGTCCCGGAGGGCAGCTTGGACCGCGTGATGGGCCCTGGAGGACGGCCCACGAGGAAGGACAGGGCGTTTTCCTGCCCCGTGATCTGCGCCTCCAGGCTAGGCACGGTGGCCGCCACGCTGCCCAAGGCGCCCTCCGCACTGGAGGTCTGGAGGGCGCTGGCCGTGCCGCCCTGGAGCTGCATGTTGAAGAGGTCGTAGACGCCCTTGTAGGCCGCCTCCGTGTTCTTGGCGATCTCCAGTTCCCGGTCGAGCTCGCACAGCGTGTAGTAGGAGGTGGCCACGTCGGCCACGAGGGAGAGCATGACGCCGCGCTGGCCCTCCACCGAGGCGAGGTACTGCGCCCGCCCCGCCTCGTTCAGGCGCCGCAGGCGCCCCCAGACGTCCAGTTCCCAGGAGAGCTGGGCCTGAGCGGCGTACCCCTCGGACACGGGTTTTTCGCCAAACGGATACACATAGGCCGACTCCCGTCCGCGCTGCCATTGGCCCGCGCCGCTCACCTGGGGGAACAGGCCCGACCGGGCGATGCCGGCGTTGGCGCGGTATTGATCCACGCGGGCGGCCGCGATGCGGGCGTCGAAGCTGTTGCTCAGCGCCTCGTCGATGAGGGCCTGGAGGTTCGGGTCCTTGACGATCTCCCACCAGGGACGGTCCGCGAGCGAGGCGCCGTCCACGGGGGAGGGAACCTCCCTGAACGTTTCGGGGACGGCCAGGGCCGGCCGCTTGTAGTTGGGGCCCATGGCGCAGCCCAGGACGGAACCCGCCAAGAGGGATGCGAGCAGGATGCGTTTCATGTCAGTGCCCCCCTTCCTTCGGCGGTGCCGCCGGAGCCGCCGCTTCGGCGCTCCTAGCCGTGTGGTTTTTCTCGGCCCCGGACCAGCGCTCCACGATGACGAAGAGCGCGGGGATGATGAAGATGGCGATGGCCGTGGCGGCCGCCATGCCGACGATGACCACCGTTCCCAGGATCTTCCGTGAGATGGCCCCCGCGCCCGAGGCGGTCCAGAGCGGCACGCAGCCCAGAATGAAGGCGAAGGAGGTCATGAGAATGGGCCGCAGGCGCAGCTTGGCGCCTTCCAGGGCCGCGTCCACCAGGGATTTGCCGTGCTCATCGAACTCCATCTTGGCGAATTCCACGATGAGGATGGCGTTCTTGGCCGCCAGGCCGATGAGCATGACGAGGCCGATCTGGGCGTAAATATCCAGGTCGAACCTGCGCAGGATGAGGCCAACGAAGGCACCCAAAACGGCCACGGGCACCGAAAGGAGCACGCTGAAGGGGAGGGACCAGCTCTCGTAGAGGGCCGCCAGGATGAGGAAGACAAAGACAAGGGAGAGGCCGAACACGAGGCCCGCCGTACCCGACGCCTTGGCCTCCTGGTAGGAGAGGTCACACCATGCGTAGCCCATCTCCCGGGGCAGGGTCTCCTTGGCCACCGCTTCGAGGGCCGCCATGGCCTGTCCCGAGCTATAGCCAGGAGCGGCGTTGCCCGTGACCCACGCCGAGCGGAAGAGGTTGAAGCGGTTCGTGTACTCCGGGCCGAAGATCTTCTTGGTGGTGGTGAGGGTGGAGAGGGGAACCATCTCGCCGCTGTTGTTGCGCACGTAAAACTGCCTGATGTCCTCGGGCTTGGACCGGTCCGCCCCTTCGGCCTGGAGGTAGACCTTCCACTGCCGGCCGAAGCGGTTGAACTGGTTCACGTAGAGACCGCCCATGAAGGCCTGCAAGGTCTGGTAGATGTCGCCCACGGCCACGCCCTGCTTGAGGGCCTTGTCCTGGTTCACGTCCGCGTAAATTTGCGGCACGGAGGCCCGGAAGGGGCTGGTGACGCCCGTGAGCTCGGGCCGCTTCTGGCAGGCCTGGATAAATTTCGTCAGGTTCTCCTGGAGGAACTCCACGCTTCCGCCGCTCCGGTCCTGGAGGTAGAGGGAGAAGCCCCCAGACTGCCCCAGGCCTGGAATGGCCGGCGGGCCGAAAGTGAAGGCGACGGCCTCGGGAACCTTGTAGTGAAGGACGCCGTTCAGGCGCCGCGAGATGGCCGCCGCCGTCATGGCGTCGCCCTTCCGTTCGTCCCAAGGTTTGAGGGCGATGAAGTAGAAGCCCGTATAGGAGGCGCTGACCCCGGTCAGCATGCTGTAGCCTTCCACGGTGGTGACGTACTCCACGCCGGGCGTCTCCATGAAGAGGGCATCCATGCGCTTCATGGTGGCCTCGGTCCGCTGGAAGGAGGCGGCGTCGGGGAGCTGGACGTTGGCGAAGATGTAGCCCTGGTCTTCCTCGGGGACGAAACTCGTGGGGATCTTCTTGCCAAGCAGGGCCGCCGCGAGCACCACGACGCCCAGGATGCCGAGGCTCAGGAGCCCCTTCCGGATGAGCCCATGGCTCACGTCCACGTACCCCGCCGTCATCCTGTTAAACCAGCGGTTGAACCCGGCGAAGAATCGGCCCAAGGGCCCCGTGGCGGGTTTGCGCGGCCTCAGCAGCAACGCCGCGAGGGCCGGCGAGAGGGTGAGGGCGTTGAAGGCCGAGAGGAGGACGGAGATGGCGATGGTGAGGGCGAACTGCTTGTTGAGGCGCCCCTGGATTCCGCTCATGAAGGCCACGGGGATGAAGACCGAGGCGAGCACGAGGGCGATGCCGATGACG
This sequence comes from Acidobacteriota bacterium, assembly GCA_021833665.1. Classification (GTDB taxonomy): domain Bacteria; phylum Acidobacteriota; class UBA4820; order UBA4820; family DSQY01; genus JAKAJA01. The sequence goes on from JAKBES010000157.1 coordinate 2,986, forward strand.
GGCCCCGAGACTTCCTTCATGGCCTTCAAGGTGGCGTTTCTGGGGGAAAGGCCTTCCTCGATGTGGTGTTCCACCGCCTCCACCACCACGATGGCGTCATCCACCACGAGCCCGATGGCGAGGATCAGGCCGAAGAGCGAGAGGGTGTTCACGGAGAAGCCCAGCAGGGGGAACACGGCGAAGGTCCCTATGAGGGACACGGGGACGGCGATCATGGGGATGAGGGTGGCGCGCCAGCCTTGGAGGAAGAGAAAGACCACGATGATCACGAGGATCATGGCCTCGAACAGCGTCTTGACGATCTCGTGGATGCTCGCGGTCACGGGCAGGGTCGTGTCCAGGGAGGTGACGTAGGCCATGTCGTCCGGGAAGTCCCCCTTGAGCTCCTCCATGGTCGCCTTGACGCCCTGGGCCACGGCCAACGCGTTCGAGCCGGGCGCTTGGTAGACGGCGAGGATGGTGGCGGGCTTGCCCTGCATCCGGGAGGCCGAGCCATAGGAAAGAGCGCCAAGTTCGAGGCGGGCCACGTCTTTCAGGCGCACCATGGAGCCGTCGGGATTGAGGCGAACCACCACGTTGCCGAACTGCTCCGGGGTCTCCAGCCGCCCCTGCGCCCGCACCGTGTAGGTGATCGCCGTTCCCGGAGGCGCGGGCTCGGCCCCCACCTTGCCCGCGGGGTTCACGTTGCTCTGCTGCTTCACGGCGTTCACGAGATCGGGGATCGTGAGGCCGAGGCTGGCGAGCTTGTCCGGTTTCACCCAGATGCGCAGGGCGTAGTCCGCGGCGCCCAGGATGGAAACCTGGCCCACGCCTTTCACGCGGTAGACCGTGTCCTTGATGTTGATGGTCACGTAGTTGCTCAGGAAGAGCCCGTCGTAGGTGCCCTTGGGGGAGTAGACGGAGAAGAGCAGGAGGGGCAGCCCGAAGGACTTGTTGACGGTGACGCCGTACTGGTTCACGTCCGTGGGCAGGTTGGGCGCGGCCTGGGACACGCGGTTCTGCGCGTTCACCTGGTCCATGTCCACGTTCGTGTCCATGTCGAAGGTGATTTGGAGCTGCATGGTCCCGTCGTTGGCGTTGATGGACTTCATGTAGAGCATGTTGTCCACGCCGTTCATCTGCTGTTCCAGCGGCGTCGCCACGGACTGCTCGATGGTGACGGCGTCGGCGCCGGTGTAGACGGCGTTCACCTGGATCAGGGGCGGAACGATGTCCGGAAACTGCGCCACGGGCAGCCCCACGAGGGCCACCAAGCCCCCGAGGACCATGAGAATGGCGATGACCATGGCCACGATGGGCCGGTTGATGAAGAACTGGGCCACGGCGTCACCTCCCCTCGGAGGCGGGCGCGCCGCCCGTTGGGGCGGCCTTGCCCGGGTCCGCACCTTTGGCCGCGGGAGCCTCGACGGGCACGACCTTCATGCCCGATTTTACCAGCTGGAGGCCTCCGACAATGACTTTCTCGCCCGGCTTGAGGCCCTTGTCGATGACCCACATCGAACCGGCCTGCTCGGCGGGCGTCACGGAGCATATCTCGACGGTATTGTCGGCGCCCACCACCGCCACTTGGTCATCGCCCTGAAGCTCTCTGACGGCCACTTGGGGAACGAGCAGGGCGCCGCGCTTCACGTACGTGACGAGGCGCACTTTGGCGTACTGGCCGGGGCGGAGCAGGCTCTCGGGGTTGGGGAACTCACCCTCGACGGTGATGGTGCCTGTTTTCACGTCCACTTGCCGGTTCAAGATAATGGTCTTTCCAGGATAGGGGTAGGTGGACCCGTCGGCGAGAACCAGGTGGAGGGCGGCCTGGGGCGCCTGCAGGTACTTCCTGGCTTCCATGTACCGCAGATAGTCCTGTTCCGAGATGCCGTAGACCACGCGGATGGGATCCACCGTGGAGACCGTGGTGAGGACGCTCTGGGCGTTCACCAGGGAGCCCACCTGGATCTGCGTCGTGCCGGCGATGCCCGGAATCAGCGAGGTCACCGTGCACCAGTTCAGGTTGAGCTGGGCCGCCTCCACCTGGGCCTTGGCCGATTCCACGTTGGCCTGGGCCTGGCTCTGGTTCGAGAGGGCGTCGTCCAGCTCCTGCTGGCTCACGGCGTTCTCTTTGGCCAGCGGAGTGTACCGCTGCACCGTGATGTTGGCCAAATTCAAGGCCGCCTTGTTGCGCTCCAGGTTGCCCTTGGCCTGGTCCAGGGCCGCCTTGAATTGCCGCGGGTCGATCTGGAAGAGAGGTTGGCCCTGACGGACCAGAGTCCCCTCCTCGTAATCCTGCTTGACGATGAAGCCCTCCACCTTGGGCCGGATCTCGGCGTTGACGGAGCCTTCCAGGGTGCCCACCCACTCCCGGGTAACGGGCACGTCCTTCTGAACCACCTCCGTCACGACCACGTTGAGCGGGGGAGGCGCGGTGGATTTGCCCTTGCCGCAGGCCAGCGAGACCATGAGGAGGGCGACCGCCAAGACGGCCAGGATGACGCGTACGGTTCGGTTCACGTGGAGCGTCGCTACGGCAGGCTCGTTCACCATGGTCCCCCCCAGGAAGAGCGGCAACGGAGACGGAACCTTGCACCGTCCCATTCTTCGGTTATATTCGCAAACTCTTCAGGTTCAAACCGGCGTTGAATGAACCTTCCAGGCCAGTGTAGCCCCCTTCTCGAAGGCGCGCAATCTGGAAGGAAAAGACCGGGATGAGGAGATGCGGAGATGAGGGGATGCGGGGATAAGGAGATGGGGGCATGCCGGGATGAGGAGGAACGCCGCGGCTCCATCGGTCGGTCCCGCATTCCCAAATCATTGATGGCACGGCGCCTCTCTCCGGACGGACGGAATGCTGAAGCGGCACAGGTGTTATCATGAACGTGCTTGTCATAAAGGAGAGATCATGTTCACGAAAAAAGCAATACTGGGAATGGCGGCCTTTGGCGTGATGGCGGCCCTGGCGCTGCCGGCCATGGCCGAAAACAAGGCAACGGAGGCCCGGGAGACGGTAGCGGCGGCCAGAGCGACCCTCGGGCACTTTCTCGCCGACCCTGACATGAGCTGGATCCGCGAGCACCTGGACCAAGCCAAGGCCGTCCTCATCGTCCCCTCTCAGGGCAAGGGCGGTTTCATCTTCGCGGGTTCGGGCGGCGTGGGCGTACTCCTGGTCCGGGAGCGGGACGGCCGGTGGAGCTCGCCCGCCTTTTACAGGCTCGCGAGCGTGTCCGTGGGGCTTCAGATCGGTGGAGAAAAATCCGAGGTCCTCCTTTTCGTGCAGTCCCAGAAGGGGGTGGATTCGTTCCTGACGCAGAGCTTCAAGCTGGGCGCCGACGCGAGCGTCGCCGCCGGGCCCGTGGGCCAGGGAACGCAGGCGGCCACGGCCGACGTTCTCTCCTTCTCAAGGTCCAAGGGAGCCTTCGTGGGCGCGTCGCTGGAAGGCACCATGGTGAAGCCGGCCGAGGACCTGAACGAGGCCTTCTACCATAAATTCGCGAGCCCCGTGGATATCCTCGTCCGGGGCACGATCAAGAGCGAACTCGCCAAGGGGCTGCAGGAGGACCTGGCCCAAGCCACGGCCCCCCGAAAGAACAAGTAGGCCGCGCTGCCAGACGGCTCTCTGCCTATGAACCATGGGCCCGTTCCCGTGAGGGAGCGGGCCCATGGACTTGGGGCGAGCCTGCCGGAGCATTTAACAGGCTGTTGAGAAACTCGCATGGGCCGCGCGCATGGGGCTTGGGGGCCATAGGCTAGGCGCGGCGACGACGGCGGGGCGGGGACCTAAGAGGTTCATCTTAGGTCAACCCAAAGGGCGTGCGGCGGTGGGCCTGGCGAAAAGGGCTATCCCCCAGCGCAACCCAGGGGGAACGATTGGGGGGAGAGTTCTTGACCTGCAACAATGCAAGATGTGACCCCAATCCTCTGATGACCCCAATCCTCTGACCCCTAGCCCCTCTTACATGTTAGACGCGGCCCCTATCACTCGGCCCGGAAGGCGAGACGAGATGGGTGTCGGCGCCCTTGAAATCGGTATTGTGTCCCCCGAATTTGTGTCCCCCGAATTCCCAGCGCCCTTCTCTCGGCGCAAAGCTCTAGAATTCTGGAGGTTTGGGCCTGAGCCGCCTCCCGTGGACCACTGCTGGAATGGAGCGGGATTTCCATGCCATCAACGAGTAGCCAGCCCTTAGGCACACCCACTTGGGTGATGCCAGCGCCATCAAGGTATGCAAGGAGAACGAAGTCAACACCGGTCGCCTCTGTCAAGCGGGACTCCCGTGGAACGGCAAGGATTCTAGCCCTAAGTGCCTTATAGCAAGCTTTTGCTAGATTGTAATCGCAAGCATAGTATGAGGCTAAAGCAAGGTCCTGTAATGCTGTACCTTTAACCTCACCAGACAAGATTTTCTCCTTAATGGCCGTAAGCGCTGCATAGTCAAGGGCACCGAACCCCCGCATGAGAGGCTCTGTCGTGGTTACCTGGCCCGGTTGCGACCCGCTTTGCGCACCGGACAAAGGGTAACTGCTCTTGCCGTATGCCAACTCCTTTTCAATTCGGTCGGCAATGTGAGTTAGGGGTTCTGGCTTTGCCATCCTCAGTTGATCGGGTGTGAACAACATGCCGAAGATAATTGCATAACTAGACGATGGGACATCGTCATTCTTCACGGACTTAAGTAACATGGCCCGGCTGACGTTTTCCCCGGATAGAAGTGCAAACATCCCCGACCAGAATTTGCTTTGGGCCGCTACCAGATTCGCAATCCTTGCCGCAGCCTCCTTATCTCTATAAATGAAGCAGTTGTCCCAGAGTTTCGCACAATCGTCTGCTGACAGATTGGGCTGCAAGTTGCCATTATTAAGCATGGACTTGGTTTCGCTGTAATATTTGAAGCAACGAACAACGCCGGGCAAAAGTGGCGTGTCACAGCCCCCCGCCTGACCAAACAGGTTGATGCACATCATGAACATACAAACGCCCCCAATATACTCTTTCATGGGATTTCTCCGTACCAATGGTGAAGAGTGGGGTCACATCTAACATGTCATCATGTCTCATGGCTATTCTTTTCCCCTTGGCGGACGAGGCGGCTGATGGTCATGTAGTGGACCCCGAGGTGCTGGGCGATCTCCCGCTGGCTGTACCGCGATTCCAGATATGCCTTGGTCACCTGCTCCACCAGGTCGGCCCGGTGGTCTCGTATCCCTGGCGGAAGGAGCTGGGAGAGCGTAGGCCGGTACGCCCGGCGCTGCGCCTTGCGGAACTCGGTCACGTCCCG
>JAKBES010000158.1 GCA_021833665.1 Acidobacteriota bacterium
TGCCTTCGCGAGCTTTTCACTGGTGGATGACTTCTGCACGAGCCAGCCAACCACGGCGCCGAGAAGGATGGGGCTGTTCAACTCGATGGGAAGGTACATTCCCAGGGCGAAGGCGAGAGCGGAGATGCCCAGCATGGAAACCACGACGGCCACTACGGCCCCAAGGCCGTAGTGAATCCAGGGCACGTCTTGGCCGCCCATGAAGGCGTTGGCCACGGCGGCCATGGCGCCTGCCTGAGGGGCCGGGAGAGGGTTCAGGTGCTCGGCCGTGGGCGTACCGTAGCCGTACACCTTCGCGAAGAGCATGATGACGCCCGTGACCGTAAGACTCGCCAGAGCCGATCCCAGGATGTTGCTCCATTGGATCGCCTTGGGGGTGGACCCCAGCCAGTGGCCAATCTTGAACTGCGTGACGAGCGAGCCGGACATGGACAGGGCCGTGCACACCACGCCTCCGATGAGGAGGATGGCCAGCATGCCCGGAGGTCCCTTGAGCCCCAGGGCCGCCAGGGTCACGGCGGCGATGATCAGGGTGGTGAGCGTCATGCCCGAAATGGGGGTCACGGAAATCATGGCCACGGCCCAGGCGGAGACGGCCGAGAAGAGGAACACGATGAGAAACGTGAGGACGAGGGAGAGGAAGGCCAGGAAGAACGCGTTGGGCTGGCCCGCCACGACCACGGCCCAGAAGTAGACGAGGATGGCTACGGCGAGGGCCGCCGCCATACCGAAGACGGTGGTCATCTTGATGTCCAGATCCAGGCGGGAGGTCTTGGCCGTGCCTTCGTGCTTCTTAAAGAGCTGGGCGAGGACTTGCTGGAGGGCCTGCTTGATCACGGGGGACATTTTCAAGATGGAGATGACGCCCGCGGCGAAGATGCCCCCGATGCCTATATTCCTCACACCCGCGATGGCGGCTCCGCCGTCACCCGCGAAGCCGAAGAAGATCTCGCGGAAGGTGTGGGCTCCGTACGTGAGAGGAGCCACGTAGGCGAAGAGCGGGATGAACACGAAGTAGGACAGCATGGAACCGGCCATGATGATGGAGGCGTACTTCACGCCGATGATGACCCCAAGCCCGAGGACGGCGGCCGACGTGTTCATGGCGAAGACGCCCTTCACCTTGGCCGTGAAGTCCTTGAAGACCAGGGCGGTGGTGAAGGTGTCGCTCCAGGTTTTGAGCGACAGCGCCAGGTAGTCGAGGACGATGCCGATGCCCAGCGCGTAGACGAGCACCTTGGCCTGGCTCCCGCCCTTCTCGCCCGCCACGAGGATCTCCGTCGTCGCGGTCCCTTCGGGGAAGGGGAGTTTGCCGTGCATTTCGATGGTGAAGTATCGCCGGAAGGGGATGAGGAAGAGGACGCCCAGGACGGCGCCCAGAAACGGCACCAGGAAGATCTGAAGGAAGGTTTGGAGGGGGGTGCTCCCCTTGTCAAGGCCCAGCATGAAAATGGCGGGCATGACGAAGACCGAGCCGCCCACCACGATGCCCGAGGTGGCCCCGATGGCGAGGATGTTCACGTTTTCGATGAGGAGGCTCTTGCGGCGGGCGAGGGCCGAGAAGCCCACGGCCAGGATGCTGATGGGGATGGCCGTTTCGATCCCTTGTCCGAGCTTGAGGGCGATGTAGGACGCCGCCGCGGAGAAGATGATGATCATGAGCAGCCCGAAGGTGACGGATCGCCGCGTCACCTCGGGGGCACCCGTCTCGGCGGAGATGATGGGCGTGTACACTTCACCCGGTTTCAGCTCGGTGTAGGCGTTCTCCGGCAACAAGCCTTTGCGGTCGTTTTCTTGCCCGTTCGTACTCATGAGGCCCCCTTCTCCCAAGGACATGCGAAGAGGCAGGATACGGGAAAGCGTTCGGACTGGCAAGGGTGCCGACGTGTCCCGTCCTGTATTATAATTAAATAGGGGGAGAGTTTCGTCCGCAGTGAGGGCGGCGGAGTTTGGATACCGAGGGGAGCCAGACGCATGGTGAAGATCCGTTATCTGGACGGCCGTCGGTTTCGCCGGGCGGTGCTCGCGGGCATCGACTGGCTCCACACCAAGCGCGAACACCTTAACCGGATCAACGTGTACCCCGTTCCCGACGCGGACACGGGCACCAACATGTCCCTCACCATGGCCTCCGCCGCCGAAGGCTTACGCCAGTCCCGGGGACGGAGCATCGATCTGGCGAGCCGGGGGCTGGCTGAACAGGCCATCATGGGTTCCCAGGGCAACTCGGGGGCCATCCTCGCCCAGTTCTTTCAGGGGCTGGCCGAAGGCCTGCGCGGCAAGCTCCGCATCACCACGCGAGACTTCGCCTCCGCGGCCCAGCGCGGCAAGAAGGCCGCCTACGAAGCCCTGTCCCAGCCACGGGAAGGGACCATCCTCACGGTCATCAAAGACTGGTGCGATGCCATCGTGGCCCGCCAGGACGCGTCGGATGACTTCGTGGTCCTTCTCAAGGAGGGCCTCACCGAGGCGCGCGCGTCCCTCGCCCGGACTCCGGATCTGCTGGCCGTCCTCAAGGAGCACGGCGTGGTGGACGCGGGCGCCCAGGGGTTCATTCACCTTTTGGAAGGGATCACTGAATACGTGGAGACGGGAAACCTGAGGAGCTTGGACTTTTCCGAAGGCCCTTCCGATATGGATCATTTCGTGTTCGCCCACGCTCCGCAGGAGATCACTCTTCGGTACTGCACCGAGTGCATCGTGGAGGCCAAGGATGTCCCCCGCGAGGCCGTGGAAGAGGCGCTTGGGCCCTTGGGGGATTCCCTCGTCATCGTTCACGGCGACCATCTGCTCAAGGTCCACCTGCACACGGACCGTCCGGAGGACGCCTTCGCGGCCATGCGCCAGTTCGGGCCCATCCTCAAGCAGAAGCGCCAGGACATGCAGATGCAGCACGACGAAGCCATGGAGGACCGGGCCACGGCGGCCATCGTCGTGGACTCCTCCTGCGACCTGCCGCAAGCGTTTCTGGCCGAGAGCCGCATCGAGGTGGTGCCCCTCAAGGTCATCTTCGGCGATGAGACGTTTCTCGATAAGGCCGAGCTGACCCCTGAGGGGTTCATCCGGCAATGCCGCCTTTCGCCCCATCACCCCAAGACGAGCCAGCCCTCCGTGGGCGATTACCTGAGCGCCTTCGAGAAGGCGTCCTCCTCCGGGAAGGACATCGTGGTGGTCACTCTTGCCGGAGGACTCAGCGGAACCCTCAATGCCGCGCGAACCGCCGCGAGCCAATTCAAGGGCGCGGTGGTTCACGTGGTGGACAGCTGCGAGCTGTCCGCGGCTCTGGGCCTGCTCGTGGGCCAGGCGCGGGAGATGGCACTTGACGGGGTGCCGCCCGAGCGCATCGCCGCGCGCCTGGAGGAACTCAAGAGGCAGCTCACCTTTTTCGTTTCCCTGCGCAACCTGGACTTCGCTCGGCGCGGAGGGCGCGTCAGCCTCACGACGAGCCTCGTGTCCCGGCTCCTCAACCTGAAACCCGTCATCACCTTCGACCAGGAAGGCAAGGTGGTGCGGGGCGGAGTAGCCTTCGGATCGCGCGGCGTGCAGGCCAAGGTGGCGGACATGGCCCGGAGGGAGTGGTCCAAGTACAAACGCTTCCGAGTGGCCGTCGCCCACGTCTCCGCGCCGGACGTGGCCGCGTATTACAAGGAGCGTGTGCAGCGGCTGACGGGACTGAAGGACGTGCCCGTGGTGGAAGTCTCGGCGGTTCTCGCAGCCCACGGCGGGCCAGGCGCCGCAGGCATCGCGGTCCTTGGGCTGGACTAAGATGCGAGACGCGAGACGCGAGACGCGAGGCGCAAGACGCGAGATGCAAGACGCGAGTTCTGGTTCCTGTTCCCCATGCTCCTTCTGATCGCCCTTCTGCTGGTTTCCTACCTCATGGGATCCTGCCCGACGAGCCTGCTCGTGGCCCGCCGGCTCAGGGGCATCGACATCCGGGAGCACGGGAGCGGCAACGCGGGGGGAACCAACGTACTGCGCGTGGTGGGATGGAAGGCGGCTCTCGCTGTCGTCGTCGTGGACGTGGGCAAGGGCGCCCTCGCGGCCTGCCTTCCCCTCGTGGTGCCCGCCCCGCGCCTGCCCCTCGACGCGCCGGACGCCGCGGCTCTCTGCGGGGCCTGCGCGGTGATCGGCCACGTCTACCCCGTCTTCGCGCGATTCCGCGGGGGCAAGGGCGTGGGGACGTGCGCGGGGATGTATCTTGCCACGCAGCCGCTGGCGGTGGCCGTGGCGGCCCCCGTCTTCCTGGTCTCGGTTCTGGGCACGCGCATGGTTTCTCTGGGATCGGTCCTCGCCGCCCTAGCCCTTCCTCTTGCCCTTTGGCTCACGCGCGGCGGCTCTTGGATGAAGGCTCACCCGGTGTCGCTCGCCGTGAGCGCGGGCTTGGCCGCCCTCATCGTCTTCAAACATTCCAGCAACATCGCGCGCATCGCGAGGGGAACCGAGAGCCGTCTGGGCGACCGGGAAAAATCGCGCTGACCACCGCATCACTTCCCTCCGAACATGCTTGGTGGAAGGCTGCCCGTCCCGGAAAATAGATAACGCCCATACCGCGCGCCTGCGCCTCGATCGCTCCAACGCCATCATTAGAATCAAGTTCGCGGTTCGTTTCACGTTCTCGATGACCGGGTTGAAACCCTCATGGGAACTACGTTCCATGGAAGTGGTCCGGTGGGGCGGTAAGTTCTTGTTGGTACAATTTGTAGTGCACGGCAACTGCTGTGCACTACCGCTTGACTCTTGATAACTTTGCCTCTATATTATGTGCAACACCATGGCTTGAGCATCATGGGATGTCGGGTCTAGGTGTTGTAGTGGCAGGTGCTCAAAGGAGGATGTAATGGCAGAGACCCCGAAGAAACCGGCGGCCAAGAAACCGGCGGCGAAGAAGGCTGCCCCCAAGAAGGTTGCGGCGAAGAAGGCTGCCCCCAAGAAGGCCGCCCCCAAGAAGACGGCAAAAGCTGCCGCCAAGAAGCCTGCGGCCAAGAAGGCCGTGGCTAAGAAGCCGGCCGCGAAGAAGCCGGCCGCCAAGAAGCCCGCGGCGAAGTAACTTCTCTTGGGGGCCCTTACAAGGGTCCTCAGCTTGTGATGGAGAGGGGGTCAAACCCCTCTCCAAATTTTTTGGGCGCAGCCCTTTCCTCATCACTTCCTCCCTTCATCTCTTCATCTCGGCATCACCTCATCACGCCCTCACCTCATCACCTCCTCCCACCATCCCCGCAAGTCTCGCCACGTGATACCGTAATGGGCGGACGCGCAAGACGCGCCCGGCGACGAGGAGATCTCATGCTGGACCGCGCACCGGACCACGTGCCGCGCAGGCCGGGTTGCTACATCTTTCGAGACGGGAAGAAGCGGCCCCTCTACGTGGGCAAGGCGAAGAATCTCCGGGCGAGGGTCGCCCACTATTTTCAAGATCGCGCCCCCCTCAAGATCCAGCGCCTGCGACGCCAATCCGAGGAGGTTGAGTTCATCGTCACGGGCACCGAGTGGGAAGCCTTCCTCCTCGAGAACAACCTCATCAAGCAGTTCAAGCCCCCATTCAACACCCTTCTCAAGGACGACAAGACCTATCCCTATCTCAAGCTCACCGTGAAGGACACCTATCCAAAAGCGGTCTTCACGCGTAAGCCGGAGAAGGACGGTGCTCTGTATTTCGGCCCCTTCGTCCCGGGGTGGCAGGCCAAGAAAAACCTGCGCATCCTCCAGGAGCACTTTCGTGTGGTCACGTGCAGGGACCCCTTGGACGGCTCCCGTCCGCGTCCCTGCCTCTACTACGAGATGGGCCAGTGCTATGCCCCGTGCATGAAGGGCAGGGTGAAACCGGAGGACTACCGCAAGGTCGTGGAGGAAGCGCGCCTCTTCCTCGAAGGGAGGACGGCGGAGCTGCGCGACGAGCTGCGGCGCCGGATGACAGCCGCGGCCGACAAGATGGAGTATGAGCTCGCGGCCCACTACAGGGATCTGGTGACGGCGGCCGAGTTCCTCGGCGGCAGGCAGGCTGTGGCCAGGCCCGGCGAGGGGCACTGGGATTTCTTCGCCCTCTACGGGGCGGGTGAATCCTACGTCTTGCACGGCTTCGTCGTGGTGGACGGGAAGGTGGTCGACCGGCGGCGCTGGCGCTTCAGCGAAGTGGAGCTGGGCGCGGAGGACCTCATGGCTTCGGCGCTCATGCGCCTTTACGGAAATGCTCCCGTCGTTCCCGACGGCGTGGCCGTCTCCCTGGAGTTCGACGACATGCCCCTCTTGGAGCGGTTCCTCTCGGAGCGAAAGGGACGCAAGGTGGCGGTGACTCACCCGCTCCGAGGTGAGAAGGCGGCTCTCGTGACGACCCTCATGGAGAACGCTCGCCTGGAATTTGAATCGCGCGTGGACCCCGCCGTGGTGCTCAAGCCCCTCGCCGCCGCCCTGGGGTTGCCCGCCGCTCCCGCCCGGATCGAGTGCTTCGACGTCTCCCACAGCGCCGGCGAGGCCACCGTGGCCTCCTGCGTGGTCTGGGAAGGCGGGCGCATGCAGAAGGCCCAGTACAGGACCTTCAACATGAAGACCGTGGCGGGTGTGGACGACTTCGCTTCCATGGCCGAGGCCGTGGGACGACGCTACATTCGCCTCGTGGAGGAGGAGGGGCCACTTCCCGATCTGATCCTCATCGACGGAGGGCCCGGCCAAGTCAACTCGGCCCACGGAGTCCTCGCCCAGCTCCTGCCCGATCCGCCGCCGGTGGCGGGCATCGCCAAGCGGGAGGAGTGGCTCTTCAAACCCCACGATGCTTCGCCCGTCGTCCTGCCGAAGGAATCTCCGGCGCTCCACCTCCTCCAAGAAATCCGCGATGAAGCGCACCGCTTCGCGATCACCCGCCACCGCGGCCGGCGGGCCAAGGCGCGCACGGCCTCCCCGCTCCTCCTGGTGCCCGGCGTGGGTCCCGTGACGGCGCGAAAACTGCTCCGGGCCTTTCTCACCACCGAGGCCGTGAAAGCCGCCGGCGAGGAGCAGCTCATTAAGGCGGTCGGCAAGGCCGCCGCTCGGAGGATCAGGGCGTGGGCGCGGGGGGAGAGCGCGGTAAAACCGGAATTGGGTAGCGGTGAGAGGTAAGCAGGGAGCAGGGAGCAGGGAGCAGGGAGCAGGGAGCAGGGAGCAGGGAGCAGGGAGCAGGGAGCAGGGAGCAGGGAGCAGGGAGCAGGGAGCAGGGAGCAGGGAGCAAAGGCCCCTCTCCGTGATCTACCTCCCCGTGTCCTTTCAATTCCGCTTTCCGAATTCCGAACGCCGAATTCCTCCTCCCTTTCTGCTACCATATCCCCATGCGAGCCGCTCTTGCCAAACTGAAAGCGGGAACGGAGGAACTGAATTACGGCCGCGACGTGATCGCGGCCATGGCCCGCCGCCATGCGTCCTACCTTCCCGGCGATCCTCTGGTGGTGTTGGACCTGGGCCTCGGCAGCGGAGCGGACTTGAAAAACGTTCGCGCGGCTCTTGCCCCGCGAACCCTCCGCCTCTTCGGCGTGGACACGTACGAACCCAACGTACATGCGGCCCGGGAGCGAGGCATAACCGTGTCCTCCTTGGACATCGAGCGGGAGGCGCTGCCCTATCAGGACGGCGTCATGGATTTAGTGATCGCTAACCAGATCCTAGAGCATACGAAAGAAATTTACTGGATCGTGTCGGAAGTGGGCCGCGTTCTCAAACCAGGCGGAGCGTTGCTGCTGGGCGTGCCCAACCTGGCTTCACTGCACAGCCGCGTCATGCTCCTATGCGGCATGCAGCCCTCGCCCGTGGACGTGCTCGGGCCCCACGTGCGGGGCTTCACACGAAACGGGCTCTCGGCCTTCCTTCGGGAGGGAGGCTTCTTCGAGGTGGAGGAGTGGGGCGGATCCAACTTTTATCCGCTCCCGGCCATTTTCGCCAAGCCCCTTGCGCGGTGCTTGCCCTCGTTCGCCGTGAGCTTGTTCATGCGATGCCGAAGAACCAATCGCTCTGGGCGCTTCATCGAGGTCCTTCAATCGCGCGCCTTCGAGACGCCGTTTTTTCGAGGGAGCGGAGAGTAAGGGGGGAGACGCGAGACGCGATTAAGCGAGATGGGATGAAGAGGCCGGCCTCCACGGGGTCCAGTAAACTGGCCCCAGGGTTAAGGGCACGAAGCCCAAAGGAGACCGGCCATGAAGAAGGATATCACGAAGACGGTGGCGGTG
>JAKBES010000159.1 GCA_021833665.1 Acidobacteriota bacterium
TTGTAGGTCTCGAACACCTGCTCCCAGGTGCCGTCAATATAGGTGTCGGCGAGGTACAGGCCTGTCTTGTACCACGTGCCCGAGAGGCTTTGGTCCTCGTAGGCCATGATCTTGCTGAGGACCCCCGCGAGCTCGGCGTAGGAGTGAGCCGGAATGCGTCCCACGGCCATGTCGGGGAAGCCGTCCCCGTTCACGTCCGCGAACCAGGCGTCGGAGGGGTAGCGGCCCATGTAGGTGCTGTCCGTCACGTCTTCAAACATCATGGTGGGCACCCGGCTCTGGGCGCCCGTGTGCTGGAGATAATTCTTGTAGTCGTAGGTCCCATCTCCGATGAGCAGGACGTACTTGGGCCTGGGAGACCAGTCGTAATAAGCGGCCGTTAAGAAGGCCTTGATGGCCGTGGGATCAAAAATCCCCTGGGAGAACTGGTCGAAGATGTCCTGCACGTCCACCGTGGTCACGGCCATGGGGGCGTTGAGCCGGCGGGCGAGGTACGTCTGCCAAACCGCATCGGCTCCCGCCGGGTGGAAGTCGGGATGGGTGATGATGAGCAGGTCGCAGCCCAGGGAGGGGCTGGTGAGGTCCTGGGCGGAGGACATCTGGGCGCCGTCCGGGGCGAGGGGCGTGTCGGCGAGGGCTACGGCTCGCGTTGTGACACCGGAGTCCGCGGGCAGCTGAAAGGTGACGGTGCCAGCGGAAAAGTTGGCAGCGCCGTACACGAGGAAGCGAGGTACGGCTAGCTCGGCGGCGTTCTGCTGGGAAATGTCCAAGACGATGGGTGCGGACGCGAAGCCCGGGCATGAGTAGGTGGCGTCCACGGACGGGCCCGTGAAGCGGAGGCTCCCGCCGTCGGCGTCGAAGGTGCGAGGGTAGGCCACGTCGAAGTAATCGGGGAAGACGGCGTCGGACGAGGCAGGCGGGGCCGTGAGGGTCAGGGTCAAGGTGTTCCCTGACGGAAGGGGAGACGCAGGGAAGGTCCACGAGGGCGAGGCGAGCGTTTTGCCGGTCCAGACGAGGGGGCCCCCCGAGGAGGGTGCCGCGCCGTTGAAGAGCGCCGTCAGCGTATGCGTTGCAGTGGTAAGGCCCGCCAGGACGCCCGTGACCGTGACCCCCGTGCCCGTGGCATGGGGGAGGGACAGAGCCTGGCTCCACGATCCGCCGCCCAAGGCGGTGGCGATGCTGGGCGACCAGTACCACAGGTCCCCGTTGGGCCGAAGGTGGTCGGTGGCGTCGTTGTAAGTGTTCTTTTCGAGATGAGCCGTCCCCGTGAATGTGGTGGCCACCGGGTAGCCCGAGCTGGGGTCCGCGGCGGCCTGGGGCATCCTGAGCCCAGGCGTAGAGTCGGCGTAGAGCCAGTAGACGTTGGTGTCCGAGAAGTCCCCGCCGTTCCACATAATCCGGGCGGGGAGCTTCAGCCGCTGCCCATAAAAGATAATGGCGCTCGCGGATGAGAACGTACCCGCCGCAGAACCCTCGATCCAGATGGGCACCTCCACGCCGCGGCATGTCAGGTGGATATTGGCGACCGTCCACGTGGAAAAATCTATACTGCGGGCCGTCAAATAGGCCGAGTCCACCCGGTAGATGCCGTCCTTGCTCACGGAAAGGCGTACGCGGGGCCCGGGGAAGGTACTTTCTGGGCCGGGGGCGCTTTCCGGGAGCACCTGGGCGCGCGAAGCCTGGAGGCTGGCGGCAACGTCCGGGTTGGCGAAGAGGGCGGCGTCCGCGTTGCCCGGTTCCATCACGGAGGCACGCTCCAAGCGCTCCGGGGAGTTAAATCGAAGTGTGATCCCGCATGCCTGCAAGATCCGCACGTGGGCCGCGAGGGGCGACGGCTGAAGCGGCGCGAGGAGGACTTCCTGGAAGGGAATCCCGTGCCAAACGGATCGCACGCCGAGCCGCTCCACCGCCGAGGGCTCGGGAACGGGGCCGTCCCACGGCACATCCGTCCAGACGGCTCCCGACAGGTCCGCGCCGTCCACGGCCGCATCGGAAGGCACGGCGATCTTGATGGAGACCGCGGGAGTGGATGACGGGCTCTCCTTCAGGGCCGAAAGCCACGCCTCTGTCTGCGAAGAATCCGCGCGCCAGTGTGCATCGGGGCCAGCACTCTGAGCCAAGGCTCCCAGAGGATAGAGGGCCGCGGCCAGGAGGCTTACCACCCACAGCAATGGGAACAGCCTATGCCTCACTTCCTTGCCTCCCGTGCATCCGAGCCTGTCATGCCCTGGCCTCCGGGTCGCCGTTGCTTGGCCTACTTGAGCCAAGCAACCCAGGCCCTAAACCCATAATAATACCAAACTTTTTTCCGCATGTGAGGCCAGCCCCACGATCCCCCCTCCCTCCCCGGGGGAATAATCGGTTTCCCCACGCATTGCCGTACCTACGGGGGTGAGTCAATGAGGAGAACGGATGGCGGCTCCCGCCTATTGCCACCCCCCGGGAGGACGCCTAAAGCGCCCGGCAAGGGAATCAAAGGCCCGGCATGGGAGACGAGGGCGTGACGACCAATCATCTGGCGCAGGAAACGAGCCCCTACCTGGTTCAACACGCTCACAACCCGGTTGATTGGTATGCCTGGGGCGAGGAAGCTCTGGAAAAATCGCGCCGAGAGGACAAACCCATCTTCCTCTCCATCGGCTATTCGGCCTGCCACTGGTGCCACGTCATGGCCCACGAGAGCTTCGAGGATCCGGACACGGCCGCCCTGCTCAACGATGCCTTCGTGAGCATCAAGGTGGACCGGGAAGAGAGGCCAGACCTGGATGCCCTCTACATGCGTTCGGTGGCCTTGATGACGGGCCAGGGCGGCTGGCCCCTCACCGTGTTCCTCACCCCCGAGCTCAAGCCTTTCTTTGGAGGGACGTACTTTCCCAAGGAGGAGCGGTGGGGCATGCCCTCGTTCCGCCAGGTCCTCCGGGGTGTGCAGGCCGCCTACAAGGACAAACGGGATGAGGTCGAGGGTTCTTCAAGACAGATTCTTGACGCCGTACGACGATCCTTCATGGCCGAGGGACCGGCGGTGATGCCCGGCGCGGGCGCGGCCGCGGCCGCCTCGGCCCGGGAAGCGATTCTTGATCGTTTCGACGCTGCGGCCGGAGGATTCGGGCGAGGTCCCAAGTTCCCTCAGCCGCCCCTTCTGGCTTTCCTGCTGGACGAGGCTTCGCGCACGGGCGACCGGGACTTGCGGGAGAAGGTCCTCTTCACCCTCCGCAGGATGGAGGCAGGGGGCGTTCGGGATCAGGTGGGAGGCGGATTTCATCGGTATGCGGTGGACGGGGACTGGATCGTACCTCACTACGAAAAAATGCTGTACGACAACGCCCAGCTCGCCTCTCTGTACTTTCGGGCCTACACGCTCACGGAAGACAAACTCTACGGCCAGGTGGCCGAGGGCATCCTGGATGACGTGAACGCATCCATGGCGCGGAGCGACGGGGGATTCGTGGCCGCACTGGACGCCGACTCTGAGGGCGAGGAAGGGAAGTTCTACGTGTGGACCTCCGACGACATCATTTCGGAACTCGGTTCCGAAGATGGCCGCTTGGTGGCAACGCTGTATGGACTGGGCTCGGGGCCCACCCTCGCGGACCGCACCTTGCATCGAGTGCAAACTTGGGCGGAAGCCTCCCGCCGCGAGGGCCAGGAGGAGGACGCGCTTCGGGACCGGGTGCAGCGCGCCTTCGGCCTGCTGCGGAAGGCCCGCGAGAGGCGCGTCCCTCCGGGCGTGGATACGAAGGTCCTCACGGACTGGAACGCCCTCGCGGCGACGGCCTTCCTGGACGGATACCTGGCCACCTCGAAGGCGGATTATCTCCGGACGGGCCTGCGCACTCTCTCCCTCATCTTTGAAAGGTGCTGGGGGGAGGGCCGGTTGTTCCACGTCTGGGATGGCGAGAGGGCAAGGGTGCCAGGATTCTTGTCAGACTGGGCCTACGCGGCGCTGGCCGAATGGCGTGCCTATGAGGCCACCGGGGACGGTGTCCACCTGAGCCGGGTGGGAATGCTGCTCAACGGCGCCCTGGACCGCTTTCGCGATGATTCCGAGGGCCGGTGGGTGGACGCGCCCGCCTCGGGGGCGGGGGGCCGCCTCCTCATCCCCGTCCGGGACACGGACGACGGGGTCCTTCCTTCACCCCTCGGGGTGATCGCGCGAATGTTTTGGTTCTGGGAGCGTCTTGCCGGTGCCCCTTGGGCGGGTGAGGAACTGGATCGCCTCCTAAACGCGGAAGGGCCGGCCCTCGCCGCCAATCCCGGGGCCCAGCCGCTCCTGGCCGCCCTCTGCACCCAGCGCGCCCTTGCGTCCGTGGAGGTGGTCGTGTCCGCCCCGTCCATGGAGGAGGCATGGCCCCTCCTGAAGGCCGCCCGGCGCGCCGCCCCCCCCGGAGCCCTCGTCCTGCCGCTCGTGGCGGGACGACTCGATGCAGGCCGGTGGGAAACGGCGCCGCTCTTCCGGGACCGTTTCGATGGGGATCAGGCGCGGGCCTACGTGTGCGTAGGAGGGACGTGCGGCCTCCCCGCAAGGACAGCCGAGGACGTCGCCGAGCGCCTTGCGGGTCGATAAGAAAAGGGCGGGCCGGAGCCCGCCCTGACGTCGTTTTCTTTCCCAGGCTTCACACCTGAGTTGTGAGGTAGTTCTCTATGCCCATCCGGGCAATCTGATCCGTCTGCTCTTCGGCCCAGTCCACGTGCTTTTCCTCGTCGCCAAGGATCTTCTCGAGCAGCTGCTTGGTGCCCGAATCGCCCTCGGCGGCGCACACCTTGATGGCGCCGTTGTACTCCTTCACGGCGTCCACCTCGGAGATGGCGCCCAAGCTGATCATCTCCGCGATGGTCTTGCCGATCTTAATCGGATTGAGCTTGTAGATATTGGGCGTTCCCTCGAGAAAGAGGATCCTGCCGATGAGCCACTCGGCGTGGTGCATCTCGTCCATGGCCTGCTTCTCGATGGCGTCGTGAAGCTTGTGGAACCCCCAGTTGGCGCACATCTCCGCGTGCACCACGTACTGGTTGATGGCGGAGAGTTCTTCCGTCAGCATGGCGTTGATCTCTTTGATGACCTTCGGGTTTCCTTTCATGGCCGGTCTCCTTACCCCTCAGGGCCTGCGGCCGGAGCCGTCAGGACCCGCGCCGTGGTTTGACGTTTCGCTGCTGGCAGTGTGACCCCAGGCCGCCGTTATGTCAAGGCGGAGGAGGCTGCCCCTCGGGGGAGGGGGTTTCCGGGGCCGCGGGCGCGGGCGTCGGAGCACCGCCCTCCGCCGGGACTGCCGAGGGCAGCGCGCCGGCCGGTTCGGGTCCTGTTGTTCCTTCCGTGGGCTGGCCTTCGGACGGAGCGGGGGGAGGCGGGGCGGGAGCGGGCTGGAACCCCCCGCTCACGATCAGGGGAGGGGCCGTGGTCTCGCGGGAGCCCGGTGCCGGAGGAGGATAGGCCGTGAGCACGAAGCCATCGGCGCGGCTTTTGATGGAGATGGCGCCGTCAAACCCGTCCAAAGTGGGGAAGCTGGAAATGTATTTGGGTTCCAGCTTGGCCCGAGCCAGCATGATCCCGTACAGGTCGGGATAAGTACCCGTCTCTTGGCGGTAGGATTCCAGGGCCTGGGCGATCTGAGTCATGCGGAACCGGCTGATGGCGAGCCGCTGGTCGTACGCCTGGATGATCTTCCAGCGCAGAAAGAAGGTGCCCTCGGCGAAGAAGAGCCCCATGCCCAGAACGCAGAAGCAGAGGCCCGCGAGGATCTTCCTGCCCCCCGCGAACTTCTCGGGATACCGTGCGCTGAGAAGGGTTCCGACCAGGCTCGCCAGGACCGAAAGGGTGGCCGCGAAGGGGGCGGCGAGGGGTACCAGGGAGATCAGTCCCGCTCCCAGGGCGGCCCGGCCCCACACCTCGCTGGGTTTGCCGTGCTCCGTGTAGCGGGTCACGGCGGGAACACCAGGGTCAAGGCATCCGGCTCCGATCCGAAGCGGGCGGGGGTTCGCGCCACGATATCCCCGTCGGCTTGGACCGGGAAGGGCGCCGCGGCCTCGAGGCGAAATGCCTGGACCTCCAAGGACGTGACTCCGGGTGCCCCGTCGAGGCCGCCGGCCAGGAGCCTGGCGGGGAGGCCGATGCCTCGCGAGAGCGGTGGTGCCATCACGAGGAGCCTGACGGTCGGGGCCTCCAGCCGCGCATGGGCAGACAGAACGAAGGGCCCTCCATAGCGCCGCGCCCTCGTGGCGAAAACCTGAACGGCGGCCAACCGCCGGCCATCGTCGAGGATCACGGCCAGACGGGGCGATCCGCCTTCCACGAGCGCGGTGAGGGCGGCGTGGACGTAGGCCCAACCTCCCGTCTGGCGCTTTTCCAGCAGGTCCACACGGTCCACGGCTTGGGAGTCGAGACCCGCGGAGGCACAGAACGTGAAGGCCATCCCGTTCACAGAGCCCAGCCCCACCCTCCGCTCCCGTCCGCGCGCCGCCACCGCCGCGCACGCCTCGGGGCGTCTGCTGGGAAGGCCCATCTCACGGGCGAGTACGTTGGCCGTTCCCAGGGGGACGATGGCCAGCGGCACGGCCGTTCCCTTAAGGCCTTCGGCCGCTTCCCTGACGCTCCCGTCGCCCCCGCACACCACGACTCGCTCTATCCCCTCGGCGGCGGCTGCCCGCGCCAGCGCCGGCATCTCTCCGGGGGCGCGAGATGCCCGCGTTTCGGCCGCGAAGCCCGCCAGGCGAAGCTCCCGGACGAGGACGCGCAACAGAACCGGCTCCGGAGCGTTGCGGGCAGCGGGATTATGCAGGATCAAGGCTCGGGCCATGCGTGGGGTATCCTTCGATTGGGGTAGAACGACCGGCCCGCTTCCTTTTCTTTTTCGCGTCTCGCGTCTTGCGTCTCGCGTCTCGCGTCTCTCGTCCCGCGTCTCTCGCCCTACCGATTTCTCCGGTGGACTTCCAAGATACCCGGCATTTTGGCGAACTGGGCCATGATGGCGTTTAGGTGGGTTTTGTCACGGATGGCGATGGTGAGGCGCACGGAGCCTTCGCCTCGCCCGTCCACGTTGCCTTCGATGGCTCGCAGGGGCGCCTTGGCGTCCGCCACGGCCTGGGTGATGGCCGCCACGATGCCGGGCTTGTCCTCCACCTGGATGTCCAGGGACACATCGTGGGTGGTGGCGGGCCCGCCGCTGCCCCAGTTCACCTGCATGATCCGGTCCGAGTTGTAGCCCAGGCGCGCCACGTTGGGGCAGTCGGCCCGGTGAACCATGAGGCCTCGGCCCCGGGAGATGAAGCCGATGATTTCGTCCCCGCGGATGGGCCGGCAGCACTTGGCGAGGGTGGTGAGAAGATCGGAGGCGCCCCGCACTTCCAGCGCGGGCTCGGAGGCCCCGGGCGGCCCCGCCGCTTTGGTCAGGACGGGCGCTTCCTCCTCGCGGGGCGCCAGTTTGCGGGCGAAGAGGCGCGCCGTGAGCTTGCCGTAGCCGATCTCCGCCCAGAGGCTGTCCACGTCCGGCAGGGAAACGGATTTGAGGGCTTTGGCAAGAAGGCCCTCCTCCTCCGCCTCCTTGAGGTTCACCTTCAGGCGGCGCAGCTCGCGCTCCAGGGCGGCCTTGCCCAGTTCAATGGCCCTGGTCTTTTCCTGGACGTTGAGCCACGCCTTGATCTTGCTGAGGGCGCGGCCCGTGACGGCGGCCTTGAGCCAATCCCGGGACGGCTTACCCGAGGGGCTCGTGACGATGTCCACGCGGTCGCCGCTCTTGAGGGGCGTCTTGAGGGGGATGAGTTTGCCGTTCACCTTGGCCCCCACGCAGTGGTGTCCCACGTCCGTGTGGATGGCGTAGGCGAAGTCGATGGGCGTGGCGCCGCGCGGGAACGACAAGACCCGTCCCTTGGGCGTGAAGACGTACACGTCTTTGGGAAAGAGGTCCACGCGAAGGTTCTGGATGAACTCGCCCGGCGTCCCCCCCTCCTGCTTCCATTCGGTGAGCTGCCGGAGCCACTGGGTCGTGGCGGTCTCGTCCTCCTTCGAGAGGCGCCCTTCCTTGTACTGCCAGTGGGCGGCGATGCCGTTCTCCGCCTCCTGGTGCATCTGGTGGGTCCGTATTTGGAGTTCGAAGGGCTGTCCGTGGATGCCCACGACCGACGTGTGAAGGGACCGGTAGTGGTTCTCCTTGGGCAGGGCGATGAAGTCCTTGAACCGGCCGGGGATGGGTTTC
>JAKBES010000160.1 GCA_021833665.1 Acidobacteriota bacterium
AGGCCGCGCCTCCTACGCCGGCCTGCGCGGCGGCTCCGGCGCGGCCCTAGGCAGCGACGAAGAAGCCCAGCTCGCCGAGCGGCTCAAGGGGCTGGGGTATATGTGAGCGAGACGAGAAATGCGATTAGGCGAGACGCGAAACGCGAGACGCGAGACGCAAACAGCAAACCGCTAGACGCGAGAGGCGGGGAGAAAACGCTTGAAAAGACCGCATGTTAGCGAATGCGAGGTGATCGGCAGCCTGATCGAAGGCCTGGTCCGTCGCCTTAAGGCCAGCCTCATCGCCGAAGAGGATGCTACCTATGAGGTGTGAAATCTCTCCCGATCATCTCTTCGCCTCTCGCGTCTCGCGTCCTGCGTCTCGCGTCTCGCTTCATCGCGTCTCGCGTCTCGCCCCCATCCCCCGCCCCCCCCGGAGGCTCCCGTGACCCCCCGCGTGATCGTCCTGGGCTGGGACGGGGCAACGTGGGATCTGGTGGACCGGTTGGCGGCGGACGGGAAGCTGCCGAACGTGGCGGCCCTGTGCTCCCGCTCGGTGCACGCGGCCATGACTTCGGCGCATCCTCCGGTGACGGCGCCGGCGTGGGTGTCCATGGCCACGGGGGTGAACCCGGGGCGCCATGGCTGTTTCGACTTCAACAAACCCGACGGGGCCCTCGGCAAACTCAGGCCCTTGCAGGCATGGGACATCGCCGAAAAGGCCTTCTACGAGGTCCTTGAAGAGCGCGGCCGCAAGGCCGTCCTCATCAATCTGCCCGTGACCTATCCGCCCCTCACGGGCCAGACGACCCTCACCTCGCTTCTCACCCAGGGGGACAACGCCGTGTTCCCCGAGACCCTCAAGGACACTCACCCGGCCCTCAAGGGCTACCGGTGTTTCCCGGACACGGCCCTGCGCGCCCGGGGCGACGTGGAGGGCTACCTGCGCGACATCCGCGCCCTCGAAGCGGCGCGCGCCGAATGTCTGAAAGCCCTGTGGGACGAGCCGTGGGACTGCATGTTCTGCGTGATCTCGGGCACGGACTGGGTGAGCCACGAGGCCTTCCCCGAACTCATGCGCGGGGAGTACGGCAAAGTTCCCGACGCCCTGGGCATGTTCCAGGACGCGGACCGCACGCTGGGCTGGGTGCTGGAACACATGGGCCCCGAGGACCATCTCCTCATGGTGAGCGACCACGGCTTCACCACCGCCAAGGGGGTCTTCTACCTCAACGAATGGCTTGAGGAGCGCGGCTTCCTGGTCCCCGATTGGGCCAGGGCCACCTTCCCCCCCAGCCATCGCATGGAGGAGGCCGCCATGAAGGCCGCGGAAGGCAAAAAGGCGCACGTTCCCGCGGCGATCCTCTGCGCGGTCCACCGTTCGGCCCCCGCCCGGTTCTTCGCCAAGGTCGCGCGCAAGCTCGGCGTGATCTGGCCCTTGAGCCTGGCCGTCGATCCCGCGGCCAGCAAGGCCTCCACGCTGACCGCCGAGTGCCACGGCCTGACGATCCACGACCGGGACGCCTTCCCCGACGGCGCCGTGGCCTCCTGCGAGGTGCCGGGCCTCATGGGCACCCTCGAAACGCGGCTGAGGGACTTGCGAGACCGTGACGGGGAGCCCGTCTTCGCCTCCGTCCGGCGCCGTGAGGACGTCTACCACGGGCCCAAGACCCAGGAAGCCGCCCACATCCTGCTCGGCCCAAGCAAGTGGGGCGTGGCCGCGGCCATCAAGGCGCTCAAGACCATCCCCTTCGTCCACCATCCCATGGGCATCCACGCCTCCGAGGGCCTCTTCCTCGGCGCCGGTCCCGCCTTCGCGAAGGGCCGGCTCCCCGCGCGCTCGGTGGACATCACCGACGTGGCGCCCCTCATCTTCCACCTCCTGGGCGAGCCCATCCCCGAAGGCCTCGACGGCCAGCTCCTCCCGAGCCTCCTGGAGCCCCAATACCTTGAAGCCCACCCGCCCCGCTACGCCCCCGTCTCCCTCCCCGGCCGCACCCGCGGCGACCTCGACGCCGAGGCCATCCAGGAGAAGCTCCGGGGCCTGGGGTATATGGGATGAACGAGGCCGTGAGTAGGTGAGTAGGTGATGAGGTGAGTAGGACTGTGAGACACGCCAGGTAAATTTGTGGTTCTTATTCGCTTCCTACTCTCTTACTCTCCTACTTCCCTACTCACGACAGGCCACTTTTGTGGACGGACATAAATGTCTGCTAGGTTCGCTGTCATCATACTGACCTGGAACGGCCTCCCGGACACGCTGGCGTGCCTGGCGAGCCTGAAGGCCGGGGGCCATCCGGGGCCGGGCGAGGCGGTGGTCGTGGTGGACAACGGCTCGTCCGACGGGACGCTGGAGGAAGTGGCGCGCCTCTTCCCCTGGGCCGAGCGCATCCAGAACGGCGCCAACCTCGGGTTCGCGGCAGGCAACAACGCGGGGCTGCGGTGGGCGCTGGAGCAGGGCTACCGATACGCCATGCTCCTGAACAACGACACCGAGGTGCCGCCCGGGTCCCTCGAAGCCCTCGTCACTTACATGGACAGGCATCCCGAGGCCGGGGCCGTCCAGCCGCTGCTCGTGCGCGGCGGGGACAGGTCTCGCATCGACTCCTCCGGCATTGAACTCTTTTCTCTGCCCGGAGCCAGGGACATGCAGATTCTCGCGCCGGTAGAGGAGGCTCCGAAGGAGCCCGAAGGCATCTTCGGCGCCTGCGCCGCGGCGGCCCTCTACCGCTCCGAGGCCCTTGATGCGTCGGGCCTCCTGGATGAGGACTTCTTCGTCCTCCTTGAGGACGTGGACCTGGCCTTTCGCATCCGTCTCGCGGGCTACGAGGCGGCCCTCGTGCCCGCCGCCCTGGTCTTTCACAAGCGCGGCATCAGCGCCCAGGGCACCCTCTCCGGCGAGAAGAAGTACCTCCTCCACCGCAACATCCGCGCCCTCGCTCTTAGGTACTGGCCGCGCAGGTACCTGCTGCAATATTGGCCCTTCCTCGCCAAAGGCTGGCTCTGGGGCGCCGCCTACGCGCTGCGCACCGGCCGCTGGGCCCAGTGGTCCGCCCTCATGCGCCGCGCCCGCCGCGCCCGCCGCGAGTTCGCCCGTAACCCCCAGTGGCGCGCCATCCATCGCCAGTGGATGCGCCCCCTCGGCTGGGCCTACTACTACAAGAAACTCAAAGAGCGAGCCGGCGGCCCGCCCGCGATTCCTTAGCAAGTTGCGAATGGCGAATCCTTCCGGAACCCAGGAACAACCCGTCATCCATAGGCGACGTCGTTCACGATAGCGAGCCAGCCAAGCCCCGTGGGAGCGATCGCTGATCGCGAACCTTCGAAGGCCGCCGTCAATCATCTCTTAAATCCCAAATCCCAAATCCGAAATTGTCCCGACTTGTCTTTCAGATAGGGTGCCATGATCATCACTCCTCCTAAAATCGGCGTCGTCATCCTGAACTACAACTCGTCCGAGGACACCCTCGGGTGCCTTGAGGCCCTGCGCGAGGCGCACGGCGGGGAGCGGCGCGTGTGGGTGGTGGACAACGCCTCGGCGGACGGCTCGGAGGCGGCCATTGTGCCTCGCCTGCGCGAGGGCGAAGCGTGGCTGGAGACGGGCGGGAACCTGGGCTACGCGGGGGGCAACAACGCGGGCATCCGCGAGGCCCTGGCGTGGGGCGCCGATTACGTCCTGATTCTGAACCCCGACTGCCGGGTGGAGCGGGACTTCCTCACGCCCATGGTGATCGCCCTCGAAGCGGTGCCCAAAGCGGGCATGGCCTGCCCGCTGGTCCTGGGCGCCGAGAGCGGCCGCATCCAGTCCCTCGGGGGCTCCGTGAACCTTTGGACGGGACGGTGCAAGCGGCGCTTCCACGGGCGGCCCGCGGAAGAGGCGGGCCACGCCCGCTGGTCCGAGGTGGATTTTCCCCACGGCGCCTGCATGCTCATCAAGCGGGCCTTCCTCGAAGACGCCGGCCTCCTCAACGAGGCCTACTTCCTCTACTACGAGGACGTGGAGCTGGGCCTTCGCGCGGTGCGCGAGACGTGGCGCACCCTCGCCATCCCCCACAGCCGCGTGGTGCACGCAGACACCACGGCGCGCGGCGCGCGGGATCCCGTGGTGGCCTACTACGGCACGCGCAACCAGGCGTGGGTCGTGGCCATGTACGGGAACGTCTTCCAGCGCCTCTCCTTCCTCATCCTTTCGTGCTACGGCCGCTGGCCCCTCAAAGTCCTGGGCCGGGCCCTGCGCGGCCAGGCCACGGCCGCCTGGGCCGTGGCGCGCGGGGCGTGGCATGGCCATCATGCCAAGGGGTACAGGGACACGGCGCACCTCGCCGTCCCCTGGAGAGGGCACCCCGTCCAGTTCCACGAAGCGCCGTAGGCAAGCCGGTCTCCGCAGGGTCACCCCAGGGGCCGTCAAGGCCCCTTGATTTTTTCTGGCGCCCCTGCTACGCTGTTTCCGAACCGGAAAAGTGGGGGAAAAATGGACGACACCCGATCGGGGGGGACCGACGGACCAACCACTCTTGCGCAAGATGAGCCGCGCGAGGAACTTGACCTGCGGGGCTATTTTCAGCTCCTGGTGGAATACCGTCAGTGGATCCTTGGGGTAACGCTGGCGGTTACGGTGGCGGGCTTCCTCTATGCCTTCCTGGCGCCGCGCAAATATACGGCCACGGCCACGGTCTTCATCGACCGGGGCATGCAGAAGGGCCCCAAGGATGTCTCCAACGTGGGGTCCACGGATCTCACCACGGAGATGTTCTTCAACTCCCAAGCCGACATCATCAAGAGCCGGGCGGTCCTCCAAGAGGCCGCAAACGACCTTCACCTCGCGCAGAGCCCTGCCTTTGAAGGCAAGAACCCGGTGGACGCCCTGCGCAAGATGACCTCCGTCCAGCGCAAGCGCGACAGCGCCCTCTTCAGCATTTCGGTGACCGCCGGGGACCAGAAGGACGTGGCTGCCTGGACCAACGGCATCGCGGACGCCTACGACCGGGTGACCCTGCGCCAGAAGCTCCAGTATCTCCAGGAGGCAGACCACCTCATGGCAGACCAGGCCGCCAAGATGGAGAAGGAGTACACGCGGCTCAAGCAGGCCTACGGCGAGCACCTCCAGGACACGGGCTCCTATTTCCCTGAGAACCAGAAGCTCATCACGGACAGCCGCATCCAGGGCCTGGAGTTGAAGCGCAACGACGTGCTCATGCAGAAGAACGAGGCCTCCGCCCGGCTCGCCCAGCTCCGCGCGCTCCAAAACGCCTCGACGGATCCGCTCTCCCTGGCCTTCGTCCAGGCCAACCCGGCCATGCAGGACCTGCTCGGGCAGTACAACCAGGCCGAGAAGGACCTGGCCAAAATGTCCACCCAGTTCACGCCCAAGCACCCCGCCATCGTGAAGAAGAACGAGGAAATCGCCGCCATCCGCAAGCGCATCCGCAACCAGGGCCTCCTCATCCTCCAGGCCCAGGAAAGCCAGTTCGCCGCCATCAACCAGGAATACGCCTCCCTCACCTCGGAGCTGACCAGCCTAAAAGAACAAGCCATCGAGGGCACCCAGCAGTCCAGCCAGAGCGAGGCCCTCCAGGCCGGGGTGGACTCGGTGCGCAAATATATGGATCTGTTGGTTGAAAAGATGCGCGAGGTGGACGTGGCGGCCAGCCTCATGTCCAACCAGACGCGCATCGTGGAGCGGGCCGAGACGCCCACCTCCGCAAGCAAGCCCAACCGCAAGATGGTGGTGCTCCTCAGCTTCATGCTCGGGCTCATGGGATCCGTGGGTTCCGTCCTTGTGGTGCGGGCCATCGACACCCGCCTGCGCCAGCCGGAGGAGATCGAGCAGAAGCTCCACATCCCCCTCCTGGGCACCATTCCCGTCCACTCCGGAGAGACCAAACCCATCGTGGTGGAGGCCTTCCAGAACCTCCGCACATCCTTGGTCTACTGCAGCGATCACAAGGCCAAGAACGTGATCATGGTGACCTCCGCCTCGGCTGGAGAAGGCAAGAGCACGGTGGCGGCCAACCTGGGCATCACCCTGGCCGCGGCGGGAGACCGGGTCCTCCTCATGGACTGCGACGCCCGTAAATCCACCCTCCACAAGTTCTTCCAGCTCGACGCCAAGCAGGGCCTGAGCGAGTTTCTGGCCTCAGAAACGGAAGATCCGAGCCCCTACATCATGCCTGCGGGGAAAGAAGGCCTGTCGCTCCTGCCCGCCGGCAAGACCCCGGCCAATCCTCCCAACCTGTTCAGCATGGGCAAGTACCACCGGCTCATCCAATCCACGAAGGCCACCTACGACTGGGTGATCCTGGACACGCCGCCCGTCCTGGCGGTGACCGATGCCAGCATCATCGCCGACGAGGTGGACCTGGTGCTCCTGGTGGGACGCTTCCAGGTCACGCACCTGCCCCTCATGGTCCAAGTGCTTCAGCAGTTCGAGCGCATCGGCCGTCCCGTCGCCGGGGCGGTCCTCAACTACTTCGAGTACGGGCGGCATTACTATTACCGAAATTACTACTACCGGCACTACCACTACTATTACGGGAAAAAGCCTCCGGAGACGTGGTGGGACAAGGCCACGCGGAGATTCCGCCACCAAAAGAACCGCGACCAGGCCCCTCGCCGCGCAACCGTCTGATGGGACATAGACCTTCCATAACCCAAGTTGGTCCTTGCCGCCACGGCAAAGCCGCGCGCATGGCTCTGGCTCGTTACCTTTGGGCGCCCGCGCCTCTGACGATCCACGGCGCCTGAGGACTTATGGGGCTTCAACCCCATGATCTTGGGCGGAGCTATGCCCCAAAGAATTTCAGCAAAACGGTAATTCTGGTAAGTCCGTAGCATGCTTCACCGTAGCCGCCGGTCGCCGATCGGCCGGCCAGCCTTCCCAGAGGCCGATCCCTAAGAGGTGGTTCAACCGTTCGCCGTCAGCGACGGCTCCCACAACAACCGTCCTGCTCGTCTCCGCGGCAGTGCTCGATGGTGTGCCCCGTAGCGGCCGATCGCTCAGCGGCCGAACAACCACCGACACCCATCGCCGTGGGAGCGATCGCCGATCGCGAACCTCTGTAGGGGCGACCCACCGTGGTCGCCCGGGGTGGTGCAGGCACGCGGGAGGGCACGGTGGCCCTCCCCTACCGGCCGTCATTCACAGTCTCTTCAATCCCCAATCCCCAATTGTCCCTTCGAGGTCTCCCCTGAACACACCCCGCTCCCACCCTAACGCCGGTCCGCCTCCGCCGCCGGTTCTGATCGCCGCTTTGGCCGTTCTCATCGCCTTCTCGGTGATCGCCTTCGGCGCCGTTGAGGACTGGTCCACGGCCACCTTTGAGGCGGGTCTCTTCGTGCTGGCCGCCGGCGTCGCCTGGTCGCGTAAGGACCTGTTCCGCCGCCCGTCGCTTCTTTGGGCGCCCGCGCTCTTCCTCTGCGTTCTTCTGGCCGCGGGGGTTCTCCAGGTGGTTCCCGTGACGACGGGCCTCTGGCGGACCCTAGGCGACGAACGGGGCGTCCAGATGGACCAAGCCGCTCAGGCAGAGACGTTCCTCCGTTCGGACCTCTACCGTACCGACCCCTTTTCGGGCAAAATCTCGCCCCCCGATTCGGGAAGTGCCCTCACGCCGCCGAATTCCTCATGGCGTCCCGCCACCTTCACGCCCGCCTTGACGCTCCGCGCCCTTCTGGCCCTGATGGCCGCTCTCGTGCTGGTCCTGCTCATGGACATGGTGGGGCGGTCAAGCCGGGATGGCCTGCGTGTTCTCGCCTTGGTGGTGGGCGTGCTGGGACTGGGCGTGGGGTTCGTGGCGCTGGCCCAGTATCGGTCGGTAGTCACCAAAATCCTAGGCATGCGTGAGAGCGCTCACGCCACCGGCGCCTTCGGGCCCTTCGTGAACGAAAACAACGGTATGGGCTTCGTCAACCTCGCCATGGGCATGCTCTACTACTTTCTCTGGAGGCGGGCCGTTCGGTCCAAGCCCCAGCACCTGTCCAACCGCCTCGGGCTGGGCCTCCTCGCGCTGTGCCTGCTGGTGTTCCACGCGTGCCTGCTGGGCATCCGAACCACCGGCGCGGGCTACTGGCCCCTCCTCCTGTTCCCCGGCGCCATCGTCCTCCACGCCCTTCGCCACAGGCCCCGCCTGGTGCTCATCGCGGGAG
>JAKBES010000010.1 GCA_021833665.1 Acidobacteriota bacterium
TGGGGGCTTCACGATGGGCGGAGCCACGGGCTGTAGGATCGGAGCCGCGGGCGGCTGAGCGGGGGGCTGTGCGGGCGGTTTGGGTCTTGGCCTCGGTTTGGGCGCCGGGAGGGGAACCGGAGGCTCGGCGGCCGCGGGGGCCGTGGCCGAAGCCTGGGGAAGGGCCGCCGAAGGCTTGGCGGCCTGCTGGGCGGGTATCTCGGCCGAGGGGATCTCGGGTGAGCTTCTGGACCGGAACCAGAAGAAGGCTGCGGTCATGGCGCCCACGGCCAGAATGGCGAGGAGGCCCAGTCCGCCAAGGAGCCATAGCGCATTAACGGCCTGTCCCTTGGGCGCGAGCTCGCCGCGCGCGGAAGGCGCGGCCGAGCCTTGGGCCGGGGGTGGAGGGCCCGGTTTGGCTGGTGGCGCCTGCCCCATGGGGGCGGGGGCGGAGGGCGAGTCCGCCTGCGCCCGGGTGGGCATGGGTGGAGCGGCCGGGGGCTTGGCAGCGTGTGCGGGCGGCGCGGGAGGGGGGACAGCCTGAGGGGCGGGTACGGGAGGCGCCGACGTGACGGTGTTGGCCTCCACCCATGGGACGGGCGCCTGCCCCGCGTGGGGCAGCCCCGCGCCCGCCATGAAGGCGTCCACGTCCTCCACCAGTTGGCGTGCGGAAGCGTAACGCTGGTCCGGGTCCTTGGCCATGAGATGGAAGAGGATCCGGTCCACGTCCTCTGGGATGGCGGCGTTGATGGACCGGGAAGGCCGGGGATCCTCGCGGAGGATGCTGTAGGTGACGGTCGTGATGTCCTCGCCGGGGAAGGGTTTCTGGCACGTCAGCAGCTCATAGAGGACGGTACCTAAAGAAAAGAGATCCGAACGGCCGTCCACGGGTTTGCCCATGATCTGCTCGGGGGACATGTAAGCGGGGGTCCCCAGGAACTGCCCCTCACGGGTCAGCTCCGAGGTGGGAACCTTGGCGATGCCGAAATCCATGAGCTTCACGTGTCCGTCGGGAGTCTGGACGATGTTCGCCGGCTTGATGTCCCGGTGAACGACGCCGTTCCGGTGGGCGTAGTCGAGGGCGGAGGCGATTTCCCTGGCGAGGGCCAGAACCGGCTCCGCGTCCGGAAAGGTGCGCTGGCGGATCTTGTGATTCCAGGGCAGGCCCTCCACGAACTCCATGGCGATGAAGGGCGGACCTCCGGCGGCGCCGTCGTCGGCTTCATAGATGGTCACGATGGCGGGATGGCTCAGGCGCCCGGCGGCGCGCGCCTCCCGCAGAAACCGCTCCCTGAACTCGCGGATCCTGAATTCTTCCAGCCCCTGAGGGAGGACGATGGTCTTGATCGCCACGTCCCGGTCGATGAGGGGGTCGCGGGCGAGGTACACAACTCCCATGGCGCCGCGGCCTAGGACGCTCGCGACTTTATACTTCCCGATCTTGGGCGGGATGCCGCCATGGGCCGGCTCGCCAGTCAATGGACCACCTCACGCAGCGGCACGATCCTAACCCCCTTGGAGCGCCAGTAGGGCAGGCGGAAGGCCAAAGCTTCGATGGTTCGAGGGCGCAAGTGCCCGATAGCCACCGGTGCCCCCTCCCGCTCCGACCGCGCGGCCCACGAGTCGATCTGCTTGATGATAGCACCATCTTCGTCCACGTCGTCAAGAAAGACGGACCGATAAGCCGCGGGGATGCCGGCGGCCCGTGCCGTGTCATAGGCCACCGTGCGGGCCGAGGTGCGGCTGTCCAGGAAATAGAGTCCCCGCGCCTTGAGGGCCGAGCAGACGGCCTCCATGAGCGGGCGGTCCGTGGTGGCGAGGGAGCCCATGTGGTTGTTCACTCCCTCCGCGAAAGGGACCCCTTTCAGATCCAAGTCCACGATCCGCCCGATTTCGCCCTCGGGCATGCCCACCAGGAGCGTCCCCGGCGTGGTCTTCCACTGGCCCGAACCTTCTGGCTCCATGGGGCAGTGGAGGATGACGGCGAAGCCCCGGTCATGGAAAAGGGTCGCGGAGGCTTCGGAGTAAGGAAGGAACGGAATGACGGCGAAGGTCGTTTCTTTGGGGAGTTTTTCTGCGGCAGTCTGGGCGAGATCCAGCCGGTAACCTACGTCGTCGATGACGAGACAGATCCGGCGCTCACCCTCCCGGGGAAGGGGTCGGGGCGGCGCGGGCGTGGCCCTGTCCGCGGGGGGGCTCTCAGGCCACAGCGGGGGCTCCGCCTGGGGGTGATCCCGCTTCTTGGGGGCCGGTTTGGGCACGTTCCGGGTCTGCTGCTTCGCCACGGGACGCTCGGGGGCCTTGGTCTCAGGCTTTGGGGTTACCCGGCACCTTAGGAACACGGTGAAGATCAGGGCAAGGAAGAGAACGAGCACCAGCCAGAGCGGAACGTCCGGCCCCCGGCGTGCGCCTCTCCTGCCTTTGCCCCTGAAGGAAGCCTTGTTAGCGCCCATGGTCCTTGAGGCCGCCGCTCGCCGGTCTTGGCTGGACCTTGTCCCCCTTCCCGATGACAGGACTGGGGGCGGGTGGCCGGGCCTTGAGGGTCTGGAGGTAGATCTCCTCTGGCTTGGCGCCCTCGGCGAAGGTCAGCGGGATGGCCGGCGGTACGGGATGGCCGTCGAGGGCTTCGCCTTGGGGGGCGAGAAAGTAGGCCGTATTGAGCCTGAGAAGACCCCCGTTTTCCAAGGGAAAGTCCTGGCTGTAAGGTGCCCAGCCGAAGGTGGGACCGCCGGCCAGGAGGGCCCCGCCTCCCGCCAATGCGAGGGCCAGTACTTCACCGGCGCGAGCCGTCGTGTCGTTCACCAAGACTCGTGTAACCTTTCCCGCCAGGAGACCGGGGCCCGCCAGGGGGTCGTGGACCACCCCCTTGGGACCCTTGCGTGCGGGACCCTGTCCCTTGCCCAGCAGGTCCCCTGCCCATCTCAGGGCCGCCCGCGCGTCGTCGGCGGCGCACCCTCTGAGGTCCACGACGACGGGGCCCTTGGCCGTCGCCATGGCCCTGCTCACATCCGGCGGCAGAGAGGCCTCGATGCAGGGCAGAACCAGAGCCCCGGAGCCGTTGCCCAGAGGCAGCCAGCGGGGGGGCGCGGGGGCTTGCCGGGTCAGGGTCACCGTATAGGACTGCCAGGACTCCTGCTTGATGAAGATGCAGCGGACCTTTTCGCCCGGGGTCCCGCGCATGGCCTCCAGCACTTGGGGGTAAGTGAGGTCGTAGGTGGAGCGGTCGCCGATGAAGCGGAGGGCGTCACCGGGGTGGATGGACGGATCTTGGCCGGGATAGGAGGCCAGCACCTTGGCGAAATCGCTCTCCTTGGTTACGTAAATGGGCAAGGCCGCGGGAGCCCTATCCAGTGCCCTGTAGGCGGCCACTTCATCGGGAGGGATGTAGGCGCATTCGGGGCCCGCGCTGGAGGCGGCCCCCTTGAGGGCGCCCAGGATCACTTCATCGGGCGTCTTGGGGTCCACGTAGTCCTTCAGGACCATGCCAAAAATGCGCTGGAAGAGAGACCAGGAGGCCTCGTCCAAAGGCGGCTTCGTCTCGGCGCTCTGTCCGAGGGCGGGCAAGGCGACCCAAACCACCAGAATCAGAGCCAGCGTGGCGTATCGTCTAACGGGCGCTGGAATTGGCCGCATGCGGTTCTCCTTTCAACCAGAGGGCCGGGTCTACCGCCTTGGCGCCCTGGCGCAGTTCGAAGTAAAGGGCCGTCGTGCCCGTGGCCGCGTTTTCACCCACGGCCCCCAAGACCTGGCCCTGGGCCAGCGTCTGCCCCTTGGCGGCCGAAATCTGGTCCAGATGACCGTAGATGCTGAAGAACCCGCCCGGGTGGCTCAAGATCACCGTGTAGCCGTAGCCCGAAAGCCAGCCCGCATACTCCACCTGCCCGTCGAAGACGGCTTTCACGGGGGAGCCCAAGGGGGCGCCCACGTCGAGGCCGGGGTGGGGGACGCGGGTCCTGAACTTGGGATGGATGAAATCCCCGAACCCCCGCAGGACGGTACCTTCGCAGGGCCGAGGCAGAAGCCCGCGGGCCAGGGCCATGTTCTTGCTCATGAGGTCCACGCGGCCTCGAAAAGCCAGATCTGTCACGTAACGGTCCATGGCCTTGGCGGCGGCGAGGGTCTCCTCCAGTCCAAGCTGGGCCGTCTGCCGCTCCTGGCTGAGGCGGGCCAGGAGGGCGCTCTGGCGGGCTTGCTCGGCCAGGAGGGCTTGGCGCTCGCGCTGCGTGTTCAAGGCGCGCGTTCGTAACGCTTCCTCAGAGGCGGCCAGGTCGCTCTGAAGCCGCGCCTGGTCCGCTCGCACGTTGGAGAGGCGGCGGAATGCCGCTGCATCCCTGGTCCCCAGCGCGCTCAGGTACAGGCCCGCCGACCGAAGATCCTGCGTGGAGTTCACCGCGAAGAGAAGGCGGTACTGTTGGAGGACTCCGAGGGCGTACACCTGGCGCATCCGCAGGCGGAGGTACCGGCGCGCCCGTTCCTCCTGCCGGGAAAGATCGGCCAAACGGGCCGTGGCTGTCTCCACGGCGGCCGCGGCTTGGGCCTGCTGGCTCTCCATGCGGGCCAGCATCATCTCGTCAAGCCTGAGGCGCCGCTTCACAAGGTCCATCCGGTCCAGGACGCCCTGCTGCTTGCCGGCGATCTCGGCGATCTGCCCCGCGAGCCTCCGGATGGCCGCCTCCGCGTCGCCCTTGGGGGCCTGCTGGGCGGGACTGAGGGTGGCCAGCGATCCCAGGAAGGCGAGAGCCAGCGCCGACTGGCGGAGTTTCACGGCGCGGCCTCCAGGAGGGGCCGGCCTTCGAGATCGCCGGGCGGCTTTACCCCGGAGAGGGCGAGGATCGTGGGGGCCATGTCGAGCATGTCCGGGTTCAAGTCCACCTTCCGGTTGCAAAAGAAGACTCCCGGCACGAAGGAGGGGTCCAGCGAACAGTGATCCCCGCTCCACGGCGTGTCGTTGGGTTCCACGAGGCGCTCGGGAGCCCCGCCCAGGGACGTCTGCCACGACACCCGGTATCCCGGGGGATTGGCCACCCGAAGGTCGGGAGTGAGATTGGGATCGTAACCCTTGTAGAGCTCGTCACGGGTGTAGACGGCGAAGACGGGCTTGCCGCCCGTGTCCGGGTCCACCATCTCCGGGAGTTCCTTTTTGAGCCGCGCCATGAGGGCGTCGTACTCGGGGCCGGGGTTGACGCAGCCGTGGGCCTCCCGGCCCTTCAAGTTGATATACACGTTGCCCAGTCCCAGGGCATAGGCCTTGGTCCTGCTCCAGTCCACGTTCTTGAACAGAAGCCTGTTGTCGTCGAAGAGATCTTGGAGCGTGAGGGTGCCCGTGTCCGCCGTGAGCACCATGTAGCCGTGATCGATGAGCCACCGGTTCGTATTCACGGCGCGCCGGAACGACGTGAAGCCGTGGTCCGACAGAACGATGAGCGCCGCCCCCTTGGGCATGAGATTCATGGCCTCGCCCACGATGGTGTCCATGCGCTCGTAGGTCTTGCGCATGGCCGCTTCGTACCGGGGCGCCTTGGCCGCGTCGTACATGGGATGCGCGGGATCGAGGTAGCGCCAGAGCACGTGGGCCGTGCGATCCGTGAACTCGTAGACCTGAACGTAGAGGTCCCAATCCCCGTCTTTTAGGAGCCCCTTCATCATCTTCTCGTAGGCGTCCACGGTCTGGTTCATGTCCGAGAGAAATTGCGCCTCGTCCGCCAGGCCCGAGGAGATGGTCCACGTGTCCTCGGCCCACCCCATGGTCTTGTAAAACCCGAACCGCTTCAGGAGCTTCTCCGCGTAGTCCGGCGGGTAGGAGATGGGGATGCCGTGATCCTCCGGATGAAAGTGGATGGGGGACATATACAGTCGCACCGAGGGCTCCACGGCCAGAAGATAGAACCGGACCATGCCTTGGAGGTGGAGAAGCCGGTTGAAGGCGAAGTCCAGGACGACCCAGTCGGACCACTGGCCCACTTTCAGGGTGCTCCCGTGG
The DNA here is from genome assembly GCA_021833665.1 of Acidobacteriota bacterium. Classification (GTDB taxonomy): domain Bacteria; phylum Acidobacteriota; class UBA4820; order UBA4820; family DSQY01; genus JAKAJA01. The sequence goes on from JAKBES010000010.1 coordinate 5,960, forward strand.
CCCTGCACGTCGTAGGTGCAGGTCCCCGCGGTCGCATCCCAGGACAGGGCGAGGGGGACGTCGATCGTGGCGGGCACTCCGCCCGCCTTGAGCTTCTCCTCGGCGCGCTTCTTCAATTGCTCCACCACGGCCGGGTCCGTTTCGCATCCCGGCGCGTCCTGGACCACGTACTCGTAGAAGGGCTTGTTGAAGGGGCCTTGGATCTTGGTGTGCACGGGCTGGGGAGCACCGGGAGGGAGGGCCACGATGTCCACGGAGAACTCGTTGCTCCCGGCCGTGAGGGACGGGTCCGTCGTAAAAATGTAGGGCGTGCCCACGCGGCCGCGCATGTCGGGAACGCCGAGGCCCGCCAGGAGCCGTCCCTCGCGGTAGGGCTTGGCGGGGAAGGTGTCAGGCACGCGAAACACGAGGCATTTTCTCCCCGCCGCCGCGGCCGTCTCCCAGAAAGGCGTCCCCACCAGGTGGTTGATGGGTACGGGCACCCGGGACGGGATGTCGCGTCCCACCGTACTCCATGCGCCCGCCGCGAGGAGGACCCCCGCGGCCGCCGCCGAAGCCATAACCATGGGCCCTCGTCTGCCCAGGAGCCGGGCGCCCCCCCAGGCAAGGAGGAAGGCGGCCAGGAACACCGCCGCGGAGAGGGCCGAACGGTTCCACTTGCCCAGGAGAAAAACCTTGGAGCCTTCCTCCATGAGGGCGAAGGAGGGCTTGTAGGTTTTTACGTCCCTCGCCAGAAAGTCGAAGACGTGGTTCTTTCCCGGATTCAGCCCCGTCATGAAGGCGCCCCAAGAGACGGGAGTCTGAGGCGGGTTGGTGACCTTCAGGTTTTTGAACGTTCCCTGCGCCGCCAGCCTGGTGAGGTTGGGCATGACGCCCTCGGCCATGTACTTGCGCACCAGGGTGGGATCGGCGCCGTCAAACCCCAGGACTACGACCTTGGGCGGCGGGGACGGGGCGGCCAGGGCCGCGAAGGTCATGAAAAGCGCCGACGCCAGGCCCGCCAGGGCGGGCGTTGGGCGCCGAGTCATAGTCCCAGGAGCTTCCGAAGGGAGGCGTCCCGCACGATGGTGTGCGCCCGGTCCGGACCCGTGGAGAGGATGGCCACGGGCACTCCCGCCAGGCGCTCCAGTTGTTCAACGTAGGCCTTGGCGTTTTCGGGCAGGGCACCCCAATCGGTGGTGCCGTAAAGGCTCGTCTTCCAGCCGGGGAAGGTTTCGAGAACGGGGGTGGCTCCTTCCAAGATCCACCGTCCCGCGGGGAACTCGGTGATGCGCTTGCCTTCGAACTCATAGGCGACGCAGACTTTCACTTCGTCGAAGGCGTCCAGGACGTCCAGGAGCGTGAGGGCCATGCCGTCGAGGGCGTTGATGCGCACCGAATATCTCGCCGCCACGGCATCGAACCACCCGCACCGGCGAGGCCGCCCCGTGGTGGTTCCATACTCGTGGCCCCGCTCGCGGATCAGGTTCCCCTGCTCATTGTCCAGCTCGGACACGAAGGGTCCGGCGCCCACGCGGGTGCAGTAAGCTTTGAAAACTCCGATGATGCTCTTGATCCTGGTGGGCGCCATTCCCAGCCCCGTGCACGCGCCGCCGGCCGTGCTGTTGCTGGAGGTGACGTAGGGGTAGGTGCCGTGATCCACGTCCAGCAGGGTTCCCTGAGCCCCTTCGCAAAGGACCCGGCCGCCCGCGTCGATGGTGCTGTTCACCAGAGCCGACGTGTCGCACACCAGGGGCGCGATTTCAGGGGCCAGCTCCAGGAACCGGGCCACGGCCTCCGCCGCGGGGATGCCGTCGTGGCCGAACATGGCTTTCAAGTAACGGTTTTTGTCCTCAGCCAGGCGCGTGATCTCGGCGCTCAGCCGGACCGGGTCCGTGAGGAAAATGGCGCGGACGCCCTCCCGGTTGTATTTGCTCTCGTAGCATGGGCCGATGCCCCGTCCCGTGGTCCCGATTTTGCCTTCGCCCTTGTTCGCCTCCCGCAGCTGGTCCAGGAGGGCGTGGTGGGGCAGGAGGAGGTGGGCCCGGTCGGAGATGCGCAGGGCCCCCACGTCAATGCCCGAGTCTTTGAGCGACCGAAGCTCCTTCACCAGGGCTTCGGGATCGATGACGATGCCGTTGCCGATGACGCATACCTTGCGCGCCGCCAGGATGCCCGAGGGCACCAGGTGCAACGCGTAGCGGCTGCCTCCGATAATGACCGTGTGGCCAGCGTTGTGGCCGCCTTGGTAGCGCGCCACGAGATCCGCGGCATCCGCCAGGAGGTTCACGATCTTGCCCTTGCCCTCATCGCCCCACTGTCCGCCCACGATGACCATCGGCATCTGCATGCAACACCTCTCGCACAAACTCAAAACTATACCACTGAAGGGAGAGGGACGTGAGAAAGGGAAAGTGAAAAGTGAAAAGAAGGTTCCGAGTCCCCTGGCCCTCGGTGCACTTACGCGCGGAGGATGGCCGCGAAGGACGCCGGGTCCAGACTCGCCCCGCCTACGAGCAGGCCGCGAACGCCCGGAGTGGCCAGGAGGGCGGCGGCGCTGTCGGGCTTGACGGAGCCGCCGTAGAGGATCCTGGCGTCCGCACCCGCTTGGTGCTCGTGCAGCCATGCCAGGATGGCCTCGTGAACTTCCGCGGCGTCCTGGGGGCGCGCCACCTTGCCCGTACCAATGGCCCAGACGGGTTCGTAGGCCACGTCGAAGCCTGTGGGGGGAGGTGCCGTGCCTAAGTCTTCCGAGAGTTGCCCGAGAACCACGTGGAGGGTCCGGCCCCTCTGGCGCTCGTCCAGATGCTCACCGACGCACAGAATGGGCCTTACCCCGTGACGGAGGGCCGTTCTCATCTTGGCGGCGATCCGGGCATCGGTTTCGCCAAAGAGGTTGCGCCGCTCCGAGTGTCCGATCAGTACGTAGTCACATCCCAGGTCCTTAAGAAGGGCGCAGGATACCTCTCCGGTGAACGCGCCCTCGTCGGCCTCGTGGGCGTTCTGTGCGCCGAGGGCCTGGCCCTGCAGGAGGAGGCCGCGCACCAGCGGGAGGAGGGGAAAGGGCGGGAAGAAAGCCACCTCGCGCCCGGGAGGCGCGGGATCGCGAGACCAGCGATCGAAGAAATGCTGGACGCCGGCTGTGGTCTTGTACATCTTCCAGTTGGCTGCGACCAGGACGGACTCCATAAGCATCCCCTCTAAAAGAACTCGGAACGTATTCTAAAAAGTATATCACGGTGCCCGCTCGAGGTGAAGGTGGCAGACGGAGCTGTCATGAGGCGGAACAGCGGGGCCGCGGGACTCTCGGGAGCGGTGGGCCGCGGGTGCGGCAGACTCGGTTGAAGAGATGTGAACGGCGTTCCCAATTAACAGGGCCCATACAGTTTCACAATAGAACAAAAAGATTTCCATCTCTGCCGCTTCGCCAAGAAGGTGCTGAAAAACCTAAGGCTGAACAGGCACGGCCCTTTGAGGGCTGCAACGCGGGCGCGTGAATCGGGTTATCGAATAGGCTTGACAAGGGGGGAATCAGCTCTCTAATATGGTCGTATCGTTTGGAAACGTCCGCGTTCCTACTCGCCGGTTTGATGTCCAAGGGAAACAGGGGAGGTGCCCATGGGACAGAAGGAAGAAACCACCAGGCATGAGGATCATCTGGACGGCTCGAGCTGGGGCCGCCGGGACTTCATGAAGGTGTGCACCATGGCGGCCGCCGCCATGGGGCTGCCCTCGTGGGCCGCTGAGAAAATGGCCGAAACCGCGGCCGGGCCTAAAAAGCCCTCCGTGGTCTGGCTCCACTTCCAGGAGTGCACGGGCTGCACTGAGTCTCTCCTGCGGACGTCTCATCCCGACGTGGCTAACCTCATCTTGGATCTCATCTCCCTCGACTACTGCGAGACGCTCTTCGCGGCGGCGGGCTACCAGGCCGAAGACGTCCTCAAGGACATCATGGCCAAAAACGCTGGAAAGTACGTCCTCATCGTGGAGGGGGCCATTCCCACCAAGGACAACGGCATTTTCTGCAAGATCGCCGGCAAGACCGCCGTGGACATGGTGAACGAAGTGGCCGACAAGGCGGGGGCGATCATCGCCATCGGCTCCTGTGCATCCTGGGGCGGCATCCCCTCGGCCGACCCCAATCCCACGGGCGCTCAGGGAGCCCCGCAGGTCCTCAAGGGCAAAACCGTCGTGACCCTCCCGGGCTGCCCGGCCAATCCGTACAACCTTCTGGGCGTGGTGCTGCAGTACGCCACTTTCGGCAGCCTCCCGGCGCTGGACGACAAGGCGAGGCCGCTGTTCGCGTACACCCGAGTCATCCACGAGGATTGCCCCCGCCGGCCCCACTTCGACGCGGGGCGCTTCGTGGGCAAGTTCGGCGACGAGGGCCACAAGCTCGGATACTGCCTCTACAAGACGGGCTGCAAAGGCCCCGTCACCCACGCCAACTGCTCCCTCCTGCCCTTCGGTGAAGTGCCCGGAGCCTGGCCCATCGGCATCGGCCACCCCTGCGTGGGCTGTACGGAGCAAGCGGTGGGCTTCCGTATCCCCATCAGCACCACCGTGGAGATCAGCCACGCCACGCCGCCCGACACGTACGCGCCCATGCACGCCGAGCACTCCAATATCGGCCCCGTGGCAGCCGGCGTGGCAGGGCTGGTGGGAGGCGCCCTCATCGGCGCGGGTCTCATGGCCTCCAAGAAAATCGGCGAAGGAGCCAAGGAAAAGGAGGAGTGAGATGACCGTGGACCGACGCACGCTTCTCAAGGGGATGGCGGCGGCGGGAGCAGCGGCCGCCCTCGGGTCGGCCATGGAGCCGGCGACGGAGGCTCGGGAACGGCGTGTTCCTCCTCCTGACGCCATGGGCATGCTCTACGACGCCACCCTCTGCATCGGGTGCAAGACCTGCATGGTGGCCTGCCAGGATGCGAACGGCTTGCCCCGCGACACCCGATCCTCCGACGGGCTCTACGACGCTCCCGACGACCTGAATTCCAAGTGCAAGAACATCATCAAGCTCTTCAAGGACGGCGACCGCACCTCCTTCATGAAGGCGCAGTGCATGCACTGCGTGGACCCGGCCTGCATCAACGCGTGCATGATGGGGTCGCTCAAAAAGCGGGAGCACGGCATCGTCACGTGGGAAGGCGAGCGGTGCACGGGGTGCCGGTACTGCGGCATCGCCTGCCCCTACGGCGTTCCCAAGTACGAGTGGGAAAAGGCTTGGCCCCGCGTCATCAAGTGCGAGATGTGCTCCGACCGGATCGCCAAGGGCCAGCAGCCCGCCTGCTGCGAGGTGTGTCCCCGGAAGGCCGTCATCTACGGCAAGTACACGGATCTGCTTGCCGAGGCCCAGGGGCGTCTGGCGGCGGCCCCCGGCAAGTACGAGCCCAAAGTCTTCGGGGCGACGGACGGGGGCGGCACGCAGGTGCTCTACCTATCCAAAGCCGGAATTTCCTTTCAGGACCTGGGCCTGCCGGATCTGGGCGAGACCCCCGCTCCTGACATGCAGCAAACGATCCAGCACAGCCTCTACCAGGGCTTCGTAGCACCCGTGGCGCTCTTCGCCGTCTTCGGCGCTGTCATTTGGCGGAACAGGAACGCCTCGGGCGGGGACGGGGAGGTGAAACCGTGAGCACCCACACTAAACCTCAGCCCCTCGGCGGGCCGCTCTGGACACCGGCATTCAAAGTACTCGCCGCCATCGTCGGGGTGAGCGTCCTCCTCATGATCTGGCGCTTCATCGCCGGGCTCGGCGCCACGACGGGCCTGAGCGACGGCTACCCGTGGGGCATCTGGATCGCCTTCGACGTGGTGACGGGCACGGCCCTCGGCTGCGGCGGCTACGCCATGGCGTTCCTGGTCTACATCTTCAACAAGGGTGACTACCACCCGCTCATGCGCCCCGCGGTCCTCACCAGCGCCCTGGGCTACACCATGGCGGCCTTGGCCATCAACATCGACGTGGGCCGGACACCTTATATTTACAAGATTCCCGTGTTCCCCGCCTGGTGGAACCTCAACTCGGTCCTCCTGGAGGTGGCCCTCTGCGTCATGGCGTACGTGGCCATTCTCTGGTTGGAGCTGAGCCCGGCGTTCTTCGAGACGTGGGAGCAAGCGGGGTCCCATCCCGCCCTCAAGAAAATCGCCGGCGTCTTGCACCCCATCGTCAAGAAACTCATGATTCCGATCCTGGCCGTGGGCGTCCTCCTGCCCACCATGCACCAGACCTCCCTGGGCGCCCTCATGCTTCTGGCGGGCCAGAAGGTGCACGGACTTTGGCAGACACCCTTCGCGCCCCTCCTGTTCCTGATCTCATGCGTGGCCATGGGTTACGGCGTGGTGGCCATGGAATCTACCCTCGCCACGTCCGTCTTCAAGCGTCCGAGAGAGACCAGACTCCTCGCGCGGATGGCGGTCGTTCCGGCCTGGCTCGTGGTGGTTTACCTCATCCTGAGGCTCGGAGACATCGTGCTGCGCGGGCGGATGGGCCTCGCGTTCCATGCCAACATCCAGGCGTTCATGTTCTGGGTCGAGATGGCGCTCTTCATCGGCGGCGCCGCCATGCTCTTCTCTCCCAAGTTCAAAGATACGGCTAAGGGCCAGTTCCAGGCCTCCATGGCCGTCGTCCTGGCGGGGGCCGTGTACCGCATGGACACGTACCTCGTGGCCTACAACCCCGGCAAGAACTGGGCCTACTTCCCCGCCGTGCCCGAGCTCCTCATCACCGTCGGCGTCGTGGCGCTGGAAATCATGGCCTACCTGTACATCGTGAAGCGGTACCCCATCCTCGGCGGTGTCGCGGCTGCCCCCAATGTGAGAGGTGCTGAATGAGCCCACGGATCACGATAGACCCAATTACGCGGATAGAAGGACACCTCCGCATCGACGTAGAGGTCAACGGAGGGCACGTGACCGACGCATGGTCCTCGGGCCAGATGTGGCGAGGCATCGAAGTCATCCTCAAGGGCAGAGACCCGCGTGAGGCCTGGCTCTTCACCCAGCGCATCTGCGGGGTCTGCACCACGGTCCACGCCATCACGTCGGTTCGCGCCGTGGAAAACGCCATCGGCCTGGAGATCCCCATCAACGCCCAGTACATTCGCAACATCATCATGGCGGCCCACTGCCTTCATGATCACATCGTGCACTTCTACCAGCTCTCGGCCCTCGATTGGGTGGACGTTGTGTCGGCGCTGAAGGCCGATCCCAGGGCCACGGCCGCACTGGCCGAAACCCTCTCCCCGTGGCCCAAGAACGGCTACCGGGAGTTCGCCGCGGTGAAGGACAAACTCACGGGCTACGTGAACGCCGGCCAGCTCGGCATTTTCGCCAACGGCTACTGGGGCCACCCGGCCATGAAGTTGCCGCCGGAGATCAACCTCCTGGCGGTTACCCACTACCTCCAGGCCCTGGACATCCAGCGCCAGGCCAACAAGGTGGTGGCCATCCTCGGTTCCAAGACGCCCAACATCCAAAACCTCGCCGTGGGCGGCGTGGCCAACGCCATCAACCTGGACAACCCCTCCACCCTCAACATGGACAAGCTGTTCATGATCAAGGACCTCTTGACGGAGGTGGCGGCCTTCATCCAGCAGGTCTACCTGGTGGACGTGGCGGCCGTGGCGGCCCACTACCCCGATTGGCTCGGCTACGGCAAGGGCGTCACCAACTACCTGGCCGTACCCGACATGCCCCTGGACACCAAGGGCACCCAGTTCGACCTGCCCGGGGGCACCATCATGGCGGGCAACCTGGGCAGCGTGAAACCCATTACCTCGTTCAACGACGCCTACTTCCGCGACAACGTCCAGGAGTCCATCGCCCACGCGTGGTACGACGGCGACTGGTCCCGCCACCCGTACGAAGAGGACACGGTTCCCCAGTACACGGACTTCGATCCCGCCAAGAAATACAGCTGGGTGAAGGCGCCGCGGTTCAGCGGCCAGCCCATGCAGGTCGGTCCACTGGCGCAGATGCTTGTAGGCTACGCCTCGGGGCACGAGCTCACCAAGAAGTGGGCCACGGTGGTTCTGGACACGGCCTCGTCCCTGGCCAAGACCAAGCTCGGGCCCGAAGTCCTGCACTCCACCTTGGGCCGGCACGCGTGCCGCGCCGTCCGCTGCGCGGTACTGAGCGACCTGTCCCTCAAGCATTGGGGGCTTCTGGCGGAGAACATCGGCAAGGGCGACCTGGCCATCTTCAACGAGCCCGTCTTCCCGTCGGGCGAACAGCGCGGCTTCGGCTTCCACGAGGCCCCCAGGGGAGCCCTCTCCCACTGGGTGGTGATCCGTGACGGCAAGATCCACAACTACCAGTGCGTGGTTCCCTCAACCTGGAACGCCGGCCCGCGGGACGACAAGGGCCAGAAGGGTCCCTACGAAGCGTCCCTCGTGGGCAACCCCGTGGCCGATCCCCAGCGCCCCCTGGAGGTATTGCGGACCGTGCACTCCTTCGACCCGTGCCTGGCCTGCGCCATCCATGCGGTGGACGCCGAGGGCAACGAGATGTCGAGGGTGAACGTTTTGTAGCTGACTCCGCGGCCCGAGGCCGCCTTTGTGGAGCGGCGGGACCCGTCCGGCGTCCTGGGGGCGTGGGCGGGTCCCGCACGGCTTTCTGATGAACGAGATCGGTGTGCTCGGCCTGGGCAACGTCCTCATGGGCGACGACGCCTTCGGCCCTTACGTCATCAAGCACCTCGAGTCGGCCTTCCGCTTCCCCCCGCCCGTGCTCGTCCTGGACGCGGGAACGCCGGGCCTCGACCTCACGGTTCACATCCGCGGCCTTCGAGCTCTCATCGTGGCGGACGCCGTGAAGGCCCCGGGCCCCCCCGGAGAGGTGCGCCTCTATCGCAAGGCCGACCTGCTCAAGGCCGCCCCCACCCTGCGCATGGGCCCTCACGAGCCGGGCCTGCGCGAGGCCCTGCTGACCCTCGAGTTCTCCGGAGGAGCCCCCGAGGAGGTCCTTCTGGTGGGGGCCATTCCCGACGACGTGGTCTACCGCGTGGGCCTGAGCGCACCCGTGCAAGAAGCGGTTCCCGCCGCCGTGGCCGAGATCCTCCATGAGCTGGATCGTCTTGGCGCCCCCGCCGAGCCGCGTGAGACGCCCCTCGCCATGGACCTTTGGTGGGAGGCCGTGGAGGGTGAAAGGTGAAGACGCCGTGGCCAATCCCGTGACCTGGGCCCGGCTGGAGAAGCCGGCGGTGATCCTCATCGCCCTGCACAGCTTTGCCGTCGGGGTCATGCTCCTGCTTTTCCCCGACTGGTCCGTCCACTTCGGCGGATGGCCCGAGGCGGTTTATCCGCAGTTTTTCATCCGCCAAGGGGGCGCGTTTCACGTGGTCCTGGCCGCCGTCTACATTCTGGATTATTCCTGGAACCGGAGCCTCGGGTTTATGGTCGTGGCCAAGGCCGCGGCCACTCTCTTCCTCACGGCGAGCGCCTTCTATTACCGGGGACCCTGGGTCATCCCCGCCTCGGCCGCCGGCGACGCCGCCATGGGCCTTTGCGCCTATTTCTTCTACCGCAGGGCCTCGACGCCTAACCCTAGAAAGTCCTCCCGCCCATAACCTCGTACACCTCCTGGACCTCGTCGATACCAAGTTGAACGGTCATGGTGATGGTGTCGTGAAGGGTTTGGTCCAGCCCGACCGCCTCGGGATCGGCGCTGACGGCCTTCAGGCAGGCTTGGTCGATCGTGGCGAGGGCGTCGCAGACTTCCTGGGCGGTGAACCCCTGCTTGAAGCGGCGCTCGGCCAGGTCGCGGCAGTGGGCCATAAAGAGGGCCTTATCCCGCGCCCTCACGGCGTTGAGAAGGTGGCGCAGAACCTGCCGCAGGAACCACTCGATGTCGTCGGGCGAGAACCGGCGGTGGCCCACGAACCACCTGGGCGCCGCCTCGCCTCTCAAGCTCGACATGAGGGCGGTGAGGATCTCGTGCTCGTGGCGCTCCAGGAGCCTGTGGACGAGAAGGTTCCGCCGGAGGCGGGGCTCCTTCATGGCGGCGCGGTTCTTGCGGTTCCACTCCAGGGGATCGGCCTTGAGGTTTTCCACCAAAAAGGGCATTCGCCGAAGGATCTCCAGCCTTGGGTTGGGCTGCCATCCCAGGCGCTCGTAGGTATGCTCCGCCTGGACCGCGAGCTGAAGATCGATGTACTTGCCCATCCAGGGGCGCTCGAAGGGCCGTTGCCCCAGCGCCCGCCCCGCCCAGTCCATGCCGTAGAGACCCACTCGGCATAAGGGCTTAGGCATGAAGAACGGACGGCGCTTGCGGCCGAAATAGGCATGGGTAGCGGCTTCGAAGAGCTGGGCGTGGGTAACCGAGCCGCTGCAGCTCGCGATGAGAACCTCCCCCGGGCCGAGGATTTGATAGCGTTGGAGCAGTTTGGCGATGAAGGTCACGGCGTCGCGCACGTGAAGGTAGGGGATGGCCGATATCCCCTTGCCCGCCAGGATGCGGGCGTTCCATGCCTTGGACAGCCACGTGTTCATGAAGACGAACTGGGGCGGATATTCACACCAGTCCGAGAACATCGCTCCAAAGCGGATGATGCACGAGGGCACCGAGGCCTCGTACTCGGCCAGCATGGCCTCGCCGATGCGCTTGGTTTGGGCGTAGATGTGCTCCCCGTCGGGCGCACTTGCCTCGGTGAGGGCCGCGCCCGCCGGCGGGAAGTTGCAGGCGGCCACGGAACTGGCGAAAACGAAGCGGCGCACGTGAAGAACCTTGACGCACTCCAGTACGTTTCGCAGGCCCTCAATGTTGGTCCGCCAGTACTCCGGGTGCTCGTCTCCGGTGAAATCGTAGTGGGCCGCGAGGTGGAGGACCACCTCGGCCCCGCCCGTGTCGATGATCTCCTGGAAAACGGCGTCGAGCGGCTCCTTGTCGCCTATGTCCACCTGGTACCAGTGAATGTTGGGATGCACGGGCGCCGAGGACTCGCGCTGGGAGCGCCTGGCGAGGGCGAACACCTCGAAATGGTCCTTGACGACCTCAAGGACGTGCCGTCCGAGAAAGCCGGAAGCCCCGGTGATGACCAGCCTTCGTAAGGTCATCGGTCCCCCCGATCCGCTTGGACACCCAACACGGCAAGTGTAGCGGTCCTTGAGGGCGGGGGCAACCGCTGGGCGACGCTCTTCTGAATCGTGCCCGCGGACGCGAGGCTGGACCTGGGCGCCGACCGCTCGGGGACACTTGCATCTTTCCCTTTTGTGTGTTAGATTTACACACAAGTGGGCTTAAGGCCCACTTATTTTTTTAGGCTTCTGCGATGAGGCGCCCATGGACGTGTCGTGGATTGGGAAGCTAAGAGTCATGGCCGAGGGAACGGCACGGTCGTTTGGGTGCGAGCTTTTCGACTTGGAGCAGCGCGCCTCGGGTCCCAGGTGGCTCATTCGGGTCACCCTGGACCGGCTGGACGGTCCCGTGACGCTGGACGACTGCGAGCAGGTCTCACGCCAGCTCTCCGCCCAGCTTGACGTGGAGGACCTCGTGCCCCACGCCTTCGAGTTGGAGGTTTCCTCTCCGGGGGTCGAACGCCCCCTGCGCAAGGCGGAGGACTACGAACGATTCAAGGGGCAGAGGGCGAAGATCGTCCTGGGCTCCGGCGGGCCCGACGCTGGGCAGGCCCTGGAAGGGGAGCTGGCCGGCCGCGAGGGTGAGGACGTGAAAATCACGGTGGGAGATGAAGTGCGGACGATTCCGCTGGACCGAATCAAGACGGCCCATCTCGTCTTCCAATTTCCGTAGGCGAATCATAAGGAGCGCGGTGCCATGTCGAGCGAACTGCTTCAGGCCATCGAGGCCCTTGGACGCGAAAAGGGGATTGACAAGGAGGTGGTCATCTCCGCCCTCGAGGACGCCATGGCCGCCGCGGCGCGGCGCGTCCTGCATTCTCAGGAAGCCTTCGTGGGCCACTTCAACCGCGAGACGGGCGAGATGTCGCTGGCCCGCATCAAACAGGTGATGGAGGGCCAGGAAGTGGAGAACCCCCTCACCCAGCTTCCCCTGGAGGAGGCCCGGCAGACCCACTCCGACTGCGAGCCCGGTGACATCATCGAGTTCCCCCTGGAGGCCACGCCCTACATGGGGCGCATCGCGGCCCAGCAGGCGAAACAGGTCCTCACGCAGAAGATCCGCGAGGCGGAGCGGGAGATCATCTACAAGGAGTACAAGGACCGGGTGGGGACCATCATCAACGGTGTCGTCAAGCGCACCGAGAAGCGCAACGTCATCGTGGACGTGGGCCGCACCGAGGCGCTCCTTCCCGTGTCGGAGCAGTGCCGGGGCGAGCGGTTCCTCCAGTCCGATCGCATTCGCGCCCTGATCATCGAAGTCCGCGAGAACACCAAGGGGAGCCAGATCATTCTGAGCCGGGCCAGCAAGGATTTCGTGGCCAAGCTCTTCGAGGCCGAGGTGCCCGAAATCTACGACGGTACCGTGATCATCCGGTACATCGCCCGGGAGCCCGGCGAGCGTACCAAAATCGCCGTCATGAGCCGGGACAAGGACATCGATCCCATCGGGGCGTGCATCGGCATGCGCGGCATGCGCGTCCAGGCGGTGACCCGCGAATTGCGCGGAGAGAAGATCGACATCATCCCCTACAAGGAAGACCTCTCGGACTTCGTGAAGGCGTCCCTCGCGCCGGCCACCGTGACGCGGGTCCAGATCGTGGACAACGAGGCGAGGCGCATGGAAGTCATCGTGCCCGAGGACCAGCTCTCCCTCACCATCGGCAAGCGGGGCCAGAACATCCGGCTCGCGGGTATCCTGGTGGGTTGGGAGCTGGACGTGAAGAGTGAAGAAGCGAAGAAGCAGGAGATCCTCGCCGCCATGAGTAGCATGATGGGCGGCGGAGAGGAACCCACCGAAGGCGGGTCCGAAGAAGAACCTTACGAGGAGGGGACGTCTCCCGAGGAAGGGTACGAGGAATCCGAACCGGATGTCCACATTCACGGCGTCCCCGCCAAGGTGATGGCCGAGCTGGCGGCCCGAGGCTGGGCCGAGCCGGAGGCCCTCGCCGGGGTCTCTGACGAGGACCTGAGGGGGATTCCGGGCCTCGGTCCCAAGACCTTGGAGGCCATCCGGAGCTGGGCGCAGGTGGGCCCGGCGGAGGAAGGGGAATGAGCCATGTCTAAAGTAAGAGTCTACGAGCTGGCCAAAAAACTCGGCATCTCGTCCAATCTTCTCGTGGAAAACTTGAAAGCCATGGGTGTCGAAGTGGCCTCCAACTTCTCCACGCTCGACGAGACCGTGCTGGAAAAGCTCGGCGGGAAACGGGCGCCCGCCAAGCCGGCGGCGGCGGTCCCCTCCAAGCCCGAGACTCCTCCCAAGCCCGCCGTCAAAAAGGTCGCCGCCGCGCCCGAGAAAGCACCCGAACCGAAGGCTCCTGTCGTCTCCAGGCCCGGAGCCAGGGTGATCCGCATTCCCTCGCCCCCTCCCGCCCCAGGGCCTGAGAAGGCACCGGCCAAAGCTCCGCCTGCCAAGGTTCCCGTGAAGGTGGTCGAGGCGGCACCCAAACCTTCCGAGCAGGACAAACCCGCGGGCCACGAGAAGGCCACGGAAAAGACCGTGGAGAAGGCTGCTCCCGTGCCACCGCCCCCCTCGGCCCCCGGTTCGTCCGCTCCATCGCCGCGCCCTACAGGGCCCCAGATCCACCGCCCCTCGCCCTTGCCCGCAAGGCCTCCAGGGTCAGGACCGGTGCTCCACCACGGTCCCGGTGTGGTGCCCAGGCCCGGCGAGATGTTGCCTAACCGGCCGCTTCCCTCGAGCCCGAGCCAGCCTTCGGGCCAACCTCCTCGCTTCCACGGGCCCGCGGCACCCCAAGGACAGCAGCGCCCCGGCGGTCCTTCCCCGCGGTCGGGTCCTCCGTCCCCCCGGTCGGGTCCCCCTGCTCCGCGTCAGGGCCAGGCTCCGCAACCTCAGGGGCAGCGCCCGGGCCAACCTTCGCACGGCCAGGGCCAGCGGCCCGGCTCTCAAGCGCATCGGCCCGGAGGGCCGAGCCAGCGCCCAGGAACACCGCATCCTCGCCCCGCAGGGCCAGCGCCGTATGGGCGTCCCGGGCAAGCGCCCGCGCGTCCCGGAGCGGAAGCCCGGCCGGGCCAGGTTCCACCCCGCGGCCCCGAGCCCGCCAAGACCCCGAGCCGTTTGGCTCCGCCTCAAGAGCTGCACCGCAAAAGCAAGCGCGAACGCCGGCACGACAAGCTCCAGGCCAAGGTGGACCGCCGTGAACGGCTCGAGCACGAGTTGGAAGAGGCCCGCGCCAAGGCCGAGACGGGTGAGGCCGTCTTCATCCGCGAGGGCATCACCGTCAAGGAGCTGGCGGACAAGCTCAACGTGAAGGTGCGGGACATCATCGCCAAACTCATGTCCCGCGGCATCCTGGCCACGATCAACCAGCCCCTGGACAAGCAGGTGGCCATCGAATTGTCCTCCATGTTCGGCTTCGCCGCGGAGGTCATCTCCTTCGAGGACGAGCTCGTCATGACCCAGGACGAATCGGTGGAGGGTGAGAAGGTCGCCCGCGCCCCGGTGGTGACCATCATGGGCCACGTGGACCATGGTAAATCCTCCCTCCTCGAGGCCATCCACGACGTGGACATCACCTCCAAGGAGTTCGGCGGCATCACCCAGCACATCGGGGCCTACAAGGTCCGCAACAAGGGCCGGGATTACGTTTTTCTCGATACGCCGGGCCACGAGGCCTTCACCCTCATGCGGGCCCGCGGCGCGCAGGTGACGGACATCGTCATCCTCGTGGTGGCCGCCGACGACGGCGTCATGCCCCAGACGGTGGAGGCGATCAACCACTGCAAAGCCGCCAAGGTGCCCATGGTGGTGGCCATCAACAAGATGGACAAGCCCGGCGCCGATCCTGACCGCGTCAAGCGGGAGCTGAGCGCTCAAAGCGTCCTCACGGAAGACTGGGGCGGCGACGTGGTCAGCGTTCCCGTGTCGGCCAAGAGCAAGATGGGCATCGAGTCCCTCCTCGAAATGGTCTCCATCGTGGCCGATATGCTCGCCCTGAAGGCGAGCCCCGAGCAGCTCGCCAGCGGTACGGTTCTCGAATCCCGCCTCGACAGGGCCCGGGGCCCGGTGGCCACGGTGCTCATCCAGGACGGACACATCAAAGTCGGTGACCTGTTCCTCTGCGGCACCACCTACGGCCACGTCCGAAACCTCTTCGACGACAAAGGGGTCCGCATCGAAGAAGCGGGTCCCAGCTCCCCCATCGAGGTGCTCGGATTCTCCGAAGTGCCCATGGTGGGATCTCTTTTCCAGGGCATGGACGACGAAGCCAAGGCCAGGCAGGTGGCCAGCTTCCGGAAGGAACAGGAAAAGGCCAGGAGCCAGCGTACGACCAAGGTGCGCCTGGAGAACGTTTTCGGCGCCATCCAGCAGGGGGAGATCCAGGAGTTGCCCCTGATCCTCAAGGCGGACGTGCACGGCTCCCTGGAGGCCATCGCCCAGAAGCTTCAGGAACTCTCCACGGATGAAATCAAGATCCGCGTCGTCCACCAAGGCGTGGGGGCGGTTTCGGAGAGCGACATCCTGCTGGCCAGCGCCAGCAACGCCCTGGTGATCGGCTTCAATGTCCGCCCTGAGCGGAAAGCCACGGAGCTGGCCAAGGCCGAAGGAGTGGACGTCCAGCTCTTTACGGTCATTTACGACCTCATCGACCGCATGAAACAGGCCCTCACCGGCATGCTCAAACCCATCGAAGAGGAGTTCGTCCTGGGCCACGCGGAGGTGAGGCAGACCTTCAAGGTCTCCAAAGTGGGCACGGTGGCGGGCTGCGTCGTCATCGACGGCAAGATCCTCCGCTCGGCGCAGGTCCGCGTTCTGCGCGACAACGTGGTGGTCCATACGGGCAAGCTGAACGCTCTCAAGCGATTCAAGGACGATGCCTCAGAAGTCAAGGACGGCACCGAGTGCGGCATCAGCCTTGAAAACTATAACGACGTTAAACCGGGCGACGTCATCGAGGCCTTCGAGGTTCGGTTCCAAGAGAGAACGCTGTAATTGCGTGAGTAGGGGAGTGTGCGAGTAGGTGAGTAGGAAGGGAAATCGGTACGGAGGGTGGATTGCCCGGCGATCACCCGTCGCAGGGAACCGTCCTCTTCCCTCCTACTCACCTCATATCCTCCTCACCTACTCACCTGAGGTATGCCATGCGCCGATTCGCCAAGACCGACAAGGTGGGTGACCTGGTCAGGCACGCCATCTCCAACGCCCTCATGCGCGAGATGGAGGAGCCGAAGTTCCAGTGGGTCACCGTCACGGAGGTCCAGATGAGCAAGGACCTGGCCGTGGCTCGCGTTTTCTACACGGTCCTCGACTCCGAGCTTCCCAAGAAAGAAGCCGCCGCGCTCCTCGCCGATCACGCCAAGCGGCTGCGAAGTTACCTGGGCAAGAACCTGCACCTGAAGCAGGCACCCGATCTCCGGTTCGTCTTCGACGAAGCGGAGGAGCGCGCCCGGCACATCGAAGACCTCCTCGCTTCCATCCACAAGGACCATGACCCAAGCGACGCCTAATCCTCCCGACGGCCTCATCCTCCTGAATAAGCCTGCGGGGATGACCTCGCACGACTGCGTGTCCGCCGTCCGGCGGCTCTGTCCTCGGAAGTTCAAAGTGGGACACGGCGGCACGCTGGACCCCTTTTGCACGGGCTTGCTCATCCTTCTCCTGGGCAAGGGTACCCGGCTCGCCAGCCTCTTTCAGGGCATGGACAAAGCCTACGAGGGAATCATCCGGTTCGGACAGGGGACGGACACATGCGACCGGGACGGCCGTGTGGTGGCGGAAGGGACTCCTCCCAAGTTGACCGCTGCGCAGTGGCAGGCCATGGCGGACAGCTTCGTGGGGCCTCTCATGCAGACGCCCCCGGCCTACTCGGCCAAGCGGGTGGGGCACGTCCGGGCCTACAAGCTCGCCCGTCGCGGAGAACCCGTGAGTCTCGATCCGGTCCCCATCACCCTCTACGAGTTCAACGTGCAGCCTCTCGATGAGCGGGACGTGCAGTTTCGCCTGAGGTGTTCCTCGGGGACGTACGTTCGGACCGTGGCGGAGCAAATGGGCGAACGGGCCGGGTGTCCCTCCCATTGCCACGAACTCGGCCGCACCCACGTGGGGCCCTTCGTCCTTGCCTCCGCCAACCCCCTGGACGATCCCTTTCTGGAGCGCGGATTTGTGCCCTTCGATCACGTGGACGTGGGGCTGCCCGTCCACAGGGTAGACCTCAGAGAGGAACGCCTCCTCCTTTTCGGGCAGAAAATCCTGGCCCCTCTTGGGCTCCAGGGGCTGGAAGGGCTGGTGCGGATCCTGGGTCCCACGGAGCGGTTCATCGCCCTGGGCCGGGTGGAAGGACGCCTCCTCCTTCCCACCGCGGTCTTTCCCTAACTCCTCTCC
Organism: Acidobacteriota bacterium; assembly: GCA_021833665.1. Taxonomy (GTDB): domain Bacteria; phylum Acidobacteriota; class UBA4820; order UBA4820; family DSQY01; genus JAKAJA01. Next base: position 23,351 of record JAKBES010000010.1, read on the forward strand.
GCCGTGATCGGTCGATCGCCAACGAAAAGGCCCCCTGCGGGGGCCTTTGGAATGACGCCAGCGTGCCTAAGGATTTCGATCTATTTGGTCTTATCCATGATGAAGGACCGCGTCGTTACCAACCCGCCCGACTTGCCCACGACCCTCCAGTAGAAGGTGGTCTGGGTCGGGGCCGAGAGCTTGGCCGCATTTTGGACCTTGGCCCATTTTTTCTGGCTCGGCTGCCAGGTGGTTCCCTTCACGAAGTTCTTCGAGGGCGTGGCGCTGCTCACGAGGACGGGGCCGAAGCTTGGACTCAGAGAAATGTCCACTTCGTACTTATTGTCCACGCCGTTCTTAATCCAGCTGAAGATGGGGGCACCGTAACTTACGCCATATACCGGCGGAGGGTTGACGAAGGCCACCGAGGCCGAGGCCGTGGCTTGGTTGCCTCCCGAGTCCCGTGCCACGGCCACGATGTCGTAGACGCCGTCCTGGAACGAGGCGCTGTTGGTGCATAAGGAAACGGAGCCACCGCCTGACTTGGCGACTTGCGTGCCGTTCATGTAGATGGACAGATCGGCGAGGGAGAAGTCGTCGCTGGCGGTGGCCACGGCGCAAAACGCGCCGGTGATAACCTGCCCATCCAGGGGTTGGCTCAGAGTCAGGTACGGCGGGTCGTCTCGGCGCATCTGCTTGTAGGCGGTTCCACCCCACTGGCTCCAGGGACTTCCGGGACCGGCGGGCATCTTGTAGCCCACAAGGGTCTTGTTGCCCGTGCCGGCGCGGATGACGCCGTAGCCGCCCGTCCCCATGCCCACCAGGGCGAAGCTGTTGCCCAGGCCGTTGCTGGGCATGAAGCTGAGGAACCATCCCGTGGCCGCGTCAAAAAAGGCGATCTGGCCCGCGGTCGTGTCGCAGTAGGTCACCATGCCGCGGCTGTCCACCGCCATGGAGCTTACAGCCTTGGGGGTCCACGTGATGGGGTTGGTGGCATTGACCTTGCTGAACTGCCAGACGATCTGGCCCGTGCGGCTGTCGAATCCGTAGATGTCGCCTCCACCCTGAACTGCGGCCACAAGAATGTCGCCGTAGATGAGCGGCTGCACGTTTTGGATGAGGATCAGGGCGCCTGTGTCATCGTAGGCTTCCCATAAGAAATTCCCGCGGTAATCGTAAATGTCCATGATGCCGCGGCGGATGTAGACCATGTTGTCGTAGTTGTCCATGGCGAGAGGCACGTTGGAGAAGTTGAACACGTCCTTGCGCCAGATCACCTGGCCCGTCTTGGCGTTGATGGAATGCATGAAGGCGCTTCCGGCTACATACACGTTGCCCGTGTGGCTCACGGTAGGCGGGCCCATCATCGTATCCACGTAAAAATGCCAGTTCACCTTCCCCGTGTTTCCGTTCACGGCGTAGAGCTGGCCGTTTTCCAGTCCGAAGTAGAGGGTGTTGTCGCTGGCCACGGCGATGGGCGTCTTGATGTTCTTCTCAAGGACCGTTTTCCACACGACGTTTCCGGCTACGCTGTAGGCCCGGATCTGCTGGCTCGACGTGCCCACGAAAAGCGTCGTGCCTTGAAGGGCGATGGGGGTCATGGCCTGGGCGCCGAGGTCCGCGGCCCATTTGTAAACGCCCGAGCTGCTCACGGCAGCGATTTTGTTGTCCACCGTGGTGTAATAGCTCGTGCCGTCCGGACCGACCGTGGGGTCAAAGAGGATCGACGACTGCGAACCGAAGACCCACAGCGGGGTCTGAGCCTGTGCGGCGATGCCTGCCAACACGAAAAGGCCGAGTATCAGCAAACGGCGCATGGTCCCTCCTCCTCACCTTTGGGTGAATATAGCACGCCCCCCGGGCCTTCGCAACCGAACGCCCCCTTGGAAAAGCCTGAGAACCAAAGACTTTCCCTTTCCGCCAAGGCCTCCTCCGGCGCGGGAATGCGAGCAGTTTCAACGGTTTCCCCTTTGCCGTCCCTCGTAGGATACATCAAAAAGTGAAATTGCAACAGGGGGGTTCTACAGGTTTATAAGGCCCTTAGTCTTTGAAATCGGAAGCGATGCACCAACCTCCGGGATCCCCCACCTATGAGCCCGTCCGTCCCACCGTCACCTGGGCAGGCCTGATAAGGGCGTCCTTCATGAAGTATCCCGGCTTGAACACGCTCACCACCAAACCGGCCTGGCCTTCCACAGCGGCCACCGCCTCCATGGTCTCGGGATCGAAGGGCTGGTTTTCAGGGACGAATTTTGTGCAACCGTGGGCCTTCAGAAAGTGCTCCACCCGGGCCGTGAGAAGCGAGAGGCCTTCGGACACGGCCGGTACGTCGCAGGAGAGGGCGGCTGCCCTGTCCACATCGTCCAGGAGGCCGAGAACTTCCACGAGGAGATCCAGCTCTTTTCGCTCGAATCGCTGTTCGAGCCCCGTCTGGATCCTCTCCCGGGCCCGCTGGGTCTCTGCCTCCAGGTCCGCCACGCGCTGGCGCAGGGCGGCCTCCGCGCGGCGGGTGCGCTCTTCGAGTTCCTGGACATACGTGGGCTTCAGGTTGGGTTCCGTGGCGATGATCTCCTCGGAGTCCTCGCGGATGCGTCTCTTGTCCACAATATTCATCGATGATTCCCTCGGTTTCCTCATGACGGGCACCTGGCGAAAGGTTCAAACCGTTTTGGGCGTCCAGCTCACGATGCCCTTCACCTTTTTCTCTTTGCTTTTCACGTTTGACTATTTACTTTTCACTCATTAATCGGCTACCAAATTGAGAGTGACATAGTAGGTCCACCGCCCTCGTCCCACGCTCACCACCAGACCCGTTGACGCCAGGGCCGAACGGGCGCGGGAGAGGAACTCTTCCGGCGTGTTTACGGGCTGGTCCTCCACGGCCAGAATCACGTCGCCCTCCTGGATACCCGTGTCGTCCGCCGGGGACCCCTTGCGAACGGCGTCCACCACGAGCCCGCCCCGCCCCGGAGCCACCCTCACGCCCAGGAGCTGCCACGCCATGGCAGGCGAGAGACGGTCCGGCATGAGCGCGGCGGCCATGGTGATGGAGAAGGGCTTCCCGTCACGTATGCCGGAGATCTGGAGGCGCTGGCCGGGAGTCGCCATGGCGAGCTGGCCGTTCAGGTCGCCTACGCCGTCGAGATGGTTGCCGTTCAAGCTTGTCAGGATGTCACCGCGCCGAAGGTCCTCCACCTCGGGCAGGGCGAAGGGGTAGGTCTTAGCCACGTACACCCCTCCCGTGAGGCCCGTTCGTCGCTTGGCGAAGTCCGTCAGGTCCAGGGCCAGAAACCCGAGCCAGAGAGGCCGCACGTGGCCGTAAACCCGGAGCTGCTCCATGACCCGCTTGGCCCGGTCGATGGGAATGGCGAAGCCGATGCCCTGGGCATCCTTGATGATGGCCGTGTTGATGCCGATGACCTGGCCCAGGATGTTGCACAGGGCTCCCCCCGAATTGCCCGGGTTGATGGCCGCGTCGGTCTGAAGGAAATCCGAATACTGGCGCTTGCCGTCGTTGAGGGTGCGGCCCACGGCGGAGAGGATGCCCGCCGTCACGGTGTTGGAGAGGCCGAAGGGGTTCCCGACGGCGACGAGCGTCTCCCCGATCATGAGGTCCGAGGAGCTTCCCAGTTCGGCCGTCGGAAAGGGGCGATCCCCCTCGATCTTAAGGAGAGCCAGGTCGGACTCTGGGGCCGTGCCCACTACCTTTGCCGGGTACTCCTTGCCAGAGACGAGGGTCACCTGGATTTTCGAGCCTCCCATGATCACGTGTTCGTTGGTGAGGATGTACCCCGAGGGGTCCACGAGAACGCCTGAGCCCAAAGAATTCTCCTCCTGGGACGGCCCTGGGCCATCACCGAAGAGGTCCCAAATGGAACCCGCGAAGGGATTCCGAACCCGCTGCTGGCAGGAGACGTAGACCACCGCCGGGCTCACCTTGCGCACCACTTTGACCACGGGAGTTTCCCGCAGGGCCCTGTCTTGGGCGGAGGCAGAAGAGGCGCCCATCCCTAAGGCACCGAACACGGTCGCAATGGCAGCGAGTTTCATAAAGTTTGTCATGGGCACGCCCCGTCCTTGATTGTCCCGGTTCTCATCACGGTTCCATTCCTAACTTCATGACTTCACGTGGCTCCCCTCATGTCCATGAGCCTCGCGATGCGCTTTTCGATGGGCGGATGGGTGGCGAAGAGGTTGAACATGCCGCCCCCCGTGAAAGGTTTCACGATGAACATGTGGGCCGTGGCGGGGCTCGCCTTCAGGGGGATTCGGGCCGAGACGGTCTGAAGCTTCTTGAGGGCGTTGGCCAGGCCGTAAGGGTTCCCCGCGAATTGGGCTCCGCTCTCGTCGGCGCCGTATTCTCGGGACCGGGAAATGGCCATCTGAATGAGGAGGGCCGCCAGAGGTGCCACCACGGCCGCCACGAGAAGGGCGATGGGGTTGCCTCCCCCTTCGCGGTCGCGGCCGCCGCCGAAGCCGCCGAAGATGGCCGCCCACCGGGCCATGCTGGCGATGAACATGATGGTGGAAGCGATGGAGGCCGCCACGGTCCCGATGAGGATGTCCCGGTGCTTGACGTGGGCGAGCTCGTGTCCCAGAACGCCCTTGAGCTCTTCCTCGTCCAGCAGGTCCAGAATGCCGTCCGTGACGCACACCACCGCATGCTGGGGGTCGCGCCCCGTGGCGAAGGCGTTGGGGGAGCTTTCGGGGGTGTGGTACAGGGGCGGCTTGGGGATTCCCGCCGCCTGGCTGAGCTGCGCGAGGACCGCGTGGGCCCTGGGCGCCTCCGCCTCGCTCAGGGGCTTGGCGCGGTAGGAGGCCAGGACAATCTTGTCCGAGAACCAATAGGAGAAGAAGTTGATGCCGATGGAAATGACCAGGGCGATGATCAGCCCCTGCCTGCCTGCCACCGCGCCGCCCACGAGCATGAGGACCGCGGCGAGAGCCACGAAGAGAAGCATTGTCTTAAACCAGTTGGCCATGGTCGACCTCCGAAGTTCAGTGGGAGCCGCCTCCCGGCGGCGATGGGCCGATGCCTCGGCCCCGGCGGTTCGCGGCCTGGAGGCCGCTCCCACGTCATCCGCCAGCCGCCTTAGTTTACCACCGCCTCCGTGGCCCGGAAGGTCAGCGCGCCGTCTCCGGCACTCACTTGAACGGTCAGCCCCGGCGCGAACTTCCCGCCGAGGATATCCTTGGCGAGGGGATTTTCGAGGTGCTTCTGGATAGCCCGCCTGAGGGGCCGCGCGCCGTACGCCGGATCGTAGCCCTCCTCCGCGAGAAACCGCCGGGCGCTCTCATCCAGCCTGAGATCGAAGCCTCGCTCCCGCAGCCGCTTCTCCAGCACCGCCACCTGAATGTCCACGATGCCTTCGATATCTTCCCGCCGCAGAGACCTGAACATGACCACTTCGTCGAGGCGGTTGAGAAACTCGGGGCGGAAGGTGGCGCGCAGTTCGTCCATGACGTGGCTCCGCATGGCTTCCGGGTCCTTGCCCGCCAAGTCTTGAATCCACCGGGACCCGATGTTGCTCGTCATTACCATCAGGGTCTGGGAGAAATCCACGGTCCGGCCCTTGGCGTCCGTCAGGCGGCCGTCCTCCAAGACTTGCAGAAGAATATTGAACACGTCGGGGTGGGCCTTTTCGATTTCGTCCAGGAGGATGACGCTGTAGGGCCGCCGATGCACTGCCTCCGTGAGCTGGCCCCCCTCTTCGTGGCCCACGTAGCCCGGGGGCGCTCCCACCAAGCGGGAAACGGAGTGCTTCTCCATGTATTCACTCATGTCCAAGCGCACCATGGCCCGCTCGTCGTCGAAGAGGAACTCGGCCAGAGCCTTGCACAGCTCCGTCTTGCCTACGCCCGTGGGGCCCATGAAGAGGAAGGAGCCCATAGGGCGGCGAGGGTCGCCCAAGCCCGAGCGAGACCGCCGCACGGCATCGGAGACCACGCCGAGGGCCTCGTCCTGCCCCACGACCCTGGTGATCAGCCGATCCTCCATGGCCAGGAGTTTGGCCCGCTCCCCTTCGAGCATGCGCGACACGGGGATGCCCGTCCAGAGCGAAACCACGAGGGCGATGTCCTCCTCATCAACCTCCTCTTTGAGGAGGGGGCGCTCTTTCTGGAGGGCCTTGAGCCTCTTCTGGGCCGATTCGATGTCCTGCTCGATCTGGGGCAGACGGCCATATTTCAACTTGGCTGCTTCGTCGTAGTTACCCACGCGCTCGGCCCGCTCCGCCTCGCCGCGCAGGTCCTCGGCGTCGCGCTTGCGCTCCTGGATGGCCTTGATGGCTTCCCGTTCGTTCTGCCAGCGGGCGCGCATGGCTTTGGCCTCGCCCTCCACGTCGGCGAGCTCGCGGGCGAGGGTTTCGAGGCGCTCCATGGCGGCCGGGTCGTTCTCCTTGAGGAGAGCCTGCTTCTCGATCTGCAAGGAAGCCATGCGGCGCTCCAGGGTATCCAGTTCGTAGGGCACCGAGTCCACCTGGATGCGCAACCGCGCCGCCGCCTCGTCCACCAAGTCGATGGCTTTGTCCGGGAGGAACCGGTCGTGGATGTAGCGGTGGGAGAGGGTCACGGCGGCCACGATGGCTCCGTCGCGAATTCGGATCCCATGGTGCACTTCGAACCGCTCCTTCAAGCCGCGCAGGATGCCGATGGCGTCCTCCACCGTCGGCTCGCCCACGAAGATGGGCTGAAACCGGCGCTCCAGGGCCGGGTCCTTCTCGATGTGCTTGCGATACTCGTTGACCGTCGTGGCCCCGATGGCATGGAGTTCTCCGCGGGCCAGAGCGGGCTTGAGAATGTTGGCGGCGTCCATGGCGCCTTCGGCGGCTCCCGCGCCCACAAGGGTGTGCAGCTCGTCGATGAAAAGGATGACGTCGCCGTCGCTGGCCGTGATCTCCTTCACGACCGCCTTCAGGCGATCCTCGAACTCGCCTCTGAATTTCGTTCCTGCGATGAGGCTCGCCAGGTCGAGCTGCACGAGGCGCTTGTTCCTGAGGGGATCGGGTACGTCGCCGTCGGCCATGCGGAGGGCGAGCCCTTCCACGATGGCGGTCTTGCCCACGCCGGGGTCCCCTACGAGGACGGGATTGTTCTTGGTGCGGCGAGCCAGGATCTGGGTCACGCGCCGGATTTCCTCGTCTCTCCCGATGACCGGATCCAGCTTGCGAAGGCGCGCCATCTCCGTGAGGTCCCGCCCGTATTGCTTGAGGGCTTGATACTTGCCCTCGGGGTTGGGGTCCGTAATTCTTTGGGACCCGCGCAGGTCCTGAAGGGCCGCCAGGAGCTGATCCCGGTTCAATCCCGAGGCGATGAGGGCCTTCCCCGCCTCCGTGCCGGTGGCCTCCAGGAGGGCCGCAAGGATGTGCTCCGTGGACACGAAGTCGTCTTTGAAGAACCGGGCCTGTCCCGCGGCCGACTCCAGAACCTGGAGGGCTTGCCGGGAGAGGGCCGGCTCAGCGCCCGAACCGGTGATCTTAGGAAGGCGGTCCAAGGCCCGCTCCACCTTGTTGGCCAGGGCAAGGGGATCGAGGTGAAGGCGCTCGAGGATAGCAGGCACGATGCCGCCCTCCTGGCGCACGAGCGTCATGAGAATGTGCTCGGGTGTCACTTCCGAGTTCTGGCGGGAGGAGGCGAGCTCTGCCGCCCCGTTCATGGCTTCCCGGGCTTTTTCGGTGAACTGTTCCCAACGCATCCAACGAGCCTCCTATGGTCTAAAATATTAGCAGTAAGGTAATATAAAGTCTTAGTCTTTCGTTGTCAAGTATGATGAAATATCTTGGGGTGGCAAACCCTTGAGCAACATGGTAAGCTTGTAATGAGGATCCAGCATGGCCGGCGTGGTAAAGTGTCAAGACCACGGAATCACCGGGGGGCGGGCGTGATGGACGAACCCGTTCAGGTTGGGCGGTATCAGGTCCAGAGAATCGTGGGCAAGGGAGCCATGGGCGTGGTGTACCTTGCGTACGATCCCCAAATAGGACGGCAGGTGGCCCTCAAGACCATCCGACCTTCCGAAGGGGCCAGGCCCGAAGAGATCGCTGAAAGCCGGGCCCGCTTCCTCCGCGAAGCGCAGGCGGCGGGCAAGCTCCTCCACCCCAACATCGTAACCATATTCGACGTCTTCGAGGACAGAGGCACCCTCTACATCGCCATGGAGTTCGTGGAGGGGGTCCTGCTTGATGCCTATTGCACCAAGAGGAACCTCCTTCCTCCGGACCAGGTGGTCAACCTGGCGGGGCAAGGATTGTCGGCCCTGGACTACGCCCACAGGGCCCGAATCATCCACCGGGACATCAAGCCCGGCAACCTCATGGTGGTGGACGGGCAATCCCTCAAGGTCATGGATTTCGGCCTGGCCCGAGATTCCGGGGCCAGCCTGACTCACAGCGGCGCCGTCATCGGGACCCCCCACTATATGTCCCCCGAGCAGGTGGCCGGAAAGCCCTTGGACGGCCGGTCCGACGTCTTCTCCATGGGCGTCGTCCTCTACGAGCTCGCGACGGGCGAGCGGCCCTTTCAAGGCGACTCCATTTCCACGGTCATCTACCGGGTTCTCCACGAGTCGCCGCCCAACCCTCGCGAATTAAACCCCAAGGTGCCTTTGCACCTGAGCCTGGCCATCGAAAAGGCTCTTGCCAAGCGGCCCGATGACCGTTATCCCACGGCCGCCGCTTTCCGCCGGGCCCTGCTTCATCCGGAGGAGGCCGATCCGCTCCAGGCCTGGAGCCACATCGAACCGCCCCCTCGCACCTCTCCCATGGCGGACACCGCCTTTCTCCCCCCCGTTCCCGAAAGCATGCGGCCCAAAAAGCGCCACTCCTTGTCGCGAAAATACGGGCGCTTTGCCATTCTGGCCCTTCTTGTGGCCGCCGGCGGATGGCTGGCCGTGACCCGCTACATGCAATACGCGGGCATCAAGCTCGCTCCCATCACGCCGCCGCCTTCCCAGGAAGTGCTCCCCAAGGCCCTCGACGTAGTCACCACGCCGCCGGGGGCCTCGCTCTTTCTCGATGGCACCGCTGTGGCGGCCGTGACCCTTCTTCCAAGCGACACCGCCACGCACACGGTGGAGGCGCGTCTGGGATGCCTCGGCGCCAGCGCCAAAGTCACGGGCGCCTCCACCCGGGACAGGCTCCACCTTGTTCTCAAGCCGGGACCGTTTCTGTTCCCGGTCACGAGCGATCCGCCTGGGGCGAAGGTTCTGGTGGACGGTTCGGACACCGACCTGGTGACGCCCGCCAAGGTGCCCCGAGTCGGCTGCGAACCGTTCAAGCTGGCCCTCGACCTCACGGCCCACGACCCTTATGAAGTCCTTATCGATCCCCAGAAGGAGTTCAAGGTGCAGGCCGTCCTCACGGCGCTGGCCGACCATGGCACGTTGAAGGTCCTCTACCCCTCTGGTATCCTGCAGGTGTATGAAGGCGAGCGCCTCCTGGGCGCTTCGGGAGTGGTCCTCAGCCTCCCGCCAGGTGAGCACGTCCTCCGCCTCGTGGACCCGGCCATCCGGGGTGTTCGCGAGGAGAGGGTGCAGATCCAGCCCAGGACGTCCGAGTCCCTCAAGGCGCCCCCCTTCCAGACGGGCCAGGTCTTCCTCTACGGGAAGCCGGGAAACGAAGGCAAGGTGATGGTGGATGGTTCGTACTTTGATGACCTGCCTCTCAACGGCACGCGGCCCATGGCGGTGGGAGCCCATCAGTTCGTGGTGGTCAGCCCCAAGGGGACGAAGGTCGCCTTTTCTTGGACCATCAAGCACGGGCCGCAGACCCGCGTGGCGGACTTCACGACGGACCGGGTGGAGACGCCTTAGCGCCGCCGCGGTGCTCATACTCGCCGCGGCGCTTGCGGGCCCCGGTTCCAGCGCTGCCAGCACGTACCCCCCCGCGCCCGACGGACGCCTCCCCCCGCGGGAGTGCTTGGAAGCGTCGCGGCTGGCCCTCTACTCAGGGCGCCCGGATCAAGCCTACAGGCTCCTCCTCCTGGCCCAGCCCGACCTGGGCGGCGAAAACCGGTGGCTCGACCTTGCCTCCCGGGTTAGATC
>JAKBES010000161.1 GCA_021833665.1 Acidobacteriota bacterium
GTGAACCCGCCCATCGCTCCTCCGTCCATCGGTATCACGGCCACCTATCCTGGCGCTTCGGCGAAGACCGTAGAAGATAGCGTCGTCCAAATCATCGAGCAGAAGATGACCGGCCTCGATCGGATGCTCTACATGTACTCCACGAGCGATTCGTCGGGGACAGCCCAGCTTACGCTGACCTTCGCGCCGGGCACAGACCCGGATCTCGCTTGGTCAAAGGTGCAGAACAAACTCCAGCTCGCCATGCCGTCGCTCCCCGATGTGGTGCAGCAACAGGGCGTCAAGGTCAGCAAGTCGACTCGCAACTATCTCCTCATCGTTGGCCTCACTTCGGAAGATGGAAGCCAGAGCCAGGACGACCTGAACGACTACGCGGTCTCACGGGTGGAGAGCGTCCTGGGCCGGGTGCCAGGGGTCGGAGAGGTTGAGGTTTTCGGCACAGGCTATGCCATGCGCGTCTGGTTCGATCCGGACAAGCTCACAAAGTACGGTATGACAGCCGACGACTTGGTGGCGGCGATCCGTGCTTATAACGTTCAAGTCTCCGCCGGCCAGTTCGGCGGGGCCCCGGCTGCACCGGGCCAGCGGCTTAACGCATCCATCCTCGTTCAATCCCTGCTGGTGACTCCGGAGGAGTTCGCAGCCATCCCTTTGCGCACGAACCCTGATGGGTCCGTCGTGCGCGTGAAAGACGTGGGCCGAACCGAGCTCGGAACCGACTTTTCCGACCAAAGGGTCCAATTCAACGGTCGCCCTACCGCAGGGCTGGCGGTCCGGCAGGAAGCGGGCGCCAACGCCCTCGACACGGCGACCCGAATTAAGGCCAAGATGGCCGAATTGTCTGAATTCTTCCCCCCTGGCATGAAGGTCATTTATCCCTACGACACGACCCCCTTCGTGAGGGTCGCCATCGACGAGGTAGTCAAGACCCTGATCGAGGCCATCATCCTCGTGTTCCTTGTCATGTACCTGTTTATGGGAAACATACGAGCTACGATGGTCCCCACCATCGCCGTGCCGGTGGTGATCCTGGGTACATTCGGCGTCCTCAGCCTGTTCGGCTTCTCCATTAACATGCTGACCATGTTCGCCATGGTCCTCGCCATCGGATTGCTCGTCGACGATGCCATTGTCGTCGTCGAAAACGTGGAGAGGGTCATGGGCGAGGAGGGACTCTCGCCGAGGGACGCCACACGGAAGTCCATGGGCGAGATCCAAAGCGCCCTTGTGGGAATCGGGCTCGTGCTATCGGCGGTCTTCGCTCCCATGATCTTCTTCCCGGGTTCGACGGGTATCATCTATCGCCAGTTTTCCATCACCGTCATCGCATCCATGCTGTTGTCGGTGGTCGTTGCCTTGGTGCTGTCACCTGTGCTCTGCGCCACGTTTCTCAAGCCGGTACAGAAAGGCCACGAGGCGGCGGAGACAGGGTTTCGCTTGCTCCGCCCATTTTTCGTCTGGTTCGATCGCGTCTTCTTCCGCCTGCGAGCCTTCTATTTGTCCTATGTCGGCCTAATTCTGGGGAGAAGATTGCGCTTCATGGCAATATTCACTCTTCTGGTCGTGGTGATGGGGGTTCTCTACCTGCGGATGCCCACCGGCTATCTCCCAGATGAGGATCAGGGGATCCTCATGACCCAGGTCCAGTTGCCAACGGGCTCGACCCTGGAGCAGACTCAGGCCGTCATGGACGAGGTTCGGCAGTATTTCCTCGTCAACCAGGAAGAGGCCGTGGACTCCTGCATGACAGTGGCAGGCATGAGCTTCGCCGGCCGCGGCCAAGACCAGGGCATGGCGTTCATCAAGCTCAAGGATTGGAAACTTCGCAACCACCCTAGACTTCGGGCGAAGGAGGTTGCCGGTAGGGCAATGGGGGCGCTTTCGGGTATCCGGAACGCCGTCATCTTCACCTTTCCGCCGCCCGCCGTCGTTGAACTCGGAACCGCGACCGGATTCGACTTCATGCTCCAAGACCGGGGCAGCCTGGGGCACGAGAAACTTTCGGAGGCGCAGAACCAACTCCTCGGGATGGCCGCGAGCGACCCTCGCCTTGCTCGGGTACGGCCCAACGGCATGGCCGACGTGCCGCAGTACAAGGTGGACATCGACTGGGAGAAGGCTGGTGCCCTCGGCGTGCCCGTCAGTTCGGTGCAAAGCTACGTCTCCACGGCGTTCGGCAGCGCGTACATCGGCAACTTCGTCCAAGGCGGGCGGGTCAAGCGCGTCTTCGCTCAAGCCGATGCGCCGTTCCGCATGTTGCCGAATGATCTCAACCGCCTCTATGTCCGCAACCAGCAGGGCGGCCTCGTGCCCCTCTCCGCCCTTGCCTCCGGCCGGTGGATCTACGGTTCGCCTCGGCTCGAGCGCTACAACAGCTTCCCGGCCATGAACATCCAGGGAGAACCGGCGTCAGGGCGCAGCTCGGGCGAGGCCATGAAGGCCATGGAGGAGATCGTCCGAAAGCTCCCCTCGGGGGTCGGCTCCGAGTGGACCGGCCTCTCCTACCAGCAGCGCATGTCCGAATCCCAGGCTGGGCTCCTCTACGCCTTTTCCATCCTCGTGATCTTCCTCGTCCTCGCCGCGCTCTACGAAAGCTGGACGGTCCCCATCTCCATCATGCTGGCCCTTCCTCTTGGCATTATCGGAGGCGTCGTAGCCTCCTCGCTTCGCGGCATGCCAAACGACGTCTATTTCCAGATTGGCCTCCTCACCGTGCTTGGCCTCACGACCAAGAACGCCATCCTTATCGTTCAGTTCGCCAAGGGCCGCATGGAGCAAGGCATGGGGCTGATCGAGGCGACCCTCGAAGCGGCCAAGCTGCGGCTTCGCCCCATCGTCATGACCTCCATGGCCTTCGGCTTTGGCGTCCTGCCGCTGGCCCTCGCCACGGGCGCCGGCGCGGGCGCGCAAAAGGCCATCGGAACGAGCGTCCTCGGCGGCATGATTACCGCGACCTTCCTGGCGATCTTCTTCATCCCACTCTTCTTCGTCCTCGTCGTCCAAGCCTTCGGCAGAAAGAACAAGGGCCCCGCTCCAGCATCCGACTCCGATGTGAAACCTTCCGCGGAGGGGCGTTGATATGAAACGACTAGCGAACATCATCCTCGGCTCCAGCTTGCTCCTGAGCGGCTGCACCATGGCGCCTAAATACGCCCGCCCGAGTCTCCCCGTCCCAGACGCATGGCCCGAAAGCGCAATCTCGACACCAGCACCCGCCGAGGTCCCTGCCCCGAACGAGCTGCCCTGGCGCGATTACTTCACCGACACGAAACTCAGGTCGGTTATCGAGCTGGCGCTGAGCAACAACCGCGACCTTAGGGTGGCGGCCCTCCACGTCCAGAAGGCGCAGGCCTTGTTCAGGATTCAGCGGGCGGAACTCACTCCCAGCGTGGGGGTGATGGCCGACGGCCAGAAGTATCGGCTTCCGGAGAAGATGACTTCTGACGGGGTAGCCCAGATTGTCGAGCAGTACAGCGTCAATGTGGGCACGCTCTCCTGGGAACTGGACCTCTTCGGCCGTGTCCGCAGCCTCAAGGACAAGGCGCTGAACCAGTACCTGGCAACCGATCAGGCGCGCAACGCCGCGCAGATCTCCCTGGTGGCCGCGGTAGCCAATACTTACTTGACGCTGGCGGCCGACCGCGAAAACCTTGCCCTCGCAAAATCGACCCTGGAAGCGCAGCGCACGTCCTGCGACTTGATCCTCAGCAGCCGGGACGCGGGAATCGCCTCCGACCTGGACCTCCGTCAGGCGCAGAGCCAAGTGGACGCAGCCAGGGTAGACATGGCGCGGTACACGGGGTTCGTCGCCGCAAACGAAAACGCCCTGGATCTGCTCGTAGGCGTCCACGTGGAGCCTGACATGCTGCCCGGGGCGCTTGGCGACGTGGGAGAGATGAAGGCCATCTCCGCCGGGCTCCATTCAGAAATCCTCCTGCGGCGGCCCGACATCATGGCGGCCGAGTACCAGCTCAAGGGTGCAAACGCCAATATTGGGGCCGCACGCGCGGCCTTCTTCCCGCGCATTAGCCTCACGGCCGGGCTCGGGACCATGAGCCCCGAACTCTCCGGCCTCTTCGACTCCGGGACGCGGACCTGGAGTTTCACCCCGCAGATCGTGGCACCTCTTTTCGCCGGCGGATCCCTTCTGGCCAACCTCAAGGCAGCGAAGGTTGACCGTGACATCGCCGTGGCTCAATACGAAAAGGCTATCCAATCGGCGTTCCGCGAGGTCAGCGACTCCCTCGTTTTCAGAACCACACTTATGGACCAGGAGGATGCACAGCGGTCTCTTGTAGGCGCTCTCGACGAGAGCTACCGCCTTTCGGAGGCTCGCTACAAAGAGGGGATCGACGGATACCTGGGCGTACTCGTGAATCAACGGGCGCTGTACGCCGCGCAGCGCGGCTTTGTCTCCGTCAGGCTGGCCCGCGTCATCAATCAAGTAGAGATCTACAAGGTTTTTGGGGGGGGTGCATAACTCACACAGGGAGCAAGCGATGCCTCAGCATCGTGCGTTTCGTGGAGCCGAACTGGACGAGTTGAACGCGCACCTAGGGAGCGATCATGCCGAAACTAAAACGAATCCTTTGTCCCGTGGACTTCTCGGAGTTCTCAGAATGGGCCTATCGCCATGCACTGTCGCTCTCGGATCACTTTGAAGCAAAGGTCTTCGTGCAAAATGTGGTGGAGCTATGGCAACATCCTTCGGTCTGTTTTGCGCCTAGTGAATGCTACGCGCCATTTCGCACCCACCTGCTAGACAGCAGCCGACAGGAGCTCCATGAACTCGTGAGTAGGGTTCCATGCACGGGAGCGCGACCTCACTGCGTAGTGCGGGAGGGAGTTGCAGCGGATGCAATTCTCTCGTTTGCTAAAGAAGACCATATGGACTTGATTGTAATGGGAACCCATGGCCGCCGGGGCGTTGATCGCCTGATGATCGGATCGGTGGCCGAGCGGGTCCTGCGACACTCTCACTGCCCGGTGTTAGTCGTCCATGGGTCGCCCAGTAATGCCTGGACCTGCAGTGAGGGACAGGTGCCCTCTCACCCTAATCCTATCCTCTACTGCACGGATTTCTCCGAGAACTCAGAGCAGGCTTTGGATTACGCGACTTTGCTTGCACAAGAGTACAACTCGGAGCTCATTCTGGTAAACGTACTGGAAGAAGTCCCCAATCCATCCGCACTAGATGACATGATGGCGAGAGCAACGGACCGGCTCCAGGCTTCCATTCCCATGGAACAGCGCGAGTTGGGGAGACAGCAGACGACCGTGAGGGTCGGCAAACCGTACCAGCAAATCCTCGCACTGTGCATCGAGACCAAGTGCGATTTGGTGGTAATGGCCGTGCGGGGCGCAAGCGCTTTTGATCCATCGGTCTTCGGTTCAACGACTCATCGGGTCGTCCAGTTGGCATCCTGCCCCATTCTCGCGGTTCCCGTGTGAATCGAAGTGAAGTGAAGTCCGGTGGGAGTGCCGGACGGCGGAGTTGCTCGGCGATTCTCCGCTAATTCAAGAACAGGTTGACGAGGCGGCGCGTGCGGTCATGCTCGGTTCGGGAAATAAGTCCGTTGTCGAAGCCTCCAGCGATGCGTGGCGAACCCTTTCCTTTGTTCTCGGTCGGACGACATCGCTCACCTGACTGCGCAGTTGGCCCTATGAGGGCATGCGCTGCCCAAGGACCGTTGGTAAGCGTCGGATGCGCGGCCGATGGGTTCTCGGAGATGAACCGAACCTATTATCCATCAACTTGCATGCCCCGCTTGAATCTGGAGCCCATCGAATCTGCACAATGCACTCCATCGAATCAGAGGCAGTTGGCGAGCAACTCGCCACCTATTGCGACGAACGAAGGACCAACTTCATTAAACGAATCGTAGGCCCGCTGAATCCGAACCACGAGGACTTTGACCTTTGCGTTAACACGGGGCGAATGGGCATAGAGCCCACCGTAGATGTGCTCCTTTTCGCCGCTGAAGCCTTCAGGTACTTCGGCAACCCACAGAGGATAGACCAGGAGGAGACGCTCTCATGTGTGGGACCAGCGAAGGGAATCACACCACTCCCCTCGCCTGACGCGCCAAATCCCTTCAGGGCACCTAATTTCGGATTTTGGTGGCCGCATCCAGAAGAGGTGCCGCTCCTCGCACCCCCGGGCCCAACTTGGTCGCGCCCCATTTCTCGCAAAGATTGAGCGAGACGGGGATCCTCCGCGCTAGTCACATAGAACCGGCGCATATCTCAGACATCCCGTGAAGAGAGCCCGCGCCTATTGGGAAACCTCGTCCGCGGGTCGGCGGAGAGGTGCTTCACGACGGCAGTTCCCCATGCGGGTTCAATGATTTGGACACGTCCTCCAACCTTGCCAGCATTCCCCATCCCAATGCCGCCGGCGCGGTCCGATTCTACATTAACCAATAATGCCATTTTATAATAGATTAGTCATTAGTTGACTTACATCCTTGCAGGTAATACACTGTTGCTATGAACAAGCAAGCTTCTTCCGAGAACCTCACGCCCAGTCTCAAGGAGCGCGCCGCACGATTGAAGAAGGCGCTGAAGGGAGTCCCCACCTTTGGCGTGGCCGAGGCCTGGCGGGTCTTGGGTGGGCTCCGGCCGACGGCGGGCTGGACGCTGTGGCAACTCACCGATCGGGGGGTGCTCACGCGCCTGGGGAGAAATCAGTACTCTTTCCAAATCGGGCGCCAAGGACTCACACCCAAGCTGTCCGAGGCCGGAGAGGGTATCCGTGCGCTGCTCCAGGAGCGTGGTTTCGAGTCCTTGGTCACGGGGCTGGATGTTTTGTCCCCGTACATGCTGCATGTTCCCGAGCGGTTCCCGGTTCTGGTCTACGCGGAGGACAGTTCGCTGGGCGAGGTGACCGATGCCCTGACCCGGCAGGGGTGGGTCGTCATCTTGATGCCTGAAGGCAAACGATGCCGCGATGCCGTAAAGCTCCCCAGTAAGTCCGCGGGACCTGTATGGCTCTATGGTGCCGCGGAGATGCGGTACGGCCAGAACGGACTGGCCCGTCCCGAGCGCGCCTTCGTAGACCTTTACGTGGCTGTCATTCGCCATGGGTACCCGCTCGCCTTCGAGGAACTGGCACGACTCTTCGAGACGATGCGGGACCAAGGGGCGTTCGACTCAGGGCGGCTCACCCAGGTGGCCTTCCAAAGGCATGTCGCGGAGGACGTACGCTTCTTGCGGGACTACCGGCGCATTTCCCCCCACGCGAAGAAGCTCGCGGAATATTTCAAAGAAGGACCAAACCGAGGGCAACCGAGAGATTAAACACCCATGGACACCGCGCCAGGATGGAACGGGAGGCTAGTGCGTTCTCTATTCTGTTGACCGATGCTCCAGGAGGAGAAGATGCCAGGCGTCAATAGGTCTCGACGTTACGGCAGGCAGATACCCGGCCCGCCGAAGAACCTCTGGGAAGTGCTGGAACGAGGCAAAGACGATACTTACCCCCTTCACACGGCGTTCTGGCTCTTCAAAAACTCCCAAGGCGACCAAGGACCGTTTTGGACCTTGCCTGGCCCGGAGTTCGGATATCGGGTGCGGGATCCAAAGGTTCGGTCCTTCTCGCCCAACAACGGGTCGGTGACCCTGCTGGCGCTGGCGTGGTTTCTTTGCCAGCCGGCCTACGGCCAGGGGCACTTGGCGGCGGGACCTACCGCCCAAGTATACGGAAGCTTGGCCGAGGGGTTCTTGGTGCCTCCCCTGAGCTTCCCTGACTCTCCAACCGAGTTTTCTGATGATGTCCAGGACCTCCTGGCCCAGGCCACGTTCCCTCTGACCGACCTGCCCGTGATGAGCAGGCGGCACATCGAGTCCCTTTTCGCCCTCATGTTCATGAAGTCCTCATGCATCTTCGGCTTGCTGGAATCCCAGTTTATCCGAAGAGCCTACTCTGCGGCCCGAGACAAGGTCGTGCCGAGCTTCATCGAGAGGGACGTTCAATACGCGTTCGACAGGGCGGCGGCGGCGTTCGACATGCCTACGCGGGAAGACTGGGAGTACGACCGGAGGCGCAACGAGACGTACATCAAGTCGGTGAGGTGCCGACG
>JAKBES010000162.1 GCA_021833665.1 Acidobacteriota bacterium
CCGAGAGCCTGGAGAAGACCCTCGCCGCCCTCGCGTGAGAGGCCCTGAACGCTCTTTAGGAGAGATAGCCATGGGACGTTTTGACCGTAGGGTCGCCCTCGTCACCGGTGCCGCCCAGGGCATCGGGCTGGCCGTCGCCGAACTCCTCTCCTCCGAGGGGGCCAGTGTCTATGGCGCGGACATCAATCTGGAGGCCATGTCCGCCAGCGCCCGCCTCCTGGGAGCCAAGGGCCTTCAGATGGAGCCGGTCCAGCTCAACGTTGCGGACCGCGCTTCGTGCGAAGCCGCCGTGGCTTCCATCGTGGACAAGGAGGGCCGCCTGGAACTGCTCGTGAATAACGCGGGCATCACGCGCGACAGCCTCCTCATGCGCATGAAGCCCGAAGACTGGGACGCGGTCATTTCGGTGAACCTCACGGGCGCCTTCCAGCTCACCCAGATCGCCACCAAGCCCATGATCGGCCAGCGCTACGGGCGCATCGTGAACGTGGCTTCCGTGGTGGGGCTCATGGGGAACCCGGGGCAGGCTAACTACGTGGCGAGCAAGGCGGGCCTCATAGGCTTCACGAAGGTGGTGGCCAGGGAGCTTGCCTCCCGGAACATCACCTGCAACGCCGTGGCCCCGGGCTTCATTCTCACGGCCATGACCGAGAAGCTCACGGAGCAGCAGAGAGAGCAGATGGCCTCCATCATCCCCATGCGGCGCATGGGAACACCGAACGACGTGGCCAAGGGCATCGCCTTCCTCCTGAGCGAGGACGCGGCGTACGTCACGGGCCAGACCCTCTCCGTGAACGGCGGCATGTATATGTAAACCGATCGGCGCTGGCGCGTGGGATGAGAGTGGTGCCGAAGGGGGGACTCGAACCCCCAAGTGGTTGCCCACGGCGGATTTTGAGTCCGCTGCGTCTGCCAGTTCCGCCACTTCGGCCCTGAGGAAGTTTAGGGGCAGACCCTTCGCCTGTCAAGGTTCGCGAGGATCCTCTCCCCTTGAGGGAGCCCGCGCGCCGCCTCTTACGCGACGCGTTCGATTACGATAACGGTGATGTTGTCCTCTCCCCCCTTCTCATTGGCGAGGAGGAGCAGCGCCTTGCACGTGGCGTCCAGGTCCAGGCGCCGCGCCATGACGGCGGAAATCTCGGCGTCGCTGGCCATGCTGTTCAGACCGTCCGTGCACAGCAGAACGCGGTCGCCCACGGCGAGCTTCACCTGCGCCACGTCCGCCTCCGCCTGGTCCCTGGTGCCCAGAGCCTTCGTGATGACGTTGCGCAGGGGATGGCGGCTGGCCTCCTCTTCCGAGAGCAAACCCATGCGAACCTGCTCGCTCACCCAGGAATGGTCCGCCGTCACGAGGCTGAGCTTGCCTTCGCTGAAATGGTACGCGCGGCTGTCGCCCACGTGGCAGATGACCAGGTCCTCCCGGTCCACGAGGGCCGCGACGACCGTGGTCCCCATGCCTCGGGATTCGGGGTGTTCGGTGGAGTAGCGCTGGATGCGGTCGTTGGCGATGGCGATGGCCGTGCGCACCTTGTTGGCCGAGAACGAAAACGCCTCGTCGTACGGGTAGGGCCACGTGGAATCCTCATCCAGGCTGTGCCTGTCAAAGAAGGCGTTGATGTGGCTCACGGCGAGCTGAGAGGCCACCTCACCGGAGGAGTGTCCGCCCATGCCGTCCGCCACCACGTAGAGGTTCTGCTCACTTCGGATGGTGAAGGCGTCCTCGTTATTGGTCCGCTTCTTTCCCACGTCGGTGGCGCCGCTGGCCCTGACTTTCATTCTATTTCTTTCTGAACAGGGAGAAGCCCGAGGGCTTGTTTCCGCGCGCCTGAGCGAGAAGATTCTGCAGGCCGAGGTCCGTGGGATGATTGTCCAGCGCCGACTCGAGGAGCCTCTGGGCCCTGATGTTGAGCCCGTTCTCCAAAAGGAACTCGGCATAGGCCGTCACGTAGGCCGCGCTGTACGGGTTGACTTCAATGGCACGCTCCACCTGCTGGGTCCCCTGGTTGCGCCATTTGGGATTGCGGAGCCGGATCATGCCTCCGTGGAACAGGGCCTGATCGTTGGTGGGGTCCATGCGCAGGACATGATCGAACATGGCCAGGGCCGAGGTGTAGTCGCCGCTCCGGAACCGGGCGATGCCGCCGCCCACGAGCTCCCTTACCTGCTCCTGGGAGCTCTTCTGGACGGCGCTGCTCTGGGGCCTCGCCAGGGATCGGTCGTACTCCTGCCGGAGGGTGGGACGGCAGAGCGTGTTGTACGCCTCCGTCACCTCTTTCAGGAAGCGCTCCGCCTCGGCCTTCCGGGCGGGATCCTTGAACCGGTCCGGATGGTGTTCTTTCACCAGGGTTCTGAAGGCGCCGCTGATCTGGGCCGGTGTGGCCTCAGCGCTCAATCCGAGGATGTCGTAGAAGGTCCTCTCCCGGTTGTCCATTCCTCTCCCTGCGGCCGACAATGTCTGAGGTTACCTCAATGGGCCTCCCCGCGCAAGGCCCTGACCGAGCCCTCCCGGCTTGGGATCTTGGCGATCAGCCGCCCTTCCGGTAAGAGATCACCTTGCGCGTGGTGCGGGCGATGTAGATGCGCTTGGCCTCGCGCCGGACGACCTCGCCCACGTTCTTGTCCTTCAGGAGCATCTTGAGGTCGAAATCCAGCAGGCGGTTGATGAGCACGATGGCGATGCCGGGGGGGGTCTTGGGATTGGTGGCCAGGGCCTTGAGAACCGGATACTTTTTGATCCATTCCTTGTTCCGCGCGATCTTTCGCATGAGGTCGTCGGAGAGGCTTCTTAGTTTGGCTATGCCTTCAACCTCTGCGTCGGTCAACTTGGGGGACTCCAGAACGGCCGCCTGCACCACCCGGTTGCTGTCTCGAATGAGGAGGCCCCGGGCCTCCCTGTTCCCCTTGAGGGCCAGGGAGATCTTGGCGGGAACGCTCATGCTCAGAATCCGCTGATAGAGGCCGTCGAAGGCCTCCTGGCTCAGGGAATCGTCCACGAGCGCTTCGGGGGGAATCTCCGCCTCCGCGGCGGCCAGAACCTCGGGATCGGCGAGGAAGTCCTCCGGACGGAGTTCGCCCTCCCCTTCCGCGGGAAGGGCCGCCTCCTCCTCCTCGGGCAGTTCCGGAGCGAACTCTCCTCCCGCGTGCCCCAGCTTCAGGCCAAATCGCAGCTCCAGCAGAGCGGGGATCTCCGAGTGATCCCGGAAGAACTGCTCAGCGAGGTCGAAGATGCGGCGCACCTGGGTCGGTTCAAGACCGTTGTTGGCGAGCATGGCCACCACGATGGACGGAGAGCTGATGAGCCGCACCTGGTTGTCCAGCAGCACATCCAGAGAAGGTCCCGTGGTATTCAGAGCGAGCCACTCGAGGGTTTCGGTGGCGACGCCCTTGTTTTTCAACACCGCCTGAAGGAGGGCCTGGTTCTTCCCCAGGACGCGCACGTAGAAGTCGAGGGCGCGAGGGTCGAAGGCGTGGACCGGGAGGATCTCCTTCCATTCGCTCTCGCTCACCTCCGCGAGGTTCTCCTTGCAGGCCATGCGGACTTCTTCGTCCGCGTCAGACCTGAGCAGGACCCAGAGCTCGATGAGGTCCTCCCGCGGAATCGGGAGCGCGCCCCTGGCCGCGGCCTGCTTGAGCTGCGGCGGTGCCTGCCCTGAAAGGATCCTCTCGACGATGGGGTGGCTCACGGGTGGGTGACCCCCATTCCGCCCGGCAGCATCAGGTCGTGCACGACTCGGCCTTCCCCTTGGGGCAGGGGGACTCTCTCCCCGTGATAAAAGAGAGCCACGCCCGAGGCGTTGCCCAGGCTCACTTTGAAGCTTTTCCCCGCGAGCGAGAACCTCTCCCCCGGCGTCAATTCACGATAGACCTTTCGCTGCCCGTCCACCCAGGTTTCGCACCAACAAGGTTGGGTTACGACAAAGGCGAGGTCTCCCTTGGGCTGGCTTTCCAGGGTGAGCGGAGGCTGCGGAGCCGGCGCTGAAGCAACGGGAGCGGGCTCAGGTGCAACCGGTATGGGGGCCGGGGGCGTTGAACCAGGGGCTTGGGTTCCCGAGGCCGGCGGCGTGGAGGCCGCCGTCAGAGGCGGCACCGATGGTCCTCCTTCGGTCGCCGGAGCGGCCGGCCGCGGTTCCTCGACTTTCCGAGATGGCCGCGGATGGCTGCGTTCGGCAACGTCGAGTCCCGCATCGGCCGCCGGCCTTTCATGGCCCCAGCCGCCTCTGGACACAAGCACGTAGGCCCCGTATCCGAGCCCGCCTAGAAGCACGATGGCCAGCATCCACAGGAGCCATCTCCCGCTCGCCGGAGGCTCAGCCTCCTCACGGGACTGCAGGTCGGCTTGTCCAGAGAAGGAAGGCTCAGCCAACATCCGATATTCGGCGCCCAGGGCATCCGGATCCAGGCCCAGGTGCCTCGCGACGGCCTTCACGTAGCCCTCGACGAAGACGGGGGGCGGCAGAGCCTCGAACCGCCCCTCCTCCAGCGCCTGGAGCAGCACGGGGCGAACCTTGGTGGCGATGGACAGGTCCTCGATACTCACCCCCCGCTGAATCCGCTCTCGCGCCAGCTTCTGGCCGAAAGCCACCCTGCGTTCGCTCACCTGGACCTCCCCACTCTCGTCTGAAGCATCCGCCGGATGGCCAGGGGAACCTTGGGATCATCCATCAAGCCCCGTGCTTCCACGGCGGTCAGGCTGCTGACAAAGGCGAGGGCCGCGGCCAGCGGCGTCCTCGGATTTCTGAGAAGGGCGATCCTCACCTCCCGCCGCGCCGACCACTTCGGGTCCCGGGCGACGGTTTCAAGGACGGGAGCCACCGTTCGCGGCTGGCTCACGAGATACAGGACGTCCTCCTCCACGAGGCGAGGGTTCTCAAGAAGGGCTTGAATCACCTTCGGATCTTTATCGGCGCGGAGCGTTTTGAGAACCTGCCCCGCGCATAATCGCGCCAGGCCGATCTTCTCGCCCAGCGCCATGGCCGGAAGGCGCATGAAAAGCACGCTCTCCGCCTGATGGCGCACGTCCGACGAGAGCTTGAAGTTCTGGCAGACGTGGTTCAGGTCCCGCCAGAATAGAAACTTGGCAAGGTTGAGGGCATCGCCGGAAGGCGTTTTGGGATGGTTCACAAGAGCGAACTGCACTCGGAGGTTACCGGCCCAACGGCTGCGGGCGATAAGGCCCATGAACGACTCGGGCACGTCGGGCCGCGTCAGGACCTTCAGGATGTGCTGCTCCTTGGCTGCACGGTGTTCAAGAAGGGCGGGAATGTCCTCGAAGCTCAGGGTTGGCACCAGAGCCCAGAGGGCCTCGTCCGTGAGGTCCGGATCCAGCATCGCTCTCTCCCCAGGTCATTCTAGGCGCAGGATGGGGTTCTCACAAGGGCCAGCCCGCTTCCAGCCGGCGCACCAACGCTTCACGGGCGCCGGGCGGCAGGAAGCTCGCCCGCGCCGCGGCCACCTGAGAGCGGCCCATGTCTTCAAGGGTCCAGCCCGCGCTTCGCGCGGCGAAGCGAAGCTCGCCGCACGGGGTCGCCCCGAAGAGGGCGGGGTCGTCCGTTCCCAGGGAGAGGTGGACGCCCCGCCGCCAGAGGAGTCCCAGCGGGTGTCGCTCCCGGGGGCCGATGACTCCCGTGCGGCGGTTGCTCGTAGGACAGACCTCCAGGTGAACTCCCCGCCGGATCACCTCAGCCAGAACCGATTCCGATCCCGCCGCCGCGATCCCGTGTCCGATCCTGCGCGGACGGAAGACCTCCATGGCGGACGCGACTTCCCCGGCGTCCAGGGCTTCCCCCGCATGGGGCACCACGGGGAGTCTCCTCGACCTGCATTCCTCGGCGAGGTCGCCGAACCGCGCCGCCGGCGCCGCAGCCTCGTCCCCGCCCAGTCCCAAGGCCACGATGCCTCGTCCTTTGTAGGCACAGGCCAGGTCCAAATCTCGCTCCTGGAGGGTGCGATCCCATTGCCTCACGGCGTCCACGATGAGATTGAAGGGCAGGGGCGCGGTGTGCCTGAGGGCCAGGAGCGTTTTCAGACAAGGGACGGGGTGAAGGCCATGCCGCTCCCACACGGCGGGAGAGACGCGGATCTCGGCATAGATCACCCCTTGCCGGCGAAGGCGCCCGAGGACGCGGCCCAAAAGCCAAGCCAGATCTTCCGGGCCCTTGAAGAGGTCCAGAAGCTGGCCGAAATGGCGGAGGAATTCACCGAAATCGCGGTGGCGGTAAAGGGCCAGGATGCCGTTCTTGCCGGGCTGAAGCCCGTGCCGCCTTGCGAGGAAGAGGGCCTCGGCGGGCGTCAGGCACCCTTCAAGGTGAAGGTGGAGCTCCACCTTGGGGCGGAAGGCCAGATTCGTGGTCAATAATGCTCAGCATCCTGCGTGAAGTCGTAGTGCAAAACCCACGTCCTGACCTTGAGATCCACGGGAACGTCGAACTTCGCCTCGATCTTGACGTTCGGCCCCGACTTATTGATCGTGATGTTTTCGGGACCCACGGGCAGGTTGAGAAACTTGCCCTTCTCCACGATGTCCTTTTTCATCTGTTCTTCCGTCCGGTTCCAGCAGTCGTTCCGGGCGTAGGTTTCGATGAAATCCTTGAATTCATAAGCATTGATCCGGGCGGGCACCACCTTCACGAGGACGAAGATGGTGGCTCCCAAAACCAGGATCATCAGGATGAGGGGGATTTTGCTTTCGCCGCGCTCGCCGGTCCTCATGGCTCTACCTCCCCGGAAGGTCTTCACTGTAGGGGGCTCCGGACGGACCTGTCAAGGGGCCAGGCGGGCCAGGGCCACCTCCAGCTCCACCACTTTTCTCGCGAATTCGGCTTGCAGCCGGCGCGTCTTGTCCACCACTTCCGCCGGGGCCTTTTCCGCGAAGGAGGGGCTCTGAAGTTTGGCCGCGAACTTGTCCCGCTCCGCTGTGGCCTTCTTCAACTCCGAGGCGATGCGTTTCTTCTCGCCTTCCACGTCCACGGCCGCCTGCGGCGCTCTCAGGGAGAACTTGTACCGGGCGGAGACGCCGGCGGTCCAGCCTTCCTCCGGGTTGAGGGCCTGGGTGATCTCCAAGCTGGACAGGCGGACCAACACCTTGAGTTCGTCTTGCGACAGGTCCTGCAGAACCCTGCGTGCCTCGGCACCGGCGGGAGCCACGATGAGATCAACCGGCTGTCCAGGAGCGATCCCCTTCTCCGCTTTCAGGTTTCTGATGCGCGCCACGAGGTCCATCAGTGCTTCGATGCCCTCGGCGCGTTCCGGAGCCGAGTTTCCGCTCGCACCCGCCGGGAAGGAGGCAAGGACCAGGCTACCCTTCGCACCGGGTACGAGCTGCCAAAGCTCCTCGGTAATGAAGGGCATGAAGGGGTGGAGGAGGCGGAGGATCGTGTCCAGCACGTGCACCAGAACCCAGCGCGTGGCCTGACGTCTGGACTCCGGCGCGTCCTTGCCTAGACCCGCCTTGGAGACCTCCACGTACCAGTCGCAGAAGCGGTGCCACACGAAGTGGTACAGCGCGTCCGAGGCCTCGTAGAACTTGTAGCCTTCCAAGGACTGGTTCACTCGGGCGGCCGTCTCGTCGCACTCGTCCAAAATCCATCGGTCCCAGTAGGAAAGGTCTTCATCGGCGGGCCTCGCAGGAACCTCCTCGCCCACCTGCAGCAGCACGAAGCGTCCCGCGTTCCATAGCTTGTTGGCGAAGGCCCTGTAGCCCTCCATGCGCTTGGTGTCCAGGGCCACATCCGTCCCGGGGACCGTGAGGATGGCCAGCGTAAAACGCACGGCGTCGGCTCCGTAGAGGTCGATGAGCTCGAGGGGGTCGATGACGTTGCCGAGGGTCTTGCTCATCTTGCGGCCCTTCGCGTCCCGCACCAACCCGTGAAGAAACACGTCGCGGAAAGGGGCCCGGCCCGTGAACTTGAGGCCCGCCATGATCATGCGCGCGACCCAGAAGAACAGGATGTCGTAGCCCGTCTCCAGGACCGTCGTGGGGTAATATCGCTCAAGGTCCTCGGTCCGGTCCGGCCAGCCCATGGTGGAAAACGGCCAGAGCTGGGAAGAAAACCACGTG
>JAKBES010000163.1 GCA_021833665.1 Acidobacteriota bacterium
CCGTCTTCTCCGATAAGGACTACGACGAGATCGGGGACGACGGCGGCGAGACGACCTGACGCCTTACCCTCGGTTTCAGCACATGAAAAGGGCGGGCCCGCAGGCCCGCCTCTTTTTTTCGTCTTGCGTCTTGCGTCTCGCGTCTCGCGTCTCGCGTTTCGCGTCTCCCCTACCCGTTCTTCTTGACGAACTCCTCCATGAAGCTCACGAGGGTCTCCACCTGCGGCACGGTAACGGCGTTGTACATGGAAATGCGGATTCCGCCGATGTCGCGGTACCCCTTCACGCCCACCATGCCGGCGTTCTTGGCCTCGGACACGAAGGCGGCGGTCAGCTCCTCCGTGGGCAGGAAGAAGTCCGCGTTCATCAGGGAGCGGTCCTCCTTGACCTTCACGAACCCTTTGTAGAAGCCCGAGTGCTTGTCGATGCAGCCGTAGAGCAGCTCGCCCTTCTTGAGGTTGTTCTTGTAGATGGCCTCCACGCCTCCGATGGATTTGTTGTAGGCCAGCACGTTTCTGAGGATGTAAATGCCGAAGGTGGGCGGCGTGTTGTAGAGGCTGTTTTTCTCGGCGTGGATGCGGTAGCGCAGGTAGCTCACCAGCTCCTTGTCCAGGCACTGGCCGAGCACGTCGTCGCGGATGATGACGACGGTGACGCCCGAGGGCCCAAGGTTTTTCTGGGCGCCCGCGTAGATCATCCCGAAGGGCTTGATGTCGAAGGGCTTCCACATGAAGTCCGAGGACATGTCGCAGGCGAGGGGCACGGAACCGGCCTTGGGGAACGCCTTGAACTGCGTGCCTTCCACGGTGTTGTTGGTGGTGAAGTGCACGTAGACGCTGTCCGGGTTGACCTTGATCTCCTCGGGACGCGGCAGGCGCGCGTACTTCTCCTCCTTCGTGGAGGCGATGCACCGCACGTCGTCGCCGGCCACGATTTTGGCCTCCTTGTAGGCCTTCTCGGCCCACGAGCCGGTGCAGATGTAGTCCGCCTTGCGGCCCTTGTACAGGAGGTTCATGGGGAGCATGCCGAATTGCAGGTGCCCGCCGCCCTGAAGGAACAGGACTTTGTAGTTGTCGGGGATGGTCAAGAGTTCCTTCGTCAGCGCGATGGCCTCGTTGTGGACCGCCTCGTACTCCTTGGCGCGGTGGCTGATCTCCATCACCGACATGCCCGTGTTTTCGAAGTCCACCAGCTCCGCCTGCGCGCGCTCCAGGGCCGGCAGCGGCAATCCCGCAGGACCCGCGTAGAAATTGATCACCCGTTTTGCCATGGTTTTCTCCTAGGTTAACAGCGTTCACCGCTAAGACGCGAAGCGCGGAAAGTGGTTTCCCAATGAAGGGGTCTTGGCGTCCTCGGCGGCTTCGCGGTTCAATGTCCTCTTATCCCCTCTTCTCGAGGATCTCGACGACGATGTCCCCGATGCGCAGCAGGTTCTCCTTGGACGACGCGCCGATGTGGGGCGTCATGAGAACATTCGGGGCCGCCAGCAGCGGGCTGTCGGGAGGAGGCGGGTCGCTGGACCAGACGTCCGTGGCGTAGGCCCCCACTTGTCCGGAGCGCAGGGCGTCGGCGAGGTCCTGTTCCGCCACCACCTTGCCCCGGCCCGTGTTCACGATGATGACGCCCTTCTTCATCTTGGCGAAGGCGTCCCTGTTGAGCATCCCTTTGGTCTGGTCCGTAAGGGGCGTGTGGATGCTGAGGTAGTCCGACTCCTTCAAAACCTCGTCCATGGAGTGCTTGATCTGCGCCACGTCGTGGTTGAGGACGAAGGGGTCGTAGGCGATGACTTTCATGCCAAAGGCCTTGGCCCGTTTGGCTACTTCCGTGCCGATGAGGCCGATGCCCAGCAGGCCCAAGGTCTTCTGGTAGAGCTCCGTGCGCTTGAGCTCCTTCTTGAGGAACTTGCCCTCCTTCATGCCGTTGTGCGCCTCGACGAGGCGGTTGGGCACGGCGAGCATGAGGGCCATGGCCAGCTCCGCCACGGCCACCGACGAGGCCTTGGGCGTGTTCATGACCTCGATGCCTCTGGCCTTGCACGCTTCCTTGTCCACGTTGTCCAGGCCCACGCCCCCCCGGATGACGAGCTTGAGGTTGGGCGCCCCTCCGAGCATCTCCTTCGTGACTTTGGTTTTGGACCGGATGAGGAGAACCTCCGCCTCCGGCAGCTTCCCCATGTCGCCGGTCACGTCCCCGAAGGGCGCCAAGCGCCCCGGCAACGACGCGTCAAACGCATCCGCGATCAGAATCTTCATCGTTTACCTCCCATGCAACACCTGAACCGCAAAGCCGCCAAGACCGCGAAGAGCCTTTATTTATTGAGCAACATCACGCTTGGAGCCCTTGGCGCCTTCGCGATTCAATCCATCAGTCTTCTATCAAACGGACGAGGAGCCCGCTGCGCAGTTTGGGCTCGAACCAGGTGGACTTGGGTGGCATGACCTGTCCCGAGTCGGCCACGGCCATGAGCTGGACCAGGGAAGTGGGAAAGAGGGAGAAGGCTACGGCCCAGCCCTCGTTCACGCGCCTCTCCAGCTCCTTCGTGCCCCTGATGCCCCCCACGAAATCGATGCGCTTGTCGGTGCGGGGGTCCGCGATGCCCAGAACGGGGGCCAACAGGTTGTCCTGCAAGATGGAGACGTCGAGCCCTTTGACGGGGTCCGACGCGGGGTAGGTTCCCGGCTTGGCCGTGAGGGCGTACCACCTTCCCCCGAGGTACATTCCGAAATGGGCGGTGGCGCCAGGCTTGGGGCTTGAGGACGGAACGACATCGAACTTCTCGCCGGCCTTGGCGAGGAAGGCCTCGGGAGCCAGGCCGTTCAGATCTTTCACAACCCGGTTGTAGTCCATGATCTGGAGCTGGTCGTGGGGAAAGACCACGGCCATGAAGGACTCGAACGGCTCCTCTCCCGTATGGGTGCGGCTCTTGGCCCGAAGGGCCTGGCCCGTCCGTACGGCCGCGGCCGTGCGGTGGTGCCCGTCGGCGACGTAAAGGGCCGGAACCTGGCCGAAGAGGGTCTCCAGGTGCTGCCGCCACTCCTCGTTGTCCACCCGCCAGATCGTGTGGCCGATACCGTCCTCCGTCACCACATCGTAGAGGGGCTCGCCCGCCCGGACCCAGTTGACGATCTGGTCGATGTCTCCGCGCGACCGGTAGGTCAGGAAGACGGGCTCCGCGTTGGCGTTCTGCTCGCTCACGTGCCGGGTGCGGTCGTCCTCTTTGTCCTTGCGGGTGAACTCGTGCTTCTTGATGAGACCGTCCTCGTATTCCTTCACGGAGCACAATCCCACGATGCCCGCCTGGACGTGGTCTCCCATCTTCTGCTGGTAGACGTAGAGGCAGGGATGCTCCTCGTGGATAAGGACGCCCTCCGCGATGAGCCGGCGAAGGTTTTCACTCCCTTTGGCGTACACCTCGTCGCTGTACAGGGACACGGAGGGGTCCAAGTCAATTTCGGGTTTGCCCACGTGCAGGAAGCTGTACGGGTTGCCCCTGGCCAGCTCGCGGGCCTCCTGGGAGTTGATGACGTCATAAGGAAAACTGGCCACCCGTCCGGCGAGCTCGGGCCGGGGCCGGTAGGCACGAAACGGCTTGATTCTGGACATGAGATCCCCCTGTTCGGAGCGCGTGGAGTCTAGGGCGATCCGCTTCTCCGCCTTGCATGGAACCGCCCGCCAGACGTTTAGCATACGGCAAGGTGAGCGGGGCTTCAACCCAAGAGATTTGAGCAGGTTAGTGAAGCAGGGTGAAACAGCCCACTGCCCTAACATGCACCTGGCCGCGCCTCATCTCTGGGCCAAAAGCCTCACTCCCGTCCTCGCCGAGCCTCTGAAACGGCTCGGAGCCCTCGGGGCCCGGTGGTATACTTAGGTCTTGGGATCGAGGGCCCACCCACAACTGGAGACCAACCATGTCGCTCTACGCCACGAAAAAAACCGTCGTGAACATGATTCCCGGCCGTCTCGTCCGCGTGTTCGCCGCCCCTTACGTGGCCGGCGATTCCCTTGAAAAGGCCTTGGCCGTGGCGGACCGCCTCTACGAGGAGAAGGGCGTCGAAACCACCCTGGACGTTCTGGGAGAGGCCGAGAAGACCGAATCCAAGGTGCGAGGGGCCGTGGACGCCTACCTTCGGGCCCTGGACGCGGTGAAGACGCGCCCCTACTGCACCATCTCCATCAAGCCGGGACATTGGGGCTACTACGTCAGCCCGGAACTGGCCCGGCGGAACATCGAGGAAATGGCTGCCGCATGCCAGGCAGCCGGCCGCGGCCTCACGGTGGACATGGAGGACACGGACGTCACGGAATGGACCATCAACCTGTACCGGGAACTCAAACCCAAGTATCCCATTCTGGGCACGGTCCTTCAGTCCCGCCTCTACCGCACCGAAAAAGATCTGGACGCGTTCGACGGCCTCAAGGCGAACATCCGCATGGTCATCGGCATCTACAACGTGCCCGCACCCGCCGCCATGACGAAGAAGCGGGACA
Source organism: Acidobacteriota bacterium (assembly GCA_021833665.1). Classification (GTDB taxonomy): domain Bacteria; phylum Acidobacteriota; class UBA4820; order UBA4820; family DSQY01; genus JAKAJA01. Next base: position 4,489 of record JAKBES010000163.1, read on the forward strand.
TGAAGGAAGCCCTCCTGAAGGAGAGCCTCATCCTGCTGAATAGGGGCCACTACGTCTGCTTCGCGACCCACGACATCGAGTATGTCCGGCGGGCATGGAAGACCTTCCAGGACAAGAAAATCCCCGAGGACCGCTACGAGTTTCAGATGCTCCTCGGCGTCCCGCGGGATCACATCATCAAGGAGCTGCGGGACGGGGGGGCCAGGGTGCGGCTCTACGTCCCCTTCGCGAGCGACTGGGACGACGCCATCGCCTACCTGCGCCGCCGCATGCTCGAAAGCCCCTCCATGGCGGCCCTGGTGGTCAAAAACCTGTTTTGGAGGCACCATTGAACGCTGATGGCCTCTCGCGTCTAGCGTCTCGCGTCTCGCGTCCCGCGCCTCGCGTCTAACGTCCCGCCGGCCACAACGAAATAAGGAGCCCCCTCATGGCATCGAATTTGGCATCGAAAGAGATCGTCCAGCAGAAGCTCCAGCAGGCCGCCTCGGTCCTGAAGTCCTTGGACGCGGACCTTTGGGTGACCTTCGTCCAGGAGACCAGCGCGGGGGCCGAGCGGGTCTTCAGCTACATATCTCCAGGCAACTTCACGTGGGAAAGCACCATCCTGGTCGCCCGGGAAGGCAAACCCACGGTCATTTGCGGGCGCCTGGACCAGCAGGATTTCGAGGAGTCGGGCCTCTTTGCGGAGGTCCTCACCTTCGTGCAGGATTTCAAAGCCCCGTTCATGGAGTACATCAAGGCCCTGAAACCGCGGCGCGTGGCCGTCAACTTCTCCCTGAACGACTCCTCCGCGGACGGGATCCCGCATGGGCGCTTCCTGTACCTTGAAAGCCTCCTCAAGGAAGCCCTTCCCGGGGTGGAGATCGTCTCCGCCGAACCCATCATCGGCGCCCTCATCTCCCAGAAGACTCCCCTCGAACTGGCCGCCATTCAGGAGGCCGTGAACATCACCGTGGACCTCTTGGGGGAGATCCACGCCTTCCTGCGGCCGGGCCTCACCGAGAAGCAGGTGTACGATTTCGTCAACGGGAAGATCGCGGCCCGAGGCCTGGTGCCCAGCTTTGAAACGCTCGTCTTCGCGGGCGACCGAGGCTCCGGCATGGGACACGGCGCGGCCACGGAGAACCCCATCCAGCGCGGTGATCTCGTGCACGTGGACATGGGTGTCTTCGTGCGCGGATACGCCTCCGATATGCAGCGCACGTGGTACGTCCTCAAGGAGGGCGAGAAGAAAGCCCCGGAAGCTCCCCAGCGGGGTTTCGACACCATCGCCAGTGCGGTGGAAGCCTGCCGGAAAGCCCTGAAGCCCGGAGCCAAAGGGGTGGACATCGACACCATCGCCCGCTCCCGGGTCACTTCGGCGGGATTTCCGGAGTACCCCCACGGGCTGGGCCACCAGGTGGGCCGCTACGTCCACGACGGCGGAGCCATGCTCGGACCGGCTTGGGCCCGCTACAAGAACACCCCGTTCCTGCCTGTCGCCGAGGGCCAGGTGTTCACGCTGGAGCCGTCCCTCACGGTGCCGGGCTTCGGCGCCGTGGGAATCGAAGAGGACGTGGTGGTGACCGCTTCGGGGGCCCGCTATCTCGCCACGCCCCAGACGGAGCTGTGGTACGTAAGGTAGGAAGGGAGATTTGGGATTTCGGATTTGGGATTTGGGAAAAGGGACCAGCGGGCAGTTGCCGTTGACGTTTTGCTCCCTGCTCCCTGCTCCCTGCTCCCGTGTCCCGAAATGATGGAGGAACACGCATGCCGCGCCTGACATTGTTCATGGGTGGAGTCTTCGCATCCCTCCTCCTCATGGCTGCCTGCGGCCCAGGCCCGAAGGAGATCCAGGCCAATAAAGTAGCGGCGGAAAAGGCCCGTCTGGATGCGGCCATCCAGAAAGCTCAAGAGGCCGCCAAACCGCCCCAGCTCACCGAGAAGGACGTGGTCGTCCAAGGCGAGAAGGGCCTCAAGTTCGTGGATTTCGTGGCGGGAACCGGCAAAGAGGCCAAGACCGGCGGGACGGCCACCGTGAACTTCACCGGATGGGTTGACCAGGTCAAGATCGACAGCTCCGACGACCGCGGCAAGCCTACATCCTTCGTCATAGGCGGCGGCCAGGTCATCGAGGGCTGGAGCCTCGGCGTTAAGGGCATGCGGGAAGGCGGGGTTCGCCTCCTCATCATTCCGCCGGAACTGGCCTACGGCCAAGAGGGCAGGGCGGGATTCGTGGGCCGAAACAAGACCCTCTGGTACCGTATTGAGCTGGTCAAAGCGTACGATCCCTTATAGACTTGGGGGGTAGACCTTTCGCTCTCGCGTCCTGTGATAGAAGGAGCCCCCTATGGACAAGGTAAAGCGGCTGCTGGAAGAGAAAGGCGCGACGATTTTCTCGGTTTCGCCCGGAACCAGCGTGTGGGATACGGCAGGCGCCATGGCCGACCGCCACATCGGGGCCATTTTGGTCATGGAAGACCGGCATGTGATGGGAATCTTCAGCGAGCGGGATCTTCTCGTCCGGGTGCTGCTGGCGGGCAGGGATCCCAAAGCGACGCCCATCCAAGACGTCATGTCCACGGACATGGTGTACGTCACCCCAGACACCTCCGTGCGGGAAGCCATGGCCGTCATGACCCAGCGGCGCTGCAGGCACCTACCCGTACTGGAGGAAGGCGAGCTCAAGGGCCTCGTATCCATCGGAGACTGTACGCGGTGGGTTTCCAGAGACCAGGACTACACGATCCGCCACTTAACCGAATACATCCATGGCAGGTATCCGGCCTGACCGCCGGGGCTCGAACGAAGCTCCAGAATTCTCACGTTTGTGAGACCCGGCTCGTCTCACATTCAAGACTCCGAGCAGACGGCGCATGGCGCGCGGGTATGGGGCGCTGTCCGCATGTCGCAGCCTCCTCGCGCCTCAAAGATGAGCGCTTGAACGTCTTGCGCTTGCATGAGAAGGCGGTTGGCCGAGGAATTTGCCCCTTGAATATTTCCGGCTGGCATTGCGTTTGCTCAGTTGATTTTATAGGGGAGGTAGCGGGCGAGGGCCGCCGGGGTTGAAAAGGACGATGAAGGGTGCCAGAATGGCGTTGCACCAAGGGGACCGGATCGTGGGGGTCCGGGCCGTTGCCCCTTGACGGACTCGAAGGGGCTGGGTTCAACTGGGTTCATTGCATGGAGGTGTTGAGATGAAGAAGGTGATCATCGCTGCGATTCTGGTTCTCGCGGGGCTAGGGGTATTCGCGCAGGCCGGCACCGGGTACGTGGCTGTACTGCCCGGCTACCAGTTCAACACGGGGAGCTACACCTACAATTACCAGGGACTCATGACGAAGGCCAAAGGCGAGGGCAACTTTGTGACCAGCCTCGATTTTGGTTATTTTTTCACGGACAAGATCGGCATTCATGCCGGGTACATGTATGACAAGGGCGACTACAAGGCCTCCCTCTCCTACCCGCCTTTCTTCTACACCCCGGACTACAAGTTCTCCCGCCAGGTGAACCTCTTTGAGGTGGGCCCCGAATTCGTGGGCCAGGCGGGCCAGAACGGC
>JAKBES010000164.1 GCA_021833665.1 Acidobacteriota bacterium
GCGCCCCTTTTGCCTCTTTAGGAGATGGGGGTTGCCGCGGCACGGGCCCGCCTGCTGTGTTGCCGCTCCTAGACGATGTGCAAGGCATCGACGGCGTCGCGGCGCCTTGCATCCGGGCCCGTGGCGCGGGCAACGCGACCCACGGGAGTTTCTCAGCACCCTGCTAGTGTCGGGGTCATGGCCTAAACCTCCCGAAGCGATGAAGGCGGGAGGCAAAAGAGCGGCCCGCCAGCTTGCGCCGGCGGGCCGCGTCTCGCCCTTCCCATTCGCTGCTTTGCCCCGCCTAACCGGCCGGCTCCCGCTTTCCGCGCCTCGGACCGGCCCTGGCACTCCGGCCTCCTTTCGCCGGGTGCTGCGGCGGTCTCGTCCTTATGGGCACGTGGCCTGGGTGTGATTGTCTGCCGTCACGCCGCACAGTCCTGCCGCAACCCACGTACGCGCCACGTTCGACGTGCCGTTGAATCCGTTGCCTGGGTTCCCGGCGGTGGTGCCGCTGCTCCACACGATGTTAAACCAGACGTTGTTCAAGGCCGTGGAGTCCAGGCTTGCACTGCCCGTGTTGCCAGCGTTGCTCTGCGCACAGCCCGCGTATCCCGTAAAGTTGCCGAGGTTTCCGTAGAAGATTTGGGCCACGGGGGCGGAACAGTGTGTGGTGTCGAAGGTCACGTCGATTTGGCCCGCGGTCACGGCATTCTTGGCAAAGGTGGCGGCCACCGTCCCCCCGGTTCCGTCGCCCACGGGCGGCAGTGAGAAACCCGAGCCCGTCAGAGATACCGTCAAGACCGGGTTCACAGGATCGTTGGTGGCCGCCGTCAGCGTGGCGCTCCTCACGCCCGCGGCCGTGGGCCGGAAGAAGATATTGATGTTGCAGACCGCTCCTGCAGGCAGAGTGGCGCCGCAGGAGGTGGTCTGGGAGAAGTCTCCGGCGTTGGGCCCGCTGATCGTGAGGCCGCTGATGGTCAGTTGCGCCGTCCCAGAATTCCCAAGCGTGACCAGTTGCCCCGCGCTCATGGTCAAGAGCATCTGGTTGGCGAAGGTCAGTGAACCGGGCCCCAGGGCGGCGATCCGGGTGATGCCCACGCCGCTCAGAGCCACCGTAGACGTGGGGTAGACCGGATCGTTCGTCGCGATGACCAAGCTGGCGCTTCGGGCGCCCGTGGCGGTCGGGGTGAAGGTGATGCTGATCGCGCAGCTGGCTCCAGGAGTCAGGGTGGCTCCACACGTGCTGGATGCGGCAAAGTCGGCGCCGTTCACCCCCGAGATGGTGATGCTGCTGATGGCAAGATCACTGGTGCCCGCGTTGGCCAAGGTCACGGTCATGGGAGCGCTGGCGATATTGACGAGCTGGTTGCCCATGGCCAGGCTCGCCGGAGCGACCGACGCAATGGGAACGGGGTTCAGCGTCGCGATATTCGACCAGGGCGAGAGCAGAGTGGCGGTGGCGACACCGGCCACGGAATACGAGTCATAGACGTTGCTGCTGTAGGCCTGCACCCGGTAGTAGTACTGCGAACCCGGCGCGCTTGCATCGGTGTAGGGGATGATGACGTCATGCGCGGTGTCAGGAGCCGAACCGGGGATCGAAGAGAAGGTCACCAGATTCGTGGCAAAGGCCGGATCATCCGCCCGCTGCAGGTTGAAGCCCGTTTCACTGGCGGCCTTATCGACCCACGTGAGGTTAACACTGCCACCGCCTCCCGTAGCCACGAGACCGGCCGGGGCCTCCGGCGGCACCTGAAAGACCATGGGCCGCATCATGTCGTTTTCTTCATGGCTAAGGATGTGGCAGTGCCACATGTACTCCCAGCCAAAGTTGACCATCTGGTTCTGCACCGGGGTGGCAAAGACGTTGCCCGTCGTCGTGTCGAGCTGGGAGAACGCCGAGGTGTCGCCCAGCGGCATCGTCGGCTCCAGGGGCCGGATGCAGTTGGGCAGCGGCCATGGCGCCGGCGGGCGCCTCGGCCTCAGGGCCAGGATCGTATCCTCCAGGCCCGAGACGCGGACGGTATCTTTCCAGCCAAGCTCGTTCGGGTCTGGCAGCCTGATGAAGCCGTCCCATCCGACACGGTTGATGACCTGCACATCAAACAGGTGCACGTGGAGGGGATGCGTGTCGACGCCGTTGTGGGTGAGTCTCCAAATCTGGATGCCGTCCGGCTGCAAGACTTCCGTGGGGGGATCCACGAAGTTCTGCATGATGTAGTTCTGGTTCCCGGCATTGACGAAGGGGACCTCGAGCCCCAGCTTGGCCGCCATGCGCCCGTAGTTGTCAAAGGTCGCCCCCATCTCGTCGTGAAGGGCCTTCCGCTGCATCAGCATATTGCTGACGATCGTGCCGTCCACCTGCTCGAAGCTGATGGACGTGTCCGAGACCCTTGAAATGCCCCAGTTGGGCCAGCTCGCCGGAAACGTCGTGTTGTAGGCCGTGTTGTAAGCTGTCTGCCCCACGACGATGGGCTCCTGGTCCGCCTCGAAGACGCCGGGCTGGGCCACGCTGGGAGTGAAGGCCGCCTGCAGGGCGGCCAGCATGGCCGGGCTGTAATCATCAGGCGGTGCGGTTCCTCCGGAACCTGGAACGGTGATCTCCATGACCGTACGGATGTTGGGGCCATACCCTGGCGGGAGCGTGTTCGCTCCGCCCATGTCGCGGCGGTCGGGGGAGCAGGTGTAGTAATCGAAGTGAGGGTCGAGGGCCGGAAAGGCCGTAGGGGCATCGTTGTACAGGATGAGTGTCTGTCCGGCGTACTTGGAGAAATCCACTATGATGTCGGCGCGCTCGGCAGGGGCGACGAAAAGGGTGCCGCCACCTTGGTTCTGCTGGAGGACGTTCCCGAAGTTGAACATGGTCGGGTCCATGTTCCAGTTGACGGGCTCGTTGGGCAGAACAACGGGAGCGGGCAGGAACCCCGATTCGGTCCCGATCTGAATCATGGCGGGTCCCCGCGTGGCAGGGTCCGGCACTCCGCCCTCCCTGCCGTCTTTGGGCCAGTTCGGCGGGTACCCTGCGGTATACGTGGCGGGGACCATGCCTACCTCGGTCAGCGCCGTGTACACCGTTGCCGTTGCCGTGGCGGCCGATCCGATGGCGGGGGGAGCGATCGTCACGGCGGGAGCCGTCGTGTAGCCGCTGCCCACCGTGTCCATGGTCACGGAGACTACTTGGCCGTAAGTGGGACTCCCAGGGATGAGATCGACATTCGCCGAAGCTGTGGCGCCGAGTCCAACTCCCGTGATGGTCACGGTCGGGTTGCTGGTGTATCCGCTGCCGCCGTTGGTGACGGTGATGCCGCTGACGATGGGGCTGGCCTTGTAGAGTTGCAGGTTCAGGTATCGGTCGTGGGAGGCGTTCAGGATGCGGAAGCGGTAGGGTTTGGCCACGGGCAAGACGAGCTTCGGATAGGCGGCCCCGTTGACCATCATGGTGTCCAGAAACGCCTCGGCGCCCCAGGAAGGGTTCGGCGTGCCTGGCCGCTCTGGTGGCTGGCAGAGGACGGTGGGATTGAGCACGCAGTTGGGATCGTAGTACTCGTTGGGCACGACGCCGTTGGTGATACACAAGGGGGCGGAGGCATTGGGATCCGTGCACAACGGCGTGGATGGGAAGAACCATGGCCCGTAGAACCAGCGGCCCATGGGATTGAGCCCGCTTGAATCGGGGTTAAACGGATTTTCGGCGGGCATGTAGACGTGAGGCCACCAGAGGTCACCCGTGACGGGCGTTCCGATGGGCTGGCCCGGCTGCGTGCCCCAGGCCCAGGTGGGATCCGTGTTAAGGACATAGTTGGGGCTAGCCGGGTTCCCGTCTACGAACGTCTTGTCCTGGATGATCAGCGGAATCTCGTCCGCGGGGATGGTGCCCGGGGTGAAGGTCAGGGCCGTGCCGGGATCGCTCCCGTTGATGAGCGCCTTCTCGATGGGATCTTCAATGAGATAGCCCGCGGCCTCGCCGGCGTAAACGTTGAGCCGGGTGATGCCATGGGCGTGGTCGTGGTAGAAGAGCAGCCTCGCGCTCTGGTCGTTGGTGTAGTAGAACGTCAGGGACCCGGGCCCCGGATTGTTGGTGGCTCCCGGCACGCTGCATGTCGTCTGGCCCGCGCACGCCGTAATCGTGTTGCCCGCCGCATCGAACCACATGTCGGGAACGTAGGCCACGCCAACGCCCTTGTCATACGGGGACGTCTCGCTCGCGGCGGCGGTCCACTGGTAGGGCGAGCCATCGCTGATCCACGGCGTAAGGCCGCCATGAAGATGGAGCGTCGCCCGGCTTTGCGAAAAGGTGCCCGTGGTCGTCGTCATGGGGAGCTTCGTCTGCGGGTCATAGTCGATCATGTAGTCGCCCGCGCCCATGATGGTGCCATCCACGGGAAGGAAGTAAGCGCCGCCGGGAAGGTTGTTGGTGAATTTGATGCGCACCGGCCTGCCCTTCTGGGCAATGATCATGGGACCCAGGTAGTGGAACTGGCTGACGTACGGATCGGTGGTGTTCGTCTGCCTGTAGCCGCGCAGGGTCGTCGGCGGCAGGGAAGAGTGCATCTTCTGCGTATATTGTCCCAGTTCGATCTCGTAATAATCGGATCCCGGATAGGTGCTCACGTCGGGCACACCCACCGGAATGAACTGAGCGCCTGCAGCCGGCGCGGGGCTCACGCCGCTGATGTACAGATTGGGCAGAGGATCGACGAACTTCGCGAGTGGCGGGCTGAACGCCCAATTGGGCGTGGTGAAATAGTCTGGGATGTAGTATCCATTTGGCCCCACCAGAAGCGTCGGCGCGAGGGGACCGGTGATCCCTTCGGCGCGGCGCGCCTCCCTCGCCTTCTTAAAGGTTTCTGCCGCGGCCTTCCATTGCGCCGGCGTAATTCTGGGCGTTCTCACGTCAGGTGCGTGGCCGTCCGCTGGCGCGGCCTTGGCCTCCTCCGCGGGCGCAGCGGCGAGGCAGCGGTTGCCGCTCCCCAGCCACGCGGTCATAGCCAATACGATACACAAGGCGGTGGTGGATGTGGTTCGACCCATCTCTGCCCCTCCTTTGCGGCTCCCTGCGCCGCGCTCCTTTGGCTGCAACTCCTGGCAAAATCAGGTTGACTCGGCCAAGAGGTTCTTCCCGTTTTGTGGCCTATGGTTGCGAGCGCTCAACGATCGCCCCGCGCACCCTCCTCTTCGTGACCCCCCGCCGCGCCTTCCGCCGACCCGCCAAGTGCACGGCCCTCTCTTCACGTGTTGCAGGAATGAAGCCCCTCGCGGAAGCCAGAAAACGCCAGGTTATCCTGTCTTCCCAACAGTCTATCCACATATCCTCTAACCCTCTGATTCGAATTGTAACCAATTTCACGTCCAAATTCCAGCCCCTTGCGCACCCTGCCAGAACGCGCGGATGGTCCCCATTTGAGCAAGTTCAATGCCGCTGCACTGCCTCCCTTGCCATTCTGGGCGTACGGCGCCTTCGCGCCCGCCAAACGCCGTGGCAAGGACTGGCCGCGATGCCGGGGAAGAAGCGAAGGCGAACCCGAGCCCCGCGCTATCTCACGGTCAACTTGAGACTGCTCAGGTTCCCCCGGGGCGGCCTTGAGACAATGCAGGCGTCGAAGCCGTAAGGCCCCGAGGCGCGAGGAAGCCCTCGTACAGCTCGCTCCGCTTGCTCGTCATTGGCAGATGGATTGCTTAACTCAATCCACGTCAGGCTCAGCGACAGGGCGGCGCTGAAATCGAGGCTGGTGTGGTCCGCCTCCCTCGATGCGCACCAAGGCGCGTAAGGAGTGCCGGTGGCGAAACACGCGGGAGTTCCCCTTCTGAGCCTGGCCCTGGACCTCTCACGTCACCTCGATCTCGCGCATCCAGCGCTGCGGGATCACCATCATTTGACCGCGTTTATCGCCCGTGAGATCGCCCGCCAGACCGGGGTGCCGGAGGCGCGCCGGGGACAGCTCGTCATGGCCGCCCTCCTCCACGACGTGGGAGCCTTGACCCTCAAGGAGCGCCTCGACCTGCTCGAGTTCGAGCACGACGTCAGGACGCCCGGGTCCATGATCCACGCAAGGGCCGCTGCCCAGCTCCTTGGTGAGTTCCCGCCTTTCAAGGACATGGCGCACATCATCGCCTACCACCACGTATCATGGAATGCCGCGCCGGATCTCTTAGAGGTTCAGGGAGGAATCCCCCCGGAAAGCCACATCCTTCACCTTGCCGACCGGGTGGCGGCCACGGCGGAGGCGCTCGCCCGGCGCGCGGGGCTGCCGGGCGACGGCCCCGAGCTCTTGGGCATAGCCGGCCACCTGCACGACGTGGGAAAGATGGCGGTCCCCGCGAGGATCCTCGAAAAGCCCAAACCGCTGACCGCCGAGGAGTTTAATGTGATGAGAGGGCACGCTTACTACACCTATAAGATTCTGGAAGGGATGAGCGCCTTCGGGCCCGTCCGGGAGTGGGCGGCCTATCACCACGAGCGGCCCGATGGAAAGGGATACCCGTTTCACCTGAGCGCCGCTGATCTTTCCACGGGCGCCCGCCTCGTTGCCGTGGCCGACGTGTACGTCGCCCTTCGCGAAAACCGACCCTACAAGGCGGGCCTGGACGCTGGCCGGGTCGTCCGGATCCTGGCGCAGATGGGCCGCAGCGGTGCCCTGGATAGGGATCTGGTCTCTCTCATGGCGGAGGCCGAAAGCGAGGTGGACGCGGCCTGCCGCGCGGCTCTTCCAGGAACCATGGCCACCTATGAGCGCGTACTGGGCTGCTGAGAACCTCGCAACCACAGGCCCGGGTTGTCCACTCCTCCGGCCTGCCCGCGGTCCCCTGCTCTCCCGCACCCTTCCCGCTCGGCATGCAGAGCCAAGCCAAAAAAAAGCCCGCCTTGCGGCGGGCTTGATGTGGAGGGGGTTTACATTGGGGCTTACAGTCGAGGGGCAAACTCCAGGTTCACCGCGTGTAGGACGTTTGGGCCGAACCGCCATCGGGATTGGAGACGGTGATTGGCACGGCGGTCCCTTTAGGGAACAGCTTCTTGAGGCTGCCACCCGAGCCTATGACGAGCAGTGAGGGGCTCTTGTACACGACGTTGGACCAGGGGGTGGTTCCGTCCGCGAGGTAGACCTTGACTCCCGATTGGAAATTGCTTCCGCTGATCTTCAGCTTGAATGTGTTGGCCGCCGGCTTTGTCACCGCGGTGATGGCGGGTGGCGTAACCTGATTGACGGAGAGGGTGACCGTCGCCAGGTTGGAGTCGAGCTGGCCGTCCCAGGCCGCCCATGTAAAGGAGTCGCTCCCCGTGTAACTGGCGTCGGGGAAATAGGTGGCTGCGTTGCCCGTGAGGCCCACGGTGCCGTGCTGGGGCTGCGAGACGACCCTGTAGGTCAGGCTGGAACCTTGAGGGCTCGTGGCGCTGAGCGTCACGGCCGTGGGCTGGCCCTGATTCGAGGCGACGGACGACGTGCGGGCTACGGGAGGCTGGTTGGGATTGGCCCGCTCGCTGTTGGGCCCGTCGTGGCAGGTGTAGCAACCGATCTGATAGCCGCGCCAGAAGGTCTTGGTCCCAAAGCTCGTGGAGATGGTCCGGTCCGCCTGGGCGTAGGAAAGGACCGTGCCCCGGTAGTCGGTGCCGTGGCATGCCTGGCATGGGGCGGCGCCGCTCCCGTTCTCGCCCACGCTGTCGCCGTGCCCCACCGCCCATGACTGGCCCACGGAGTGCATCCCGTGCGGGCCCCCGTTGACCGAGAGCGGCTGGTTGCCGTGGCAGGCGGAGCACTCCGCGAGCGGCCCCGCGTGTCCCTGAATCTGCATGGACTGGATGTTGTCGTTCACGTGCGATGAGGGCCACTCGGCGTGGGTCGAGCCGTGGCACCCCTCGCACTTGACTCCCCCGTGGCCGGCCGAGAACCGGTAGAGGGAAAAGCCCGCCGCCGGAACGCCGGGATTCGTGGCGAAGGTGGTGTCCACGGCCTGGCGCGGCTGTCCCGTCGTGTCGAAGACGCTCACATACCGGA
>JAKBES010000165.1 GCA_021833665.1 Acidobacteriota bacterium
CTGTCGGCCTGCGTAGCCTCGGACCACATCATGAACTGGCCGCCCGGGAGCCACGCCAGCACCTTCGGCGGCAACCCGCTCTCATGCGCCGCCGCCGAGGTGACCCTCCGGTTGGTGGACGAGCAGCTGGCGGCCAACGCGGCGAGCCAGGGCGAGTACATCATGGGCAAGCTCAAGGACATGATGGGCCGCTACGAAGTCATCGGTGACGTCCGGGGAAAGGGCCTCATGATCGGCGTGGAGATCGTCAAGGACCGCGTCGGGCGGGAGAAGAACAAAGAGCTGCGCGACGAAGTGGTGGAAGAGTGCTTCAAGTCGGGGCTGCTCCTCCTGGGAGCCGGGTCCAACACCCTCCGGGTTTGCCCCCCGCTCATCATCGATCGCGAGCAGGCCATGGTTTTCCTTGACATCCTCGAATCTTCCCTCAAGAAGGCCATGAACCGGCTGGGCTACAAGGGGTTTCCTTTCTAGGCCGATCGCGCCTTGGCTGGCGGCGCACGTAAAGCGCGTGTGATCCGGCTCACATTCCGCACCTTGGGACGGACCTGAAGCCGGCCCCCGGATAGACACGGGGGCCGGTTTCGTGATTCACTTGCCCGCGAGAGGACCCATGGACATCACATTCTGGGGCGTTCGCGGCAGCACTCCTTGTTTTTCCAGGGACAAGGTCCACTTCGGGACCAACACATCCTGCCTGGGCATCTGGGAGGACGGAGGAGACCGCCTCATCTTCGACGCGGGCACGGGAATCGTGGCCCTGGGCGACCAGTTGGCACAGGCCCGGTTTCCCAACTGCGACGCAATCCACCTCTTTTTATCGCACTTTCACTGGGACCACATTCAGGGCCTGCCCTTTTTCAAGCCCGTGTACCGCAAGGGGACGCGCCTCGTGATCTACGGGCGGCCGGGGGTGGAGGCCGTCCTGAGCAACCAGCTCGTGCCGCCCTTTTGCCCCATCCCCCTCGAAGCGGTGGCGGCCGAGTTGGAATTCGTGGTCATGGATGGCCCCGTGGAGATTGGCCCCTTGGTGGTATCCCCCTTCGACCTGAATCACCCTCAGGGCTCCAACGGCTACGTGGTGGCGTCGGAGCACAGGAGAGCGGTGTACGCCACGGACACGGAGCCCGACGGCGGCGCCATGGACCGCCTCCTGCGGGACCGGGCCAGGGGAGCGCACCTGCTGGCCATGGATTCGAACAACAGCCTGGAGGAGCGGGAGCGCCGCAAAGGCTGGGGCCATTCCACGTGGCGAGATTGCATCGCCGTAGCCCGGGACGCGGGCGTCTCCCGGCTCGTCCTCAACCACCACGACGCGTTTCAGAACGACGATACCATCCGGGCCAAGGAATCCATGGCCCGGGCCGAATTCCCCGAAGCCCTCTGCGCTTACGAGGGCCTCAACCTCACGCTCTGAGCCCCGCCGTGGACCAGGCTCCCGCCGCCACCTCCGCGCGCTGCCTCACGGCTCTGGCCCTGGGGAGCAACGTGGGAGGGCGCGAAGCCTTTCTGGCCATGGCCAGAACCTATCTTTGCGCGGGGAGGCTGGTCCGCATACTGAGCGCATCCTCTCTCTACGAGACGGAGCCCGTGGAATGCCGGCCGCAACGGTGGTTCATCAACCAGGCCCTTTGGGTGGACACGGAGCTTCCGCCGCCCCTCCTCCTGAGCCACTGCCAGCGCGTGGAGACCCTTTTGGGACGCCGGCGGGCCGAGCGCCACGGCCCGAGGACCCTGGACATCGACATCCTCTTTTGCGGGGCCCTCGTGATCCAGACACCCGTCCTGACCCTGCCTCACCCGGCCCTGCCGAACCGGCGAAGCATCCTCCAGCCCCTCGCCGAGCTCGCAATGCCCTGGCGCCATCCCCTCCTGGGCGGGGACATCCCCGCCCTCCTGAGCACCTGCCGCGATCGCGCACGCACCGTTCTGGTGCTGCCCGAGCTGGAAGGTTCGAGGAGCTGAACCGCCATCCACCGATTCTTCAGCAACAAGGCTGTGGCTGAAGCCAGGGAGCGGGCCCTGGCAGGTGTTGCATCTTGATATTGACAAGGTGCATACTACGTCCAGGGTAGGGTGAGGGTAGCTTCCCCCTAGGGGGACTTCTCGTAAGACCGCAAATTCAAGGGTGTTGCAGTGTGTCCGCACTTGGGGCGCGGGATAGGGCCCGTTGCCCTTTGTCTCTGGGCCGCCACGTGAGGAAGGGGACCTGAGCGCGGCCGCGAGGGCGTCGTCGGAAGTATCGGGAAGAGGTGTCTGCCACGGAAGGGACGAACCAGAAGAGGGGGAACACAGATGAAATGGCGTTGGGCGGCATTGGCGTGCTTGATCGTCGCGTCGCTGGCGGTTCCATCGGCGGCTCAGAGGGTCAAGACCGGACATAGTTCATTGGACGATCTGGCCTTTGCCAGCCCGGAGACACGGGTGGTGGTCCAACAGGCCGATCTGAACGAACTGCGACCTCTCAAAATAGCGGCGGTGGACAAGGCCGCCGGGGCTTTCGACGCGTTCCTGACGCGTTCGGGCGGCAACTGGACCATGATCTACGACCGCGTGTCGGGCAACCCGAGCCTCGTGGAGGGCCGGGGCATCGCCTGGCTTGGCGGCAAGGCCTACGCGGCCGACGTGAACACGCTCGATGCCAAGGCGCGCGCGCTCCTCTCGGCCAACAACGGGTTCCTCAACACCGCGCCCGGTACCCTGGTCCTGGATCAGGCGGCCAGCGGCGCCGTCGCCGACTACCTCTACTTCCTGGAATACACCTGGACTTATGGCGGCATACCCGTGGACAAGGCGCGGGTCGTGTTTAGACTCAATCATGGCAACCTAGTTCAATTCGGAGCCGAATACATCGACCCAAGCCTGAGCCAGCTCGACCCCAATCCCTCCCTATCCGCTGAGGCCGCCCAGGACATGGTCTTTGGCTATCTGGGCGGGCGCTCGTCCCTGGACGCCATCGTGGACAAGGGCCGGCTGCTGATCATCCCCGTGTCCTCGCCCGACGCTCTCTCCGGGTCGCTCGTCGAACCCGGAACCGGTCTTGCCTACCGTCTTGTGTACGTTATCATCCTCCGCAGGGCGGGCGTCATGGGCACGTGGGAAGCCCGCGTGGATGCGCATACGGGCCAGCTCCTCTCCTTCACCGACATCAACGATTACGGCAGCGTGCACGGGGGAGTGTATCCCGGGGACCGCCCGGCCCCCGAGGCCGACCGCCCCATGCCCTTCGCGGACATAGGCGGAGGCGCCTACGCTGACGCGGGTGGTGTGTTTGCGGGCAACGACGCCACCTCCGCGCTGGACGGCAAGTACGTCAAGATCACCGACCAGGGCTGCGGCGGCGGGGCCATCAGCCTCTCCACCACCACCGGCGACCTCAATTTCGGCATGAGCTCCGGGACGGACTGTGTCACCCCGGGCTTCGGCGGCGAAGGCAACACGCACGCGGCACGAACGCAGTACTATGCCATCAATCTCATCAAGATGAAGGCCCTGACCTACATGCCCGGAAACGCGTGGCTCAACGGGCAGGTCAACGACAACGTCAACCTCAACCAGGTCTGCAATGCTTACTGGGATGGAACTTCCCTGAACTTCTTCAAGTCGGGAACCTATTCCACGTGGGTCTGCTCCAACACGGGCGAGATTCCCGGCGTGGCCCTCCACGAGTGGGGCCACGGTATGGACACCAACGACGGCAACGGTTCAAGCCCGGACAACGGGACGGGAGAGACCTACGGCGACTGGTCCGCTGCCCTTCAAACCCATAATTCGTGCGGTGGCAATGGTTTCTTCATCGGCGCCAACTGCGACGGTTACGGCAACCCGTGCAACGACTGCACCGGCATCCGGGACCTCGATTGGGCCAAGCACGCCGACAACACCCCCGCCCTTCCTACCATGCTGAACGCCAGCTCCGGCTTTGCCTGCTGGCTAAAGCCCAGCTACGCGGGCCCTTGCGGCTATGAAGGCCACTGCGAATCGGCCATCTCCTCTCAGGCCCTGTGGGACCTGTCGGCAAGGGACCTGGTCAACGTGGCCAAACCCTATGGCCTGGACCAGAACTCCGCCTGGATTCTCGCGGACAAGCTGTGGTACCGGAGCCGTTCTACGGCGACCGCGGCCTACGCCTGCCCTAGCCTGGCCACCACCAACGGGTGCGGCGCCGGGAACCTCTTTACCGTCTTCCGGGTCATCGACGATGACGACGGCGACCTGAGCAACGGGACGCCGCATGCCAGCGCCATTTACGACGCGTTCAACCGCCACGCCATCGCCTGCACCACCGTCAACAACACGGATCACACGGGCTGCACCGCCATCACCGCTCCCACGCTGGGCGGGAGCTCAGGGAGCAACTCGAACTCGCTCTCCTGGAACACCGTAGCGGGCGCGGCCACCTACGACCTGTACCGCAACGAGAGCGGATGCGACGCCGGCTACACCAAAATCTACAGCGGGGCCACGGCGTCCTACGTGGACAACCAAGCCATCGACGGCATGGTGTACTACTACCGGGTACAGGCCATCGGGACCAACATCGTCTGCACGAGCCTCATGTCCAACTGCGTGGCGCTCAGCCCCTCGACGCCTTCCGGCGTGCTTACGGGCACCGTGCGGGACTCTGTCACCAGCAACCCGCTCGCCAACGTCGCCGTTCAAGCGGTCTCGGGGAGCTACAACTACGTGGCCACAACCGATGCCTCGGGCGTGTACACCATGCCTCTGGTGGCCGTGGGGACCTATGATGTGACCGCCACGGTGTTCGGCTACCTCCCAGGCTCCGTTACCGGCGTCAGCGTTACCTTGGGAAATACGACCACCCAAGACTTCGTGCTCTCGGCGGCCCCCAACTTCGCCGTTTCGGGCACGATCACCGACGCAAATACGGGCTGGGGACTCTATGCCTCCATCCACATCACGGCACCCGGCTGGGCTGGGATGACCACCTTTACCGATCTCGCCACGGGCGCTTATTCCGTCAGCCTCACAGCCGGATCCACCTATACCTTCACGGTAACCTCCCGCGTCCCCGGGTACAACACCGGCACGGCCTCCGTGGGACCGGTGATGGAGCCCATCACGCAGAACTTCGGGCTCGTCCCCGACGCCTGCGGCGCACCCGGGTACGCGTCCGCGCCCATTGTCTCTTGGGACTTCAACGCCGGACAGCCCGCGGGCTGGACGGTGGTAAATGACGGCGGCACCTGCGACTGGGTGTTCAACGACCCCGGCGGCCGGACCAACCTCACGGGCGGTACGGGCACCTTCGCGATGGCCGACGCGGACCACTGCGGCAGCGGAAGCACCATGAACACCGAGCTCCGTACTCCGGCGCAGGACTTCTCCGCCTATCCCTCGGTCACGCTCTCCTTCAAGTCCGACTACAGAAACTTGAACTCGGACGAGTCAGCCAACGTCGATGTCAGCGCGAACGGCGCTTCTGGACCCTGGACGACCGTCTGGCACCAGAACACGAACCAGCGGGGTCCCATGACCGTGACGCTCGACATCTCCGCTATCGCCGGGGGCCAGAGCAACGTCATGGTTCGCTGGCATTACATCGCCCCCGGTTGGGACTGGTGGTGGGAGGTGGACGACGTCGCCTTCCTGGCCTGTCAGGCGCCCGCCGGCGGTCTAATCGTCGGCTTCGTGTCCGATGCGACCACCGCCAATGCCATCGTCGGCGCCTCCGTGGTGAACGCGACCACGGCCTTCACCGGCATCTCCGACACGGAGGGTTTCTACGCGGTCTACGCGACAGCCGGGGCCAATGCCCTCACGGTCAGCAAGTCCACCTATGGAGACGGCACGGCCACACCCACCGGTGTGGCTCACGCGACGGTCCGTCAGGATTTCAACCTGGCTACAGCGGGCCAGGTCACGGTCACGGGCACGGTGACGGACGCCACCACGGGATGGCCTCTCTACGCGACCCTCGCCTTCTCATCTTCCGGAGTTCCGACCCAGACCGTGTACACCAATCCCTTGACGGGTGCCTACAGCGTCACGATCTTCAGTGGCATGGTGTACAACGTGGGCGGGACGACCTACGTGGCCGGGTACACCCCCCTGGCCACAACCATCGGGCCCCTTGCGAGCAATGTCACTCAGGACTACACGTTGGCCGCCGACACGATGGCGTGCTCGGCTCCCGGATATGCCTCCACCACGGTGCCCCAGAACTTCGACGCCGTGACTCCTCCAGCCCTGCCTGCGAACTGGGCTATGGTGCGCACGGGCGGCACGGACACGGCCACGGCCTGGGCTACAAGGGTGGGAACCCGCTACCCCTCGGACTACCCGGCCGGCAGCGTGCCCAACCTGGTGTTCTTCAATTCATTCTCCGTAAGCTCCGGCAACAGTGCCCTCCTCTACTCTACGACGCCCGTTGATCTCACGGTGACCGGCGCCTCGATCACCTTCCAGATGTTCCATGACACGGGGTATACCACGAACGACGACCGGGTCCAGGTGCAGGTCTCCACGGACGGCGGCACGACCTGGCAGAACGTGGGCAGCCCCATTTCCCGCTACCTGGCCGCGAGCAACGCTTGGTCCTGGCACACGGTGCCACTCACGGGATTCTCGGGGCCCAGCACCTCGGTCATGGTGGGCATCAACGCCATCAGCGCCTATGGGAACGACATCCACCTGGACAACATCCTGATCGGCACTGCAAGCTGCGCGCCCCCAGCGGGTGGCGGCTTGATTCTCGGGTACACGTACAATGCCGAGACGGGCGATCCCGTCGCGGCAGTCACCGTCACCAACAGCACCGCCGGCACGAGCGCAATTACGGCCGCCACTCCCGATCCTGCCGTGGGTGACTCCTTCTACTGCCTCTACGGCGCAGAGGGCGCTAACGCCATGACGGCCACCAAGGCCTCCTACGGAACCGATGCGCAGACTGCGACGGTACCGCACTATGGCGCGGTGCAGCAGGATTTCCACCTGGCCACGGGCCACCTGGCCACTGCGCCCACCTCCCTGGAAATCACCCTTCCCTCCAACAGCACCGGCACCCAGGCGCTGGCCCTCCAAAACGTTGGCGGAGCCGACGCAGCCTGGACTGTCAGGGAGCTTCCCGGCCATGTGGCGCTCACGGGTGCCAACATCCGGGCTTCAGAGAAAGCGCTGGTTCCGGACGTTCCCCAGCGACAGCGCGTTATCCTGTCCATCGAAGCGCCCAAGAGCAAGGACGGCAAAGCCGAGAAGGGCGAGCCCGCCAGTCCGGCATTCACGAAGGCCGGTTCGGGTGCTTCGGGGACGCACGCTATGGACACCTGGCCGCCCTCCGGCCCCATCCAGCTCGTCGTGGACGACGGCGTGGCGGAAGACTCGGTCGGGCTGAACAGCAGCTCAGCCGGGTTCCAGTTCCTCTGGCTCAACCGCTTCACGCCGGATGCCGGTTCATTCCCCTTCCTGCTCGATCAGGTCTCGGTCATCCTGGGCTCCGGCGCCGCTCCCGTGGGAGGCGCGCTGGACCTGGTGGTCTACCAGGACACGGACGGCGATGGTGACCCGAGCAATGCCACGTGGCTCGCTACCTACCACGTGAACGTGCAGGTCAGCGACAACGCAACCTGGAACAACTACACGCTCAGCACACCGGTTCTCTGCGCGGGGCCCGGCGACGTGCTGGTGGGCGTCGTGAACCGCTATACCCAGTCGGGTGTGGATGCGCCCGCGTACCCTGCCGGCCTGGACGAAACGGCAAGCGTCGGACGCTCCTGGGTGGCCGGATACAACGCCGACCCGGCGGATCCCCCCGTGCTGCCGGCCGACAACATCTGGGGCACCATTGACAGCCAGGGCCTTCCTGGGAACTGGACCCTCAGGGCTAGCGGCTATCCCGCGGACATTCCGTGGATTGATGAAGACATCAAGAGCGGGACGGTGCCGGCTTCCGGCAGCCAGGCCATCACGGTCAGTTACGACACGACGGGTCTGGCGGAGGGGGACT
>JAKBES010000166.1 GCA_021833665.1 Acidobacteriota bacterium
AGCTCCCCGAAGATGCTCTGAGTGAACGCTGTTTCATGCCCCTGGAGGGCGGAATTCAGGATGCGCTGGCCATGCTCTTCCGCCGGAGGTTCAATCCGGAGCCCCCGGCACCACTGGTGCATGGCTTCGGTCAAGCGGTCCGGGCGATGCTCCTGTGGAATGACTTCCCGGAGGAGCCAGCCCTTCAGGGCCTCCTGATCCGCCAGGGTGAACTCGCGGAACCCGCACCACTCCCGGATTTCGGCCCGATGACGCTCCAGTGTCCGGCCCGTCCACGGGTACTCGGCAAGCTCGACAGGACCTGCCCCAAGCTGGGCAGCGATAAAGGCCAGCGCTGGGGCCGGAATGTCGTTGGGGCTTTCGGGAAAGCGGCCTTCGAGTTGGAAGGCCTTCAGCAGCACCGCGAAGCCGAGCCGGGTCTTCCCGCGTTTGGCCTGAACCAGCGGCTCCTCCTGCGGCCAGATCCGCCAGGAGAGGCCCAGTTCCTCCTCGGTCCACGCCCGCTTCATCTTAAAGGCTCCAGGGAATGCTCCTCAATCATGGCACAGCATCCTTTGAGGTGCATAGTTTGTGATACGGTTTAATAGACAATTTGAGGCCCGCCACAGATGGCCCTCGGAGTTGTCTCACAATCGAGGGTTTACGTGACATCCCTGCTGGTCGGCTACATGCGCGTCTCCAAGGCGGACGGATCCCAGGTCCTGGACCTCCAGCGGGACACCCTCCTTTCCGCCGGGGTGGATCCGGCGCACCTCTACGAGGACCGCGCCTCGGGGAAACGAGACGATAGGCCAGGCATGGCCGCCATGCTCAAGGCCCTTCGCCAGGGAGACACTCTGGTGGTCTGGAAGCTGGACCGTCTGGGCCGGGACCTGCGCCACCTGGTCAACACCATCCACGACCTGGAGAAGCGCGGCGTGGCCTTCAGGGTGCTGACGGGACACGGGGCCTCCATCGACACGACGACACCCGCCGGGAAGCTCGTGTTCGGGATCTTCGCGGCGCTCGCGGAGTTTGAGCGGGAGCTGATCTCCGAGCGGACCAAAGCCGGGCTGGCTTCCGCGCGGGCGCGGGGCCGGAAGGGGGGAGCCCCCTTCAAGATGACGCCCGCCAAGCTCCGCCTGGCCATGGCCACCATGGGAAAGCCGGAAACGGTGGTGGGGCAACTCTGCAAGGAGCTGGGCGTATCCCGCCAAACCTTGTACCGGCACGTCGGGCCGGACGGATCCTTGCGGGAGGCCGGACAGAAGCTCCTGGGCTGAAGGCGACTTGACGAGGCTCATAATTGTTCTACAATTATCAAGGAGACGGGCATGATCTTTCATTGGGACGACGAGAACCGCACCCACATTGCCCGCCACGCGGTCTCGCCCTCCCAAGTCGAAGCCGCGTTCGCGGCGGATGACGCTCTCTTCTTCCAGGACGCTACCCGCCTCAATCGCTGGGTCGTGGAGGCCACGGTGGAAGGCCGAACCCTCAAGGTGGCCTTCGCCAGGGTGTTTCCGGAAGGCTACCGGGTTATCACAGCCCACTGGGTGAGTTCCAAGCGAAGGAGGAAGCCATGACCACCAAGAAGAAACCCGCCGCCAAGGGAATGAGCATGGAAGCCTTTCTGAAGACCTCCGGCCCTGGGGAGTCCCTGGAGATCCTAAAGAGCCGCCAGGAGGCCGATGCCGCATGGGCGGAACGTGCCTTTGCCGGGAAGGAGCCCCTTTCGCCCCCCATCCGGGTTCAGCGGGGCCGTCCAAAGGCTGGAGAGGACGCGCCGCCTACCGTCGTCAAGGCCATCCGGCTCCCGGTGCGGCTTCTTGAGAAACTCCAGGCCAAGGCGGAGGCCCAAGGACTTTCCCTGAACGCCCTCCTTCAGATGGCGGCCTCGGAATACCTCGCGCATCATCGGGGGGCCTGATCACGAATCAGGAGGGGCACTGGGACGCTACCTGAACTCGGCAACCCCAGGGCTCGGGGCGCTTGCGGCCTCCCGCTTCACCTCTTTCCCCTCAAAGCCCAGTTCCTTCTTCCATCGCGCCAGCGTGGCGTCCACCGCCGCGCCCGGGAGGAACACGATGCGCGTCTCCCTCTTGTCAAAGTCCATCTGGACAGAGGCCACGCCCGGCGTGGCCGCCATGGTCTGTGGCAGCGTACCTACGCAGGGCGGGCAATCGAACTGGGGCGTCGAGATTACGAGGAGGGTGCCCCCGGCGGGCGTGGGGGGCGCCACAGCCGTGAGGGTGGTGCTCCGGCCCGGATGGAGGAGCCGCGGCGCGGCGGCGGCCCCCAGGAAGGAGAGGCCCAGGATGACCACCGGGAGCGTCGGAAAGCGCGGCGGCTCCGTGCAGCAGTTGTCCTTTTCGGAGGGACCGCCGTAGCGCTTCAGTGCCCACCAGGCGATCATCCCGGCCAGGAGAAGCGCCAAGGCTCCCAGCGCCCAGGGGCGGATCCAGGCGATCCTGGCGCCGAGGGTGCCCGTCGCCATACCCAGGCCCGCCAGGGCCAAGGGGAGCCAGCAACAGGCGGAGGCCGCCACCCCGAGTAGCAGGGCGGAAAGCACCGTCCGGCGTCCGGCCTTGGGACTCAGGTCCGACGGCTCTGTGGGGCATTCCCCGGTTTGAGGCCCACGGGGCGGGCAGCAATCATGGTCTTGGGTGGACATGGGGATCTCCTTCTCAGCAACCGCAGCCGGGACCGGCCAGGATCCGCAGCACCACCAGCAGGGTCACCAGGCCCAGGACCCAGGCCAGCAGCTTGAGCTGGCCCCGGCGTTCTTGGCGCCGGGCTTCGCGGATGGGATCAACAGCAGCCGTGGCCATGGCTTCACCTCAGCAGCACGTTGGTTTCGAGGGGGCGCAACAGTCCTGCGCGGACGCAGGAGCGACCGGGTTCGCGGTCAGGGCCTTCACCTCCTTGGTGATGTCTCCGAGGCAGCAGCCGCCCCCAGGGTTGGTCACTTCGCAATGGCAGGTCCCAGCCTTCACCTCAGCCTTGATGGCGTCGATCACGGTGCTTTTTCGGGTCGTAGCCCACTCGTTCCGGATGCTTTCGGCGCTGTGGCCGAAGCAGTAGCACAGGGGGCGCGGCCCGCTCCGCTCCTTCACCCCCACCCGCACCGTGAGATCGGCTCGGGCGAAGGTCTGCGAGCCGTCGGCGCTGAAGTAGACCAGGGCGCAATCGGGGCTGGCGCAGAAGCGATACACCTCGTCTCGAACCTCGGCGCGAAGGTGGGGGTGGAGCAGGGCGCGAAGCGTGACTGGCTTCACGGGCTTCCCTTCCGCTCCGCAGGCCGGGCACGAGGCCGCCGTCCTGGGCTTGGCGAGGGGCGTACAGCAGGCGTGGGCCTCGGCGTCCTGGGCCTTGCGCAGGGCCTCCAACACCCAGGCCGCATCCGGAAGACCCTGGCGGCGCCCCTGGACCACGTAGGTCCGGCATCCGAGCGCGGGCTCGAAGGCCTCCGGAAGGGGTGCCACGTCCTCCCCATTCACCCGCAGGGTGGGGGAGCCCGGAAATTCCCACTGGCGAGCCGCCTCCGGCGTCTCCACCCAGATCTCCCGCACCTCCCCGGCGATGCCCAGGGAGGCCATGCCCGCCTGGAGCAACTCCCGGGCTGGTTCCAGGTTGGGGCAGCCTTCGAAGACCAACAGTTCGATTTGCATGGATCACCTCCTTCGCAGGGGACGCGCGCCCTTGGGATCGGAGACCGCGCAATGGGGAACACAGAGCTTGAGGAAGGCCGGGCACAGCGGCCCCGGCTCCCCCTCGCAGGCCTGCCGCAGGCTGTGGAGGACATCCTTCATCCCCTGGAGTTCCACCAGCCGCTCCGTGAGGGTGCGGAGCTTGCGGTCCAGCAAGACCTTCATCGCCTCGCAGGCGTGCTCGTCCCGAATGTCCGTGCGGAGCAGGACCTTGATCTCCTCCAGAATGAAGCCGCTGCGCTGGGCCTGCTTGATGAAGCGCACCGTTTCCACCGAGGAGGCGTCGTACAGCCGGTAGCCCTTGGCGGTCCGGCCCACGGGCTCCAGGAGGCCCAGGCGCTCGTAGAGGCGCACCGCCTGGTCGCTCACCCCGCAGGCCTCGGTGAGGTCGCGCATCTTGAAGGCCCCGGGTGCCATGACCACCTCCCGACTGGAAGGTTAAGGTCTATACTTGGGTATAAACTCAAGGGGTCGGAAAAACTTTCTTTGGAATCCCATCAGCCTTGCCCAGGAATGAGGGGGCAGACCTCTTCGGCGCAGAGGGTGATGACAAGATCCACGGAGGCAGGATCGATGGTCTCGACACTCTGCGATGAGTGGGTGGTGGCATCGATGCCCTGCTCCGCCGGGAGCTCGATGGCATAGGGGTTCACATGGCTGGGGCGGCTCCCGGCGCTCTGACTCCGGAGATCCGGGAACATCTGCCGGGCGATGCCTTCGCCTATCTGGGATCGCGCACTGTTGGCGACGCAAAGGAACAGGATGGAGCGAGTCATGGGGCGCCTCTTCTTTCGAGAAGTCATCACGCAGGCACACTCACCGTGGAGAATGGGGGCCTTGAGCCCCCTCCTGACCCAGCACATCAATCCCTACGAGCGTTTCGAGCTAGATTTGGAAGCCCGGCTGGAGATTGGCGTCTGACCTAAGGTTTCCCCATGGAGAAATGGTGGCTCATCGCACGTTTGTTGGGATTACCCAATCAAGCTCGAGAAGCTCGATCTTGACTAGATGCATAGATCCGGATATACATATCTAGCATGGAGGCGCCATGAAGGTTGCCGTTCAGTTTTTCAGGGTTCTCGGAGACGAGGCTCGTCTCAAGATCCTCTGGCTCCTGCTAAACCATCGAGAGCTTTGCGTCTGCGACGTAATGGCAATCGTCAGCATCGGTCAGTCCAAGGCATCTAGACACCTCGCGACCCTGCGCCAGGCCAGACTGCTCACCGACCGAAAGGAGGGGCTCTGGTCCTACTACTCCTACAGTCCTTCGAGTGACGAACTGACAAGCGCCCACTGTGAGCTTCTTCGCAGCACCCTGGCGAGGCTGCCGGATGCTGAGGAACTACTCGAAAGACTCAAGAGCTGGCTTGAGGTGAGTAGTCACGGCGCATCCTGTACCAAGGACGCGGCCTGCGCCTTTGCCACGGGAAAGTTGTCAGGACGACCCCGGAAAGGAAGCAAACGATGAAATGCACCATGCCCGATCACGCGTCAGAAAACACCGCCCCCCGGGATTCCCTGGGCGTAGCCAAGCGGGTGTCCTTGCTCGACCGCCGAAGGAGACTTTCCATGAGCAAAACCCAAGAAGAGACACCGAAGAAGAAGGGGTTCTTTGCGACCCTGAAGGAATCGATGACCAAGACGAGTGAAGGCTGTGGCCCAGGTTGCGGTTGCCACGTCGAGGTCAAGAAAGATGACAAGGCCGAGACCGACGAGACCACGCAGAAAAAAGACACGAGCAAATAGCCTCTCGCTCCTTTCTCTTCGGAGCATTTGATTTGTCCGTCCGGGCGCCAAGGAATGGCTACGGACGAGAAAGGGATACTATGTCTGACGCCGAGGCAATTCGAAGGGAAGGACGCCGAGAGATCTTGGTACTTTCTCTCGTTCCGGCGCTTGTTCTGTTGTTGATCTTCGCGAGCTGGGCGCTCGCACACTGGAATATCGGCCCGCTCTTCATCAACGCGGGGGTGGCGTTCGCGGCTGTGTTGCTCGGGGGACTGCAGCGTTTCATCTCCGGCGTCAAGGACGCGCTTCGCCGCAAGATCACCGTGAATGTCTTCGTTACCGTGGCCCTAGCGGTTACGGTCGCCGTAGGAGAGGTTCGTCCGGCGGCGGTGATCATCTTCATCATGGCTGTGGTTGGAGCGCTCGAGTCGTACACCCTCGACAAGACCCGGCGGGCCATCCGGGATCTCCTCCACCTAACTCCACCCACTGCCACGGTGCGGCGTGGGAATGACGAGCTCACGCTGCCAGTCGCGGAGCTGAAGGTAGGCGATTTGGTGGTTGTCCGCCCCGGCGAGCGGATTCCGGTCGATGGGATGGTAACTGCGGGTGCGAGCGCGGTGAACGAGGCTCCCATCACGGGCGAGTCGATGCCCGTCGAGAAGCTCGTCGGCAGCGGTGTGTTCGCAGGCACGCTGAACGATGCGGGGCGGCTCGAGATTCGCACCTCGAAGACCGGCGATGACACCACCCTCGCCCGCATCGTCCACCTTGTCGAGGAAGCCCAGGATACAAAGGCGCCCATCCAGGGGATTGCCGATCGCTTCACCGTCTGGTTCCTTCCGACCGTGCTCGTGCTGGCGATCATCGGGTACTTCAGCTCGGGGGATATCAAAGTGGCGGTAGCCATCCTGTTGGTCGCCTGCCCTTGCGCCTTCGCCATCGCCACCCCAAGCGCTGTGGCCGCAGGCATCGCCAACATGGCGAAACGCTCGGTGCTGATCAAAGGCGGCATCTTTTTCGAGGCGGCGGGAAAGATCGACACGCTCCTGGTGGACAAGACCGGGACGCTCACCTTCGGACGCCCGCGGGTCATCCAGATGGTGGCCGCCGAAGGTGTAGCCGAAGACGAGGTCTTGAGGATCGCCGCCATCGCCGAGAAATACTCGGAGCATCCTCTAGCGAGGGCCGTCGTGGCGTTCGCTCGAGAGCGGGAGGTCGAGATTCCCGATCCCGATGATTTCAAGATCGAGGTGGGCATGGGCGTGACCGCCAATCATGCGGGCACCCGCTTCCTCGTCGGCAAAGCCGACTTCTTGCTAGGACATGGCGCTCAGATATCCCCTCCAATGGTTGAGGCTGAGGCGGCTCAGGCCGAAAATGGCCGCACCACCATCTTCATCGCGCGAGACGGCCAGGCCGTGGGGCTGGTGGCCATCGCCGACGAGGTGCGGCCTGAGACCGCACGGGCAGTCAAGGCCCTTAAGACGCTGGGTGTGCGGGACATCATCATGCTCACCGGCGACAGCCCTAAGGTCGCACAAGCGGTGGCTACGCAAATCGGCGTGGATGATGTGCGCGCCGGGCTGCTTCCAGAAGACAAGCAGCGGGTGGTGAAGGAGCTTCAGGGCCAGGGCAAAAAGGTCGCCATGGTAGGCGACGGGATCAACGACGCCCCTGCTTTGGCGCTCGCCGATGTTGGCATCGTGATGGGGGCGGCCGGCACTCACGTGGCCATCGAGGCAGCCGACGTAACCCTAATGAAAGACGACCTCAGCCACCTGGTCGCCTTTGTGCTGATGTCGCGCAAGGTGCTTCGGCGTATCCGGTTGAACATCTTCTTCTCACTGGTTTACAACGCCGTGGGGCTGGTGCTGGCGATGCTGGGCCTGCTCCCACCGGTTTTGGCGGTGCTGTTCCAGGAGGCGGGATGCGTCAGTGTGGTGCTCAGCTCGACGCTTCTCCTATGGGCGCGACCCGGGAGGGAGGATCACGAACATCGCGTCGCTTGAGCCGTTGGGGCGCTTCCAGCGGTCAAGACCTCTTCTCTGAAGCGGGGTAAACGACTGAGGCTTTGCCCAGCATCTTGATTAGGGAGTTTGGTAGCAGTGGGATTGTGAACCGATTTGATCCCTGGATGCATGTCTGTTGGGATTACCCCTTGTTGGGTGACGGCTTCGCCGAACAGCCATTCACCTTCGGACGCGTTTTCAAACGGCGCTGAAGTCCCTTATAGCCCATTTGCCCCATTTCCCAGGAGTCCAGCCATGTGGCCCATCCATCTCGACCTTGGCTTCTGGGTCGTCCACTTCTACGAGGGGTTCTACATCCTCCTCTCGGTGGTGGCGGCCTCCCTTATGGCTTGGCGAAGGCTGAGAACTGCGGGGCAGGACGCGGGTCTGTTTCTGGATGGTCTTCCCTGGATCCTGCTCGGTGCCATCTTGGGGGCGCGGATCTTCCATTTCCTGTTTTGGGATTGGAGCGCCCTGTGGGCGACGCCCTTGTCATTCTTTCAAATCTGGG
>JAKBES010000167.1 GCA_021833665.1 Acidobacteriota bacterium
TGTGTCAGGGGCGGTGGCGGGCCGATGGGTTCGGCCGATGCGAGCATCGGCCGCTACGGAAGGTTCGCCGCCGGTGGCGGCTCCCACAACGGGGGTCCGTAGGGGAGGGCCACCGTGCCCTCCCGTCGCCGTTCAGGCACCACCCTTTTGCAGGGCACCACGGCGGGCGGGGACAGGGCCCCGCCCCTACGGTGAGGGTTGGCCTTCGAAGATTCGCCGCCGGCGGCGGCTCCCAAAACGGGGTTTGTTGGAACGGGCGTCATTGATGTGTTGCGCGGGCGGGACGGGGCTGGCCGGCAAGAGGAACACGCAAGGGCGCCCACCCCGGGGGAAAAGCTCTCCGATTGACAGAACCAGCGGCACCGCCTAGAGTTAGCGGTACGGAGGCCATGATTGAGTACGGCTAAGGCGGCCGAGGCGGTTCGCCCTGAACAGGCCCAGAAGATGCCGGGCGATCGCGGTCTCTCGCGGGCGGCCATGGCGTGCTTCGCCGCCGTCTGCGCCCTGGCTGTCCTAGTACTTCTTTCCTGGATTTCGGACCAATGGAAGGTCACCGCCATGGGCGCGGACTATGTTCCCGTGGCGCCGAGCACGGCCCTGCTCTTCCTGGGACTCGGCTCCGCGGGCCTGCTCCGGGCGTGGCGTCCCGGATCGCGAGGGACCCGGCAGCTCGCGAGGGCCGCCATCGGTGTCGCGCTGGGCATGGCCCTTTTGGTTTGGGCAGAATTTGTGCTCGGGGTTCGGCTCCCCGTGGAACGGTGGCTTGCCCGGACCACGGCGACGGTGGGGGCCATTCCGGCGGGCTTCATGTCCCCGCTGTCGGCCGCCGTCTTCTTCATGGCCGCCCTTTCCTTCCTATTTCAGCTTCCGCCCCTGTCACGCCGCTTGTGGCAGCGCCAGACCGCGGCCGTTCTGGCGCTCGCCGCCGTGGTGCACGGGGCGGGCGTGGCTCTCGGGTACGCCCTTCAGGTCCCGGTGCTCTACGGAGAGGCCGTTGTTCCCATGGCCGCCCTCACGGCCTGGATGTTCCTCCTGCTGGGGGCGGGCCTGCTCTTCATGGCCGGCGGCGAAGTCTGGCCTCTCGGGCTGTTTGTTCCGCAGGATATGAATGCCCCCTTGCGGCGGCACTCGGCCGTGGGCCTTCTGGCGCTCTTTATTATCTTCGCGGCGTCCATCGGCGCCGCGTCGTATTTCTACGCCGAACGGCTGGCGAAGGACGCCAAGGCGTCGGCCTACGAGACTCTGGCCGCCGTGGCTACTTTGAAGCTGCACGAAATCGCCGCGTGGCGCGGTGAACGCTTGGGCGACGCCGCGGCCATGGCGGGAAATCCCCTGGCCTGCGACGCGGCGGCGGGCGTGCTTGATGGAACCGCCGGCCCCGCGGCCCGGCAGAAGGTGAGCCAGTGGCTTGCTTCCCTCCAGGTGTACGCGGGATACCGGAGCATCTGTCTGGTGGACCGGGAGGGCCGGGTGGTCCTCTCCGCGGGCGAACCGGCCCAGGGGCTCGGCCCTCCTGGAAAGGCCGCCTTGAAGCAGGCCGTCACAACGGGAAAGCCGGTCTTCACGGACCTGCACAGGCCTCAGGCGTTCCCCTACATCCACTTGGACCTGCTCGCTCCCATCCGGGCGTCCGAGCGCGGCCCCGTGGTGGGCGCGGTGATGATACGCATCGATCCCGTGGCGTACCTCTACCCGCTTCTGGCCTCCTGGCCGGTGCCCACGAAGACGGGTGAGACCCTTCTGGTTCGGCGGGAGGGGAACGAGGTGGTGTTTGTGAGCCCCCTTCGGTTCAGACGCGGCGCGGCTCTGGAACTTCGCTTGCCGGTAGGCACGCCGGCCCTGCCCGCATCCCAGGCCGCCATGGGCAAAGAAGGGGACGTCGAAGGGCGCGACTACGCCGGCCGCGAGGTGCTCGCCTACGTGCGCTCCATTCCCGGCTCCCCCTGGTCCATCATCTCCAAGGCCGATCGGAGCGAACTCCTGGCGCCGGCCCGCCGCGCCGCCCGGGGCATCTTCCTCACGGCCCTCTTCATCATCCTCGCCATGGGCGGGGCCATGGCCTCCGTCTGGAGGCATCAGACCGTGAACGCGCTGCGCGCGGAGGTAGCCGCCAGCCAGGAACGGCACGCGCTCCTGAAGCACTTCGAATACCTCGTCAAGTATGCCAACGACATGATCCTGCTCGCCGACGCCCGGGGACGGTACGTGGAAGTGAACGGCGCCGCGCTCCGGGGCTACGGGTACACGCGAGAAGAGATGCTGGCCCTGAACATCGCGGACACGCGAGCTCCCCAAGTGCGGGCGGACCTGGCGGAGACGATGCGCCAGCTCGTGAGCGCGGGCGAAGCTGGCACGCGCTTCGAGACCGTGCACCAGCGCAAGGACGGGTCCACCTTCCCCGTGGAGATCAGCGCGCGCTTCATCGGCGTGGAGGGATCGACGTTCTATCAGGCCATCGTGCGGGACACCACCGAGCGGAAGAGAATCATGGAGGAGCACCAAACCGCCATAGAGTTCCTTCGCATCGTCAACGAGAACCTTGGACTGCGCGGCCTCATCGGCGCCGTGACGGCCTTCATTCAAGAGAGATCGGGATGCGAGGCCGTGGGCGTCAGGCTCCATCAGGGGGAGGATTATCCCTACTACGAAACGCGCGGCTTTCCCGCGCAGTTCGTGTCGCTGGAAAGCAGCTTGTGCGCGAGGGACAACACCGGTGAAATCTTCAGGGACAGCAAGGGAGATCCACGCCTCGAATGCATGTGCGGCAACGTGATCTGCGGGCGCTTCAATCCCGCCAGGCCCTTCTTCACGCCGAACGGGAGCTTCTGGTCCAACAGCACGACGCGCCTGCTCGCGACGACCACTGATGCGGACCGCCAGGCGAGAACCCGAAACCGGTGCAACGGGGAAGGGTACGAATCCGTCGCCCTCATCCCCCTTCCGCTGGGCGACAGGAGACTCGGCCTGCTCCAACTCAACGACCACCGGCCGGACATGTTTACCTTGGAGGGCATCGAGATCTGGGAGCGGCTCGCCGGGTATCTGGCCGTGGCCCTTTCAAAGCGGCAGACGGAGGAAGCCCTTCTGGAGAGCGAGGACAAATTCAAATACGTGTTCGAGAACTCGGTCCTCGGCAAGTCCATCACCGACCCGTCGGGCGAACTTCACGTCAACAAAGCTTTCTGCGAGATGCTTGGATACACGGAATCGGAGCTCGCCCATCGCACGTGGGCGGAGATTACCCATCCTGACGACATAGAGGCCAGCCAACGGGCCTTCGACACGATCACCTCGGGCGAACGGGACTCCGTGCGCCTTACCAAGCGTTACCTCCATAAGGATGGAAGCGTGGTGTGGGCCGACGTGGGCATCAGCGTCAGGCGGGGCGGCGGCGGGGAGGTGCTCTACTTTATGACCGCCGTCAATGACATCACCGCCCGCAAGCGAGCCGAGGACGGCCTGGCTCGCAGTGCACAAGAGCTCGTCCGCCATGCCGAGGAGCTGGCGCGCTCCAACGCGGAGCTCCAGCAGTTCGCCTACGTGGCCTCCCACGACCTTCAAGAGCCCCTGCGCATCATCAGCAGCTACGCCCAGCTTCTGGACCGGCGCTTCGGGGCTAAGCTGGACGGGGAGGCGAAGGAGTTCATGGCGTTCATCGTGGACGCGGCCCAGCGCATGCAGCGCCTCATCAACGACCTGCTGGATTACTCGCGGGTGGGCACCAGGGGAGGCGAGATGGCCCCCGTCAACACCGGCGAGGCCCTGGGCGAGGCCATGGCCAATCTAAAATTGGCTATAGAGGAAGCGGGAGCCGAGATCACCTGCGGCACCTTGCCCACGGTTCCGGGCGATCGAAGGCAGCTCGTCCAGCTCTTTCAGAACCTTCTGAGCAACGCCGTCAGGTTCAAGGCGTCCTTGCCCCCGCGCATCCACGTCTCCGCGTCCAAAAAGGGGCGGGAATGGGTCTTTTCCATCCAGGACAACGGCATCGGCATCGATCCCCAGTTCAAGGACCGCATCTTCATCATCTTCCAGCGCCTCCACGGGCGGGAGGACTATCCGGGCACGGGCATCGGGCTGGCCATTTGCCAGAAGATCGTCCAACGGCACAAGGGGAAAATTTGGGTGGAGTCCAGGCCCGGCGAAGGTTCCACGTTCTTCTTCACGTTGCCGAAGGGGTGAGGGGGGGGATTGGAAAATTGGAAAGGGGAAATGAAAGAAGAGCAAAGTTGGAAAATAGTTTGAAGTTGGCATGTGCAGCACAGAAAGGGCGTGTCCATGGGTCAAAAACTGGGAAAGCCTATTGAGATCCTTCTGGCGGAGGACTCCGCCGCCGATGTGCGCCTGACGCGTGAAGCCCTGAAAGACGCCAAAGTCCTCAACCGGATGAGTGTGGTGAGGGACGGCGTGGAGGTCATGGCTTTCCTGCGGCGGCAGAGCCCCCATGAGAACGCGCCCCGTCCTGACCTCGTGCTGCTGGATCTGAACATGCCCAAGATGGACGGCCGCGAGGTTCTCGCGAAGATGAAGAGCGATGAGGATCTCAAGCGCATTCCCGTGGTGGTCCTGAGCACCTCCCAATCGGAGGAGGACATTTTACAGAGCTACAACTTGCACGCCAACTGCTTTATCACCAAGCCCGTGGATCTGAATCAGTTCATCACGGTGGTGAAGTCCATCGAACACTTCTGGCTCACCATCGTTGAGTTGCCGCCCGAAGAGAGCTGAGCGCCAGCGAGGAGGCGCGTTCGTGAACGAGAACCCCATCCGCCTGCTGTTGGTCGAGGACAACGCCGCCGAGGCGCGCCTGATGGAAATCTATCTTGTGGAAGACATAGGCGGCTTCGAGCTGCAATGGGTCGAGCGCCTCGCCGCGGCGGAGGCGTTTCTGAAAGGTGAGGACCGGCCCGTGGACGGAGTTCTTCTGGATCTCTCTCTTCCCGACAGCTACGGCTTGGCCACCTTCACCAGGGTTCAGGCCCTGGCGCCGAGCCTTCCCATCATCGTGCTCAGTGGCCAGGACGATGACGGCATCGCCGAGGAGGCCGTGCGGAGCGGTGCTCAGGACTATCTGGTGAAGAGCCAGATGGACGGGCGCCTCCTGGCCCGGTCCATCCGGTACGCGGTGGAGCGGAAACGGCTTGAGCTGAGACTCAGTGAGGCCGGGGCCGTGCTTCGGGAGGCCCGTGCCCAGCGCGTCTTGAGCGCCTTGGTGCAGGGCTTGGCCCACGAGGTCCGGAACCCTCTCTTCGCCATCGACCTGAACGTGTCGGTTCTTGAAAAATTTTCGGATGCGCAACATGCGCTTCAGCCTTTCGCCGCCCACATCAGGCACCACGTCCGCCGCCTGGACGGCCTCATGCGGGACCTCATGGAACTGGGAAAGCCCTTGGAGGCGAAGGATTTCGTCCAAGAGGATCTGTCCGCGCTTGTGATCAAGTCCGCGCGTTTACTGCTGGACTCCATGCCCGAAGCCCGGAGCCGCCTGGTGGTGGAGAATCCGGACGTGGCCATTCCCGTGGTTTGTGTGCCCGAAAAAGTGACGCTCGCCCTTGTCCACATTTTCTCCAACGCCCTGGAGCACTCGCCGGCGGATGCGCGTGTGAAAGCCGAGATCCTCCCTCAGGAGGACGGAGGCACCGTGCGGGTGTCAGACGCGGGTCCGGGAATCCCCGAAGAAATGCTGGATCGCTTGTTCGAACCCTTCGTCACGAGCCGCCAGGGCAGGCCGGGGCTCGGCCTTGCCCTCGTGCGGCACTACATCGAGTCCCACGGCGGGACCGTATCGGCCATGAATCGCACGCCTGGCGGAGGAGCCGTGTTCACGGTGAGCCTGCCTGGAAAACCTTCGAAGCCGCAATCCATTTCCTAGGAGCCATCTGCACCCCCGGTTGCCCCCTGCGGGTGCCGTCATGCTAGACTTCGGTGGGACAAGGGCGGACGGACCGCCCTGTTTTTAATACCGGGGGGGGATCACCTATGGCCAATAGGGGCGGCGGCGCGGGCACGGGAGCCACCACGTGGCGTTTTCCGGCTGCGTTCTGGACGGGAAACACCATCGAGCTTTTCGAGAGGGCGGCCTACTACGGCACCTTCATCGCCCTGGCCCTCTACCTTACGGACGTGGTGGGATTCACGGACGTGCAGGCGGGATGGATCGGGGCCTTCTTCTCGTCCTTCCTGTACCTGTTGCCCTTCGTGACGGGCGCCGCGGCGGACCGCATCGGGTTCCGGCCTTCCTTGATCATGGCCTTCGCCCTCCTGGCCGCGGGCTATGCCGTGCTCGGTATGCTTCCCCACAAGCTTCCCGTCTTGCTGGCCCTTCCGCTCATCGTGGTGGGCGGGGCCTTCGTGAAGCCCATCATCAGCGGCACCGTGGCCAAGTGCTCCGACGAGCACAACCGGGCCCGGGCCTTCAGCATCTTCTACATGGTCGTGAACATCGGCGCCTTCGGGGGCAAGGCCGTGGCCAAGCCCGTCCGCACCATGCTGGGCCTGGACTACATCCCTCTGTATTCGGCGGGCGCGGCGGTCATCGCCCTCGTGGTGGTGGCCCTGTTCTACTGGCCTAAGAAGGATGAGGCCCGGCCCAGGAGCGCCGCCGAGTCCCTCCGCGGGCTCGCGACGGTGCTGAGAAACTACCGCTTTCTGGCCCTCATCCTCATCACCTCGGGCTTCTGGGTCATCCAGGGCCAGCTCTACGCCTCCATGCCCAAGTACGTCCTGCGCCTCATCGGCCCTGGCGCCAGCCCCGAGTGGCTGTCCAACGTGAACTCGGCTGTGGTCATCCTCCTGGTCATTCCCATCACCCAGCTCGTCAGGCGCATGAGCGCCACCGTGAGCATCGGCCTCGCCATGGCCCTCGTGCCCTTCTCCGCGGTCCTCATGGCCCTCGCGGGGCTCATGCCCACGCCCGTCCATCTCCTCGGCGGCACCATCCATCCCCTCACCCTCATGATGATCGTCGGGATCGCCGTCATGAGCGTGGCCGAGTGCTTCCTCAGCCCCAAGTACCTGGAGTACGCGTCCAAACAGGCACCCCCGGGGCAGGAGGGGCTCTACATGGGCTACTCCCACCTGAACACCTTCTTCGCCTGGTTCTTCGGGTTTATCGCCTCGGGCTACCTGCTGGATGCCTTCTGCCCCGATCCCAAGAAGCTCGCGGCCCAGGGGCTCGATCCCGCCCAAATTCAAGCCGCCTACGCCCACGCGCCGTACTTGTGGTACACCTTCGCCGCCGTGGGCTTCGTGGCCTTCCTCGGCCTCATCGTGTTCAAAATCGTCACGGACCGCGCGGATCGGGCGAAAGGCTAGGAGGCGGCCGCGAAGCTCGCGCGAGACGGGAGACGCGAGACGCAAAAACGCGAGACGCGAGACGCGAGACGAAAAAACGCGAGACGCTAGACGCTAGACGCTAGACGCTAGACGCTAGACGCTAGACGCAAGAGAGCAGGGCTGTGCGCCCTGCTCTCCCGAATCCAAACCCTAAACCCTAAACCCTAAACCCTAAACCCTAAACGCTAAACCCCTAATCGAAAGCGGCCTTCTCCTTACTTTCCCGGCGCGAGCTGGATCTCGATCGGAAGCGTGAGGCCCGGGGTCTCGGCATCCGAGAGGGCCGCTTCCGCGAGCCAGGCGGCTCCCTCGGGAAGGGCCGGAGGGACGCCCTTGAGCGTGAGGGCCAGGTCTTGCGAATGCTCAGGGTAGAGGACGATCCGGTCCTCCTTGCCCTCCTTCACGGTGAGGGGCACGGGCTGGGCGTAGGCGTGAATTTCCTTGACGTGCAGCGTCCAGGCGGGGGCGCCGTTCTCGGGATCGGCCGTGGCCCCTGAAACCTTGAGAGTGTACTTGGCGTCGGCCTTCGCGCCCTTGGGCGGCTCGAACTCGTAAGAGCCCTTCCGGTAGCTCATGCCTTCGGAGAGGAGGGCCT
>JAKBES010000168.1 GCA_021833665.1 Acidobacteriota bacterium
CTCCATAAGGTGCACCGCGCGGCCTAGGATGAACGCGTCATCTCCTTTGTCGCCCTTTTTCCAAAGAGCAACCGCGTCCTGATAGAATTGAACAAAATAGAGAAACGCTGGGCCCCCGAAAAGCATCCGCCCGCGAAAATGGTTCAGGGGCTCGGGCCACCACCGTGTCGGCTTAACCTCCAATGGACATTCCCAGTGCACCTTGTACTTCGTGTAATCTTCGCCGGACATCGAACCCGCACCGGCGATGATGGCTTCACGAAACCCGCCGTGTGCGTTGTCGTCAGAGACCGTCCCGGCCCCTTGAGCAGTGGCGATCTTGCAGGCTTGTTCCGTAAGCCTCTGGTGCGTAAGATCTTCGTAGGCAAAGACGCTGGCCGCAAGGCACCCTAGCAGCACAACCGAGAGACTACTTCTCTTGATCATCGCATTCCCTCCTCAGCAACCACTTCGCATAACGACTTCCCCGCTCATAACCATCTGGCAGATCCCTTTCCAGCTCAGTCTCCCCAAGAGGATCGTTTGCGTAAACCGCAGCCAAGTCCATTCGAGGCAGGAGGCTGGAGATTAGCTCGTTCGCCGAGAGCATCCGGCGAAGTTCTGCACAGGAGTAGTCACGTCTCGGATTAGAGTACCAGTAAGCCTCTTTGTCCTTCTCCATCGGCAGCCCAAACCTTAGAAATTCCTTGAAGTACTCCCCCGCCTTCTCCCCCTGCGGCCACCGTTCGAGGTAGCCGGTCAGGTCGTGGAAGAGCCTCTCTTGCTCGGCTGCCTCCTTCGCGTCGATGCCGCCGAGGTTAACGCTGCCGATCTTCATCACCCATTCCTTTTCGGTCACAGCCCTCTTAAGAAAGATTTTGTAGTGGTAGCCAAAGAAGGGGAGCCGGTAGCGTATGACCTTGCAATAGCCTTTGCTGTCGGCGGGGTTGTCTTGGAGCCACCACATGCCGTGTCTGTCTGAGTCCACGCCGATATGGTCCTTCTGCCATACCCTGACTCGAATCGTGTTGAGCCATTCAAATGGAAAGAGAGCCTCGAGCCAATTGGAATTACGCAGCCTTGGACGGACCGCAGCGGCTGGAAAGGCAAATCGCCCATCCGCGCTGGTTAGGCCCTGAGCTTTCGCGCCATCAATCCATAGGCCTTCAATATGCTCGGAGGGGAAGAGGACCGGCCCCTCCCCGAACTTTTGCACGATGGCGCCTTCAATGGGCTTGCCCGTGGAGATGTCTACGACCACACCTCGCACCGGCGGGCACCACATGAAAACAAAGGCCAGCACATTGTAGAGAATGACGGCGAGCGCCGTGATTTTGAGAACCTTCGCCCACCAACGCCCTCTAAACCACCACAGGATTGCTCTCTTCCAAAGACGGGCCTTCTTCATCCCTGGAAATGTTCCTGCCGAGGTTGTCATCATGGTTTCCCTCCCTTCATCGCGTAACAAAGGCCTTTGCATTAGGCAGAGTATTAAGCAACGCTAAGCAGAAATTGCCACGAGGGAGAAGACGACCGTAAGGTCTTCGGCCACTGACCGGGGATTTGCAACCGTCATGGTGCCCGTGACGGTGTCCGTCGGTTCGGCAAGAGTGGGGTCAGGTCTTTATTGTTAGTGTGTTGGCCCATGACCGGCTCCCCGTCGCCTGTTCCTTGTCCTTGGCTTGAATGATACAGCTCACGGTGAGATGGTGCAAACCAAGGCAGTCTCCGATCTCCCGCTGGATGAAGCGGCCCTTGATGTACGCCCGGCAGATGGCCTCGTTCCGGAGGGCCCGGCCCTCGCAGGCATTGGGCGGAAAATACTCCGCCAAGCCGGGCCGGCCCGGCCGGAGCTGGGCTTTCGGGTGCTCGCGGACGTGTTCCTTGCCCCGAGCCAGATCCTGAATGCGATCCCCGGACGCCTCCGAGCGGATCCAGAGACCGGAACGGTCCTCCCTTGAGCTGGCGCATGCCACGCGAGAGGTTCGCCTCGGGCGTTTCGATCAGAAGCTGATAATGGTTGCTCATCAGGCGGTAGGCGTGGCAAACTCAGCGCCAGCACACCGCCGTCCGGTCCGTCGTGGATAGGAAAAGGCGCCGGTTATCGTCGTCCCGGAACACCTCGCCGCGCTCGTTCCCCCATGCAGTCACGTGGTAACCGCCCCGGGAATCCCCAGCCGCAAGTGCCGCGCCATCTCGCCTCCCTTCAGGGCATGAAATGCCCCATCGAAGGGAGGCTAGCGTTCAATACACTAACAGTAAAGACCTGACCCCATTCTTTAGTAGCAGTGCAGCTATGATCGCGCGTTTCATTTTCCTTCCCCCCTTCCCAATATCCTGGAAAGCTCTTGATACTCCGCCTTGACTAGCGGAAGGTTCTCTTCCCATCCATACATATTGTAGCCATTGTGTCCTGTTGATTTCTGAGCCGACAGGGCGAGATTGAGTAACTTGGCATCTTCCTCATGAAAGCGTCTCTCTTCCTCTCGCCCCGGATTCTTTGACTGCTCATGTGCTACGAGTGCCGTGAACATGGCCATACCGAGATATTCCCCCGCCTTCTCCCCCTCCGGCCATCTTTCGAGGTATCCGGTGAGGTCGTTGAAGAGCCAGCGGTCTGAGAACTCTCGGGGAACGTAGAGATCGTGAAAAAGAGTCGTGATGCGGCACTTCTCCTGCCAGTCTTCCTCGCTCTTTGGTTTCACGAGTTCTACGACATATTGGTACCCACGGAAGAAGCTTCGCCGCCGCTTGACGACGGCTTGGCCGCTAGACGCCTCTTCCCATCCGCCTCCTGTGGCTGTATACCGCGGAGGCTGCCCGTGCTCCCCCCATACATTTTCATGAATCTCGGCTGGAATGTAGTCTTCGGCGTATACATTTAGGGCCACGCTACTTACCCACCCGGGTGGCAGCGTCACGAAACTGCCGCCGGCGTTCCTCGCCGTGCCTTTGATTTGAAAACGGCCCTGGGCATCCGTTCTTGCCGAGCCAGCTTCACTGTCATAGAAGACGTGGGATTCGGCCGAGAGGAGAAGCGGCCCCTGCCCAATCCTCACGATCTCGGCGCCAGCCACCGGTTTGCCAGTCTCCTTGTCCAAAACCACCCCTTTGATGGACGGGCACCATTGCATCCAGCCAACTAATGCCACGCATCCGGCGATGCACGACAAGACAACCAATCCGCCTGCGACTTTTCGATTCATGCTCATCTTCACACCCCCCAAGATTGGGGTCAGGTCTTTACTGTTAGTGTGTTGGCCCATGACCGGCTCCCCGTCGCCTGTTCCTTGTCCTTGGCTTGAATGATACAGCTCACGGTGAGATGGTGCAAACCAAGGCAGTCTCCGATCTCCCGCTGGATGAAGCGGCCTTTGATGTACGCACGGCAGATGGCCTCGTTCCGGAGGGCCCGGCCCTCGCAGGCATTGGGCGGAAAATACTCCGCCAAGCCGGGCCGGCCCGGCCGGAACTGGGCTCTCGGGTGCTCGCGGACGTGTTCCTCGCCCCGAGCCAGATCCTGAATGCGCTCCCCGGACGCCTCCGAGTCGATGCAGAGACCGGAACGGTCCTCCCGTGAGCTGGCGCATGCCACGCGAGAGGTTCGCCTCGGGCGTTTCGATCAAAAGTTGGTAATGGTTGCTCATCAGGCGGTAGGCGTGGCAAACTCAGCGCCAGCACACCGCCGTCCGGTCCGTCGTGGATAGGAAAAGGCGCCGGTTATCGTCGTCCCGGAACACCTCGCCGCGCTCGTCAAGCGCGTGCCGTGGCCTGGTGAACCGCCGCGGAAATCCCCAGCCGCAAGTGCCACGCCATCTCGCCTCCCTGCAGGGCATGAATGCCCCATCGAAAGGAGGCTAGCGTTCAATACACTAACAGTAAAGACCTGACCCCATTCTTTCGGCAGGTATTACCGGATCAGGGCAGTTTGACCAGTCAAACGAATAGGTTGTGTAGTCTTCACCATCCGTCTTGTCGGGTTCGTGACCGGATTCTGGGCCTTTGCCGGAGCCGGCGATGACTTGCTGGCCTAATGATCCGATTGAGCCAGTCGGAGAGGCGAAATCGGTCGGCAGTCCTGGCGAGTTTATTGCGGCCACCACGAGTGACCTCTTGGTGAGTTGCTGATGCGTGAGGTCCTCGTACCCGCTGATCGGGCTGGCACAAAGCAACAAGGCAATAAGAATGCCCCCTGAAATGGCCGAAGGCGACTTCATTTCGCGCCCCCTTGAAGTGAAGGCTGCCTTTCTTCAAGCAGCATCTTGGCGCATTGCAGCGATTCTTCGTGCTGCGCCAGATCTCTCCTAAATGACTCCTCATCCATCCCTACTGATATAGGATTCAGACCTCTAGCTAGCGCGAGGATCTTGGACCCCCTTTCGCTGTAAACCTCAAGCTCCTTCCTGCTTAGTTGACCATTTGCCAAGTCCTGGCGCATATAGTCGCAGGATCTGTAGGCAGCGGTCTCCCATAGGAGAGCGTAGTACTCCCCTGCTTTCTCCCCCTGTGGCCACCGTTCGAGGTAGCCGGTGAGATCGTTGAAGAGCCAGGTCTGATAGGGCTCTCCATGGGAGCTGGCGACCTGCTTGGTCAGCGCGCATTTGCTCTCCCAATCCTTCCGGGTGACCGCCCGCCTCATGTGGAGGGTGTACCGGAAACCCGCCTTCAGGCTTCCGGTGCGCGTGACCTTTACGACGCTCTTGCTTCCGGCCGAAGCCGCGGCGACCCATGGATCGGTCGTCCAGTCGAAACCATCGGCTTCGCTGATCAGAGGAATGTACTCCGGCGCGTAGACCAGGATCCCGATCGACCGCTTCTGCATCGGGCCCCACAGAAGGTACGACAGCCAGGACACGCCGGTGGACTCCGGGGAGGGGCAGCGCGAGGGAAGAATAAAGGTCCCATCGCTCGTCGTTGTCAGCATCTCCCCGGCGAGCGCCCACCTCGGCGGGGAGGCCATGCCAGCTAGAGGGTTGGACGGAAACCCGAACACCGTCACGCCGACGTCCGCACCGGCAACGGGCTTGCCGTTCTCGGCGTCCAAAACGACGCCCCGGACCTCCGGCGTCCTCCTCTCGCGGTAGTAATGAACCTGGCATGCCGTTATGCAGAGGAGCAACAGGCCCGCGGCCCCTAGGAAGCCCCTTCGCCGTCCTCCGCGCCCTGCGCCTTCCGTCATCCTGCTCGCGCTTCCCATTTCTCCTCCCCTCGCCATGCCTCGCTACTTGCCCAGGTCCCTTCCAGCCCCACGTCCCATCCAGCAACCACCCGCTGGCAGGTTGGTCCATGAGGGCTCCTTGGAGCACCGGCCCAAGCCCTGCCAAGCTTTTCCCTTAGCTCGCACCGATCACGCAGCGAACGCACCGCGCCGGCCGCACTCTCCCCCCGATGAAAACGGTACGCTTCGCTCCCGGGAGTGTCCCTATCTTCGGCGCGATCCCTCCCCCCACCTCATGCCACCTGCCCTCTTCGCTTTAACTCTGCAAGTTGCCATCTCTGTTGCACCCTCGTCGGCACCGTGTCAAGTGATCAGGCTCCCCGCGCTTGCCTTTCCCTGCTCCGCCCCGGCCCGCCGATCCGGCGTCATCACCAGGACCTCCCTCTGGTCTGCCGCGGTGTCGGAGAGATTCGGCACATACCGAAGGGGGTCACATCTTGCATTCTAGCAGTGCTTTCCGGACCGAGAGACGGCGTGGACGAACGGATCTGCACCAAGTAGAGCTCCCGGTCCGAGCCGTCCCGGAAGATCTCCCCGCCGCTCGTTCCCGCGGGATGTCACGTTATACACCTCGCCAGGACAATCGATCCGCAACAGCCCAGCCATTCCACATCTTCTCCGTCCTCGCTCCGCTCAAAGCCCTATCGTCGGATCTGCTACTTTGCAAGATGTGACCCCAATTCTCTCGCGATCGGTCCAGGAAGGGTAAGCGAAAAAGGCACAGCCTGCGATGCGCCACCCTCCAGGTGGATGGCCGCCGTCTGCGTCGCCGTTTGGTCCGTCGCCACGAGGGAGAAGACGACCGTAAGGTCTTCGGCCACCGACCGGGGATTTGCAACCGTCATGGTGCCCGTGACGGTGTCCGTCGGTTCGTAGTAACCGGCCGTTCCGGTGATCCCAAAGACGGTCGCGAAGCGCTGCGAACCGTCGGGCCCGCCGTTGCCGAACATGTAAGCATAGCCCTGAGCCGCCATCTTCCACGGATCTTCCCCCCACATGAAGGCCCACTCTGGCCCCCAATTTGAGCCGTAGTCAGGATCGGTCAGGTAGTAGTGGTATGGGCCCGGACGGCTCAGATCCTGGACGACGTCCTTGTCCAGTACGCCATTGGCGGGCATCGTGATGGTATCTAAGAGAATCCCATTGTCGTGGGTGTAGCAGGTCCACAGGTGCATCGTCCTCGCCGTGCCCGTATGGTCCTCGATGTGAAGGTGGACCGTCTTGGCCGGGTTGCCGGCGATGTCGTCGTCCGTCCGGACGGAAAAGACCGTTTGGCTCAGCGCCTGCCTGCCGGTCCCGACGGCCTCCATCACGAACCGCCCCGTCTCCGTCTCTCCCTGGGGCTGGATTTCCTCCTCCTGGCTGGTCGCAGAGTTCATGGCCAGCAGCCGGTAGTCAGCGTGGAAGATCCCGTGTTGCGCCCGGCTCTGCCCGAGGTAGGACGAGAGGTCGAGCGTGACCGGCACGTCCGCCTCCGAGTGAGCCGGAATTGTGACGGCCTGCGTGAGTTGAACCGCCAGGGTCTGCCGGTCCGGCGTCATCACGAGGACTTCCATCTGGTCG
This sequence comes from Acidobacteriota bacterium, assembly GCA_021833665.1. Taxonomy (GTDB): domain Bacteria; phylum Acidobacteriota; class UBA4820; order UBA4820; family DSQY01; genus JAKAJA01. Next base: position 6,761 of record JAKBES010000168.1, read on the forward strand.
GCGGCCGTGTCCGACAGGTTGCGCACGTGGAGCGTCAAAGTGATGCCAGAGGCGCTTCCGCCTGCGGAGAGATTCGTGACGGGAATTGGCTGGTCCGGGTCTTTGGCCCAGGTAAGGATGTTCGCGAGGATCGAGCGGCCGTCGGCCGTCGACTGTCCGTTGGCGTAGCCCCAGTCCTCGTACAGTGTGGACACGATGACGTAGCCTTGGCCTACCGGATACACAATCAGGCACGGCTCGCCGGAGATCGTCCGCCGAAGCAGCACCGTCGCGTTGCCAGGAATCTTCCGGAAGAACCCGTCGAAGCCCGCCGTCACCGTCGTGGCCGTGATTCCTGACAAAATGGGGTGCTCCATCGTGGGGTACGCCGAGTTCGCGAAACACGACAAATCCTGCTTGAATCCCGCCGCCTCAAGCTCTTCTCCCGACGGCACTGGCAGCGCCGAGAAGTCTTCTCCGTAGGGCTGGGTCATACAGACGACCACACCGCCTCGGTTCGCGTAGTCGTATAGAAAGCTCTTCGTGAAGAGGTTGTTCCCCAAGCCCGAGAGCGAACTCGATGGCAGGAAGAGGACTGGTCTTCCCGGCCTCATTTCAGGCGACTCACCGCTTGGCGCGTCCCATAGATCCGCCGAAAGTGTTAGAGCGTTAGCAATATATTCGGTTGCTTGATCAGAGAAGCCGTCCTCCAAGACCGCAACATCAGGAGCATCTGCAAAGGCATTGTCTGCTGAGAGTCCGGGCAATGAGTGGTCTCCGCTCTCCACCTCGCTTGATACCTTGGATGACGAGCCCATCTTTACGGACATAGTGTCATCTGGAGCTTCACCTCCAGGTCCACCTGGCTCGCAATCAGAACTATCCTCGCTTCTCATCCCTGTCCTGGGCGCACACTTGGGTTTCTTGACCGTAAAGGGCCATATATAGCTTTTGCGCGTCCTGCAATCTCTGGAAGAGACTTCCACCCGGGCGATATACCTCCCGGGTGAGAGACTCCCCGGTGTCAAAGTGGGCTGCTGTGCACTGAGGCCGCCACTGGATGATTGCTGATAGCCGGGGCCGCTCAAGGTCAGGGTCCAATCGGTCTCTCCGCAATCCCCCGATGGTGATCGGCCCGCCACCACGGTGAGGGATACTTGGGCCGGA
>JAKBES010000169.1 GCA_021833665.1 Acidobacteriota bacterium
GAAAGGCGCCCAGCCCCGACGCGATACCCTTCCCTCCCCGGAAGCCCAGGGAGAAAGGAAAACAGTGCCCGACCACGGCGGCCGCTCCTCCCGCCGCATCCATCCAGGGCTGGGAGCCCCAGGTCCGGCAGATCCACACGGAGGCCGCGGCCTTGGCAAAATCCAGCACCAGCGTGAGGGCGCCGAGGGCTTTGCCTTGAGTCCGCAGCACGTTGGTGGCCCCAATGTTGCCCGACCCATGGTCCCGTATGTCCGCGCCGCTTTTGTACCGCGTGAGGACATACCCGAAGGGGATAGACCCGAGCAGGTAGCACAGAATGATCAGGAGGATGTCTCTGAAGGTCACGTGGGGGCTCCGAATCGCCACTCGGCCAGGACCCGGTAGACGGGACCTTCGGGGGTCAGCGTGCTCTGGTAGAGGCGCAGCCGGTCGGGCCGCTCCACCCCGGCATCGAGGGCCATCATGACCTTGAGAGCCTGGACGAGCTGGGGCTCCCGGCTCGGCTCGCGCAGGCGGCCCAGGGTGAGGTGCGGCTTGAAGAGGCGCTCCTCCCGAGGCAGCTTCAGCGGCGCCAGGGCCATCTCCACCGTTCGCTGAAGGGCCGCGAGGCGCCCGTTGGCGTCGTCCACGCCGCACCACACGACCCGGATCTTGTCTCCCGCCGCGAAGAAGCCCACGCCACGCACCTTGAACGTAAACGGTGCGGTCCGCTTGGCCACCTCCGCCATGGGGAGGGCCAGCTTGTCCCGCTGGTCCGGCTGGAGATCGGCGAAGAATTTGAGGGTGAGGTGCATCTGGCCCGGGTCCACCCATTTCACGTGAACCGTCTCGGGCTTCAGCCGGGCCTGCACGCCGGCCAGGGCTTCCCGCGTCTCCTTGGACAGGTCCAACGCCAAGAACGCCCGCATGGGGAAGCCTCCTGGCTTTTAGAGTATCGAATCGCGGTTGCCCCGTCAATGGAAAGGGCGGGAAACTGAACCCGGAGCGGGATACGAAAGACGCTGGTACGGCGACCCGATAGACTCGTCCCCGGCCCTCGGCGTCGTCGTCCACAGTCCTTGATTGTCGCTTGACATTGAGTTGGGGCCGCCCTATGGTGATGCCATGAGCGGCGAAGGCCCCAAGCCCCATCCCCGGCACTGTCTGATTCTCCGGCTGGACTACGGCTACCCCGCACTGGACGCACCCGGATGGGCCGAGGGAGACCTTTCGCGCCAGCCGCTGGACGAGGCGCTGCGGGCCGCCAGGGGTGCGCCCGGACTCGTCCTGCGCCACGCCGAGTGGGCTCTGGCGTGGGCGGGAACGCGGGAAGGCGGAGGCCTCTGGCCGCGCCTCGCGGCTCTCGCGCGAAGGCCCGGCCTGGCTCTGGAGTGCAGGTTTCCCCGCCACGCCAGAGACCTAGGCGGCCGCCTTCGCGCCGCGGGCCTGCAAGCGGACACCTGGGAGACTCCCGCCTCCGGCGCCCTCCCTCCGCTCTACGCCGAGCTGGCGGCGAGCCCGGCCCTCCGCCGCCTTCACCTGGACTACGAATGGGCCACGGGCATGGGCGCCGCCAGGGGCGGCGCCGCCCTCCTTCGGATCGCGGTCCTCCTGGCCAGGGAGGGCCCTTCGGCGGTGCCCGAGCTGGCCGCGCGGTTGAGCCTCACGGCCGGAGCCTGCCGCGCCTACCTGACGTGGATGGAGGACGCCGCTCTGGCCCGCCGCGAAGGCCGCGCCTTCGCCCTGCGCCATCCCCTCCTCGCCGATCTCTTCACGCAGGAGAGGCCCGGCCAGCCAGTCACCGCGGCTCAGGTCGGCCGTCCCCCCCGCCGTTCCACTTCCCTGCAACGTCCCTCCCCATCCCCTTCCCGCCAGCCCACCGGCATGGACTGGGACTAGCGCCCACCCGTCCACCGGCGCATCTCTCCCGCGGCCCATGCGAGCTTCTCGGCAGCCTGCTATACTCGACCACCGGAGGCGGGATGCGGGTTACGTTCCTGGGCACGGGTACATCGGTGGGGGTTCCCGTGATCGGGTGCAGGTGCCGCGTCTGCTCCTCCCTCGATCCTAAGAACAAGCGCCTTCGGCAGTCCCTGTGGATCCGCAACGGCGACGCCTCGATTCTCGTGGACGCGGCCGTGGACTTCAGAACGCAGGCGCTCAGGCACGGCATTCGCCGCGTGGACGCCATCCTCCTCACGCACGCCCACGCGGACCACATCCTGGGGCTGGACGAAACTCGAGTCTACGCATACTGGCAAAAGGCCCCCGTGCCCGTTTACGGCAGCCGCCATACCTTGGACGGAGTGCGCCGCACCTTTTGGTACGCCTTCGAGGAGGGACCCGAAGGGGGCGGGAAACCCAAGCTGGACCTGCGGGAACTGCCGGCGGATTTGGAAATCGGAGGGCTCCGGGTGGTGCCCGTGGAAGGCGATCACGGCCACATCCCCGTCACGGGCTACCGGGTGGGCGGCTTCGCCTACCTCACGGACTGCAAGCGCGTACCCCTGCCGGCCATCCAGGCCCTGCAAGGCCTGGACACCCTCGTCATCAACGCCCTCCGCTACGTGCCCGAGCACTCTACCCACATGACCGTGGGCGAAGCCCTGGCGGCCATCGAGGCCATCGGACCAAGGCGCGCCTTCCTCATTCATATGGGGCACGAACTGGATCACGACGAACTGGCGGCCTCTCTCCCCGAAGGCGTCGCCCCCGCCTACGACGGGCTGGAACTGGAGTTTCAGAACCCGTGAGGAGCAGGCATGAGAGTCTCTTGTCGCCGCACTTCCCACTCCGTACTTCTCACTCCTCACTCCCCACTCCTCACTCCTGACTCCCCACTCCTCACTTCTTACTCTTCGATGGAGATGTTATATGACAGTCCATCCGTCCTATCCTGATCTGAAAGGTAAGCGCCTGCTCGTCACCGGAGCCAGCTCCGGCATCGGCCTGGCCTGCGCCCGGGCTTTCTTGCAGGAGGGCGCCCGGGTGGCCGCCCACTACCGGTCTCAGCCAGGCCCTGTGGAGTCCCTCGCGAAGAAACATCCCTCCCGGCTGCGCCCCGTCCAGGCGGACTTGGCGCGGGAGGAGGGATGCATCGAGGCCGTGGGCGCGGCATCGAAAGCCCTGGAGGGGTTGGACATCGTCGTGCACTCTGCGGGCATATGGACCGACGGCCCCATCCGAGACCTGAGCAGAGAAACCCTGGAGACCATCTTCCGGACCAACACTTTCTCCAGTTATTACCTGGCCCGGGAGTTCGCGCGGGTCTCAAAGGGGGGAGCCTACGTCGTCATCGGCTCCACCGCCGGCCAGCGGGGCGAGCCGGGACACAGCCATTACGCGGGCAGCAAGGGGGCTGTGCAGTCCATGGTGTATTCGCTGGCCCAGGAGCTGGCCCCGGGGTTCCGCGTCAACCTCGTCTCGCCGGGCTGGGTTCGAACGCCCATGAGCCAGGCCACCCTCGACGCGCGGGAGGCGGCCATCGTGTCGGTGGTGCCGCTCAATCGCGTGGCGGAGGCGGAAGACGTGGCCGCCGCGGCGCTCTTCCTCGCGTCGGATGTCAGCAGACATCTGACCGGCGTGGACCTGTGCTGCAGCGGGGGAGCCCTCCTACCCATGCCGAGGGGATAGCCTTACGAGAGTGGCCCCCCAGTGGCCGAGGACGGGCGGCGCGAGCTGGAAGGATTCCACGAATGGAATGCGTGGCAGGAGCGCGTGGACGGTCCGCTGGAGCGCGCCCGTGCCTTTGCCGTGAACGACCCGAACCTCCAGAATGCCGCGCTTCCGGCATTCGGCGAGGTACTCCGGGAGAAGATCCTTCACGTCCTTCGGATCAAAGGTATGAAGGTCCAAGGTGCCGTCGATGGGGATGGAGATGGGGTCATCGGACATACGTTGATCCCCCAATCGGTCAGGCTCACGAACCACCACGCCATGGACAATAGGCTAAATCGCGCTTTGCGTCTAGCGTCTAGCGTCTAGCGTCTAGCGTCTTGCCTGCCGTGAAACGCCTCCATCATGTTCATGAAGTCGTCGAACAGATAGAGGGAGTCGTGGGGTCCGGGACTCGACTCGGGGTGGTACTGCACGGAGAAGACGGGGAGGGACTCGTGCCTCATCCCCTCGAGAGTCCCGTCGTTGAGATTCACGTGGGTGGCCGAGAATCCCGCCGGCAGGCGGTCGCCGTCCACCGAAAAACCATGGTTGTGGGAGGTGATCTCGACGCGGCCCGTCTCCAGGCGCTTCACGGGGTGGTTGGCGCCGCGATGGCCGAAGGGGAGCTTGTAGGTCTTCCCCCCGAACGCCAGAGCTAGGAGCTGGTGGCCGAAGCAGATGCCGAAGGTGGGCAAGCGCTCCGCCAGCCCGCGCACGGCGGGCAGGGCTGCGGCGGCCATCTCGGGATTGCCGGGGCCGTTGCTCAGAAAAACCCCGTGCGGCACGAGGGCGAGGATCTCGTCGAGGGGCGTGTAGGCGGGTACCACGGTAACCTCGCACCTCCGCGCCGTCAGGTTCTTGAGGATGTTCTCCTTGAGGCCGAAATCCAGGGCGACCACCTTGAAAGCGCGCCCGGGCATCCGAGCGGGAGCCAGCTCGGCCACGAAGCCCTCGGGGCCCTCGAAGCCCTCCGCGAACGTGTACGGAGCCTTCGCCGTGACCCGGGCCGTGAGATCTTCCCCGTCGATGCCCTGGAAAGCCGCCAGCCTGGCCTTGAGGGCCTCCAAGGGGGTGCCGTCATTGGATACGAGGGCCTTGGGAGTTCCCCGGGTCCGGCAGTGGCGGGCCAAGGCCCGGGTGTCCACGCCGCACAAGCCCACCACGCCGTGGAGACGGAGAAAATCCTGGATGCTCCCGTGGGCCCGCCAGGAGGACGGGGCGGGGCTGACGTCGTGGACCACGAACCCCGCGAGGGCCGGAGCGCGGCTCTCCACGTCCTGCGGGTTCACGCCGTAGTTGCCGATGTGGGGGAAGGTCATGGCCACGATTTGGCCCGCGTAGCTGGGGTCCGTGAGGATCTCCTGGTACCCCACCATGGCGGTCGTGAACACGGCCTCGCCCACGCGGGTGCCCAAGTGGCCGAAGCCCTTGCCAGAAAATGCCGTCCCGTCGTCCAGGAGAAGGATGCCGTCCATGGCCGGGAAGTATATCAAAGAATGCCGGAGGCGTGGAGCGGGAGCATGCCGATCCTAGCGAGGAAGGCCGAAGCGGGCGGCGCCTCGCGCCACACCCCAACATTCTATTGCCTGCTGCCCCTTGCCCACTGCCTACTGCCTATTGCCCATTGCCCATTGCCTTCTGCCCCTTGCCTACAGCCTATTGCCTGCCATCCCTACCTCCCCCCCGACTTCTGTTAGAATTGAGCCCGAGAGCGGATCGCCCAACGGGCCCCCGCGGGGAGCAGCCATGTTCAAGGACATCCGGGTCCACGGAGCCATCACCTCCGAGATTGACTACTACGCCAATTTGGCGGGAGAGAAGCTCCTTCCGGCGCCCTTTTACGAGGTGCAGGCTGGGGAGGGCGGCGACGCCGTGTCCTTCTTCCTTTCGGGCATGTACCTGAGGCTGTCACCCGAGGGCGTGACCTTCTCGGGCACGGGCGGCGTGGTCTCCGAATACATGTTCGGCTCTCCCATGCCCCTCCAGGATCTGGGCCACAAGGAGGTGAAGAACCGCCTCGTCATGTTCGGAGCCTTCCCGGGAGAGAGCGGGGGCCTCAGCTTCACCGCCAGCGTGTCCGGGTTCCAAACCTACGAGAGTCTCTTCCTGGACGGCAACGCCCTGGGCAACTACTTCTTCCTCGTGAAAACGCCCTGGCCCTATTCGGCGCGCCGGACCCAAGAAATCCTGCTCAGGACCATGGGACGGGTCCTCAAGCGCAGTGAAGCCGCGGGCGAGGGAGACGACAGCGGCTTCATTTCGGAGATCCTCAAGGAGCTCGCCGAGCCCGAGGCCACCCTCCTCCTCCTGCGCCTGGCCCACCGGCCCCACAGGCAGTTTCACCAGTTCGTCCGGGACTATCTCCGGCGCACCCGGGACTGGGGTGAGGAGGAGCGGCGCTTCGTGGACACCCTCGGCGAAGAACTTGGGGTGAAGCAGTACCAGCGGGAGCGCATCGCCATCGATCTCCTGTACAAGGACGCTCAAAACAAGCAGATCGTGGACGAATACAAGGACGTCCTCCTGGGCATCCTGGCGGGCGGCAGCGATCCGGGCGCGCTGGCCCGTCTCAACTCCTTGCGGAGCCTGGCGCTGCGGCACAACCTCCCCAGGAGCCTCTTTGACACGTTGGACGGCCTCATGCCGACGCCGCAGGCGGCCCGCCGGGAGGAGCGCGAGTACCTGCACGGCGCTCGCGAAATCTTCGAAGGCCTGTTCCTCTCAAGCAAGCCGGCGGCTGAAGTCCTGGGCCACCCTGAGATCGTCCGCCTCCTCACCTACAAACAGCTAGCCCAACATCACCGCGACAACGGCTTCGAGCAAATCCTCCTGGATACGGGCCGGCTCCTGGACGAGCGGGCCGCCGAGGGAGGGGACATGGAGTCCTTCGAGGTCTTCTCTCAGGTGGTTACCTACTTCGACCGCCTGGACAACGCGGAGGCCCTGGTCAACCTGCTCGGGTTCATGGAGCACGCCTCAGTGACGGAAGACAAAGTCCGATCTCTGATGGGCAACATGCGGGAGCTGGATGCCGTATCGGCAGGTCTCTTTCACAAGCTCGTGGTAGAACCGGTCCTGAAGAACCCTTACGCGCTGCGCTTCGGGCGCAGGAAAGTCATGGCGCTATGCGAGGGGCTGGAGCAGATGGAGCGCGGAGAGCGAACACTCGCCGAGATCGCGGAGCGGGTGGATGCTTTGGCGCGCGAGGAGACGGCGGAGCGCCACCTCTACGAAGCCATCCGATCGCGGCTGAGGCAGTCTTACTTCAACCTGTCCAACCCCATCCACGTCCGCCTGCTGGAACGGGAGGTCGTGGGCGAACTTCGCAAGCGCCACGGCGAGCAGATGGCCGTTCCCAAGGGCGCCTTCATCTCGGCCCTGGAGGACGTGAAATCTGAGAGCGAGTACGTGAACGACCTTTATCCCAAGCTCCTGGAGCGCCCTGATCCCAAGGTTCGCGAGGCGTTCATCGCGCGCTCCGGAATGGATCGCTACCGCGTGGAGGAGCTGGAGCGTGAATACCGCATCGCCCATGGCCTCGAAGAGGCCCTCCCCGCGGGACTCACCTTCAACTTTTAGGGCAGATCTGATCCGGCTATGGCTCCGCGGCCCCGTCACGAGTGCGGCAGACTTTTGGCCAATCTCGTCCGTGGCTGGTAGGCCCGCTAGCGCCCGTACGTCCCCGTGAGGCGCGCCACGGCGAGGATGTGCCCTTGAATCATCCGCTCCATGTCGTCGCGGGTCGTCGTGGCCGGCGGTGCGAGCCAGGTGTCCAAAGCGTACAGCGTGAAGATGTACCGGTGGGCTTTGCCTGGAGGGGGACAAGGACCTCCGTAGGCGTTCTTTTTCCAGCTGTTCTGTCCCACGGTGGACTTGGAGAACGTCCCATTTTCGGCGACGCCCTTCTCGGTGGCGGGGATGTCCATGAGAAGCCAGTGGACCCAGTCCCCTGCGGGGGCATCGGGATCATCGCAGACCAAGACGAGACTCCGGGCTCCTTCAGGAACATGGCTCCATGCCAGGGCCGGGGAGCGGTCACCGCCGTCGCAGGTGAAGAGCTTGGGAATCCTGGCGCCATCGGCGAAGGACGGGCTGGCCAGCGTCATGGACGGACCCGCCGCAACGGCGGCAAGCGCCAAAACTCCGCATAGAGTGAGCAGGATGAAAACCTTCATGGCCAAACCTCCATAGGACGCAAGACGCGAGACGTGAGACGCGAGACGCGAGACGCACCGGCCG
>JAKBES010000011.1 GCA_021833665.1 Acidobacteriota bacterium
GCGCCCTGCGGCCGCTTCGCTGAACTCCTCGGGGATAGGTTGCGCCTTAGCGCTGGCAAAGCCAGACGCACGGCGCGTCGGAAGTCCAAGAGGGAGGCTCCGCCCCCCTCTTGGCGCTGCGCTCCCTGCTACTGTTTCCCTACCATATTTTCTGGCTTGAGCAGGTCGTCGAGGGCCTCCTTAGAGAGCCAGCCCTTGGCGAGGACCAGGTCGTAGACGCTTTCGCCCGTGTCCAAAGCCTCTTTGGCGATGGCCACGGAGCGCTCGTAGCCCAGCGCGGGGTTGAGGGCTGTCACGAGGCCGATGCTGTGCTCCACGTACCTGCGGCATTGGTCGCGGTTGGCCTTGATCCCCACGATGCAGCGGCTGGCCAGGGTCACGCAGGCGTTGCGCAGAAGGAGGAGGCCTCCGAGCATGTTGTAGGCGATGATGGGCTCCATCACGTTCAGTTCGAGTTGGCCCGCTTCGGCGGCCATGGTGATGGTCATGTCGTGGCCGATGATCTGGAATGCCACCTGGTTCACCACCTCGGGGATGACCGGATTGACCTTGCCGGGCATGATGGAAGAGCCGGGTTGCATGGGCGGCAGATCGATCTCGTGGAGGCCGCACCGAGGGCCCGAGGAGAGGAGGCGCAGGTCGTTGCAGATCTTGCTCAGCTTCACGGCCACGCGCTTCATGACGCCGGACATTTGGACGAAGGATCCCGAGTCCTGCGTGGCCTCCACGAGGTTGGGGCTCTTGACCAGGTCCACGCCGCTCACCTCGCGAAGCCTCCGGGTAACCACGTCGGCGTAGCCGGGGGGGCTGTTGAGGCCCGTGCCGATGGCCGTGGCTCCCATGTTGATCTCTTTCAGCAGCGCCCCAGCTTCCCGCAGGCGCTCCATGTCCTCTCCCACCATGACGGCCCACGCGCCGAACTCCTGCCCCAGGGTCATGGGGACCGCGTCCTGAAGCTGAGTCCTCCCCATCTTGATGACGTCGGCGAATTCGCGTTCCTTACCTTCCAGGGCCGATTTGAGTTCGCCCATGGCGGCCAGGGTGTCCTTGAGGGTGAGGTTCACGGCTATTTTGACCGCCGTGGGATAGACGTCGTTGGTGGACTGGGAAAGGTTCAGGTGGTCGTTGGGATGGAGGTGCTGGTATTGGCCCTTGGCGTGTCCGAGCAGTTCCAAGGCCCGGTTGGTGATGACCTCGTTGGCGTTCATGTTCGTGGAGGTGCCCGCCCCGCCTTGGATCATGTCCACCACGAACTGGTCGTGGAATTTGCCCGCGAGGATTTCATCGCACGCCGCCGCGATGGCTTGGGTTTTGGCTTCGTCCAGGATGCCCAGGTCGCGGTTGGCCAGGGCGCAGGCTTTCTTCACGAAGGCCAGGGCGTCGATGAGGTGATGGAACCCCGAGAGCTTGGCCCCCGAGATGGGAAAGTTCTCCAGGGCCCGGAGGGTCTGCACGCCGTAGTAAACCTCCACGGGCACCTCGCGGGTCCCCAGAAGGTCGTGCTCCGAGCGCGTCAATCCCGAGATCTCCGAGGTGGAGGTTCCGATGTCCAGGGCCGCCGCCATCTGGATGCGCTCCTTGAGGAACCGGCTCATGCGGGCCACGAGGCGGTAGAAGAGGTCGGGGCGCTCTTCACGGACGCGCTCGATGTGGGCTTTGGAGAGCTGGAGGACGGAGGCGCCGTCCCTCGTGAAGCCGCTCGCCACGTGGGGCGTGTCGTCCACGAGGAGGCCCTGGCTGAGGGCGCCCCCCACGGTGACCGTCCCGACCCGTTTCGTGGCCCCGTGGAGGCCGATGATGAGGTCCACTTCGCCCGAGGCCACGATGCCGTACCACTGGCGGGGCGTGGATTCGTGGAAGAGCCATTCCCCCGGGCCGTAGTCGCGGCGCGTGAAAAGGCCCGCGAGGAAAACGCGGTCCGCGTCGTTCAATCCTTCGAACCCGGGAAGTGGGTTGATGTCCGTTGGGCCTTGATCTGTCATGGTGTGGCTCCTTTTTCGCCAGACGGGATGAGGAGATGAGGGAATGAGGAGATGCCGGGATGCCGAGATGAGGAAATGCCTTCGTCCATGGCGGTCTCTTTTTGCAAATCCCAAATCCCAAATCCGAATTTGCCCATTCCCCCGGCACGGCCGGGCGAGCAGATTCCCGATTATAATCGAAGGAGCGAAGGATCGTGGCCTCCTGCGAAGCCGCGCCGGCGCCGGGGGAGGGTCCGAATGGGAAAAGGCAAAGGCAAGCGGAAAGTGCACTCTGGGAAGCGAAGCCGATTCAGCCTGAGCCCCAGGGGCGAGCTGGCCTTGGCCGGCATCGGGGTGATCGTCCTGGGTATCCTCGCGTTCCTGGGCTGGAGCCTCCTGGCACCCATGATCTTGAAGCCCGACCACGCCAAGGCCGCGGCGGAGCAAAAGGAGCGCGCCCAGATGGCAAGCCGCTGGGAGTCCATGACTCGGGAGGGGACCGTCCTCCGGGAGGACCCGAAGCGCTGCGACGTGATGGTGGACGGGGCCAAGTGGGAGGCCCTGGGCCTTTCCGGCCAAGGTGAGGCCGCTCAGGCCGCCTCAGCCCACTTCGGCGAGAAGCGCTGCTTCGTTTACGACGCCGCCACCGGCGCCCAACTGGGCTGGTACACGGAGGCTGAAGGGTACAAGAGGACGGGCCGGTAGGGGGAAGGGGAGAATTCGGAAATCGGAACGGGACGATTGGGGAATTGGGATTTGGGATTTGGGATTTGGAAATTGGGATTTGGGATTGGGATTGGGATTTGGGAAATCCTCGCCGATCCAAGCACGGCGCGTGCTGACTTTACTCCTCACGCCTCCCCGCTCCCTGCTCCCGGCTCATTTCAACTCTCAACTCTCAACTCTCAACTCTCAACTCTCAACTCTCAACTCTCAACTCTCAACTCTCAACTCGCAACTCTCAACTCGCAACTCTCAACTCTCAACATTCATCCCCCCCGGCATCCCTGAAACTTTCCTAAACCCGCCCGCGTAGTTCACTCATTGGGGATTTTCTTGCATGACACAAACGCAAGCAGCAGGCCCGTGCGCGGCGGAAGTGGGGCGTCCGCGCGGGAGGGTGAGGTGAGTGGGACATTGCCCCCATCGAAAGGAGCAGCAAGGACATGAGAACCCATCGGACGGCGGCGCTGGTCGCCGCGGGCTTGGCGGTGCTGGCCCTCGCGGCACCGGCGCGGGCCCAAGGCTTCAAGGACCTGGAGGGCAAGGTGGTGGAGAAAACCCTCCCCAACGGCCTCAAGGTCATCCTCCTTCCCCGGCCCCTGGCGCCGGTGACCTCCTTCGTGACCTATGCCGACGTGGGCGGGGTAAACGAACAGCAGAACGCCACGGGGCTGGCCCACATCTTCGAGCACATGGCCTTCAAGGGAACGACCACCATCGGCACCAAGGACATCGCCAAGGAAGAGGCGGCCATGGCGAAGGAGGACCAGGCGTTCACGGTCCTGCGCGCCGAGCGCCTGCGCCGCCCGAAGCCCGACCCGGAAAAACTGAAACTGGATGAAGCGGCCTTCAAGAAGGACCAGGAAGAGGCGCAGAAGTATTCGGACACGGGCGCCTTTGACAAGATCCTGGAGCAGCAGGGCGCCTCGGGCCTGAACGCCTTCACGGGCTTCGACCAGACCGTCTACCACTACTCCCTTCCGTCCAACAGGCTCGAGCTCTGGGCGGCGCTGGAATCGGACCGCTTCACCCATCCCGTCCTTCGGGAGTTTTACAAGGAGAAGGACGTGATCATGGAAGAGAAGCGCATGGGGGAGAGCCGCCCCACCATGCGGCTCTTCAACGACTTTTTTCCCGTGGCTTACTCCGCCGCCATGTACCGCTCGTGGGTCATCGGCTCCATGAGCGACTTGCAGGCCATCACGCGCCAGCAGGCCAAGGACTGGTTCAGCAAGTACTACTGCGCCAAGAACCTCACCGTGGCCATCGTGGGCGACGTGGACCCCAAGACGGCCATGCCCGTCCTGGAAAAATATCTGGACAAGATCCCCGCCGGTGCCAAGCCCGAGGGGCCCATCACCGTGGAGCCTCCCCAGCGGGCCGAGAAGCGCATCATCATGGATGATCCCTCCCAGCCCTTCCTGGTCATCGGCTACCACCGGCCCGACATCAACGACCCCGACAACGCGGCCTATGACGTGCTCGCGGACGTCCTGGGCGGCGGGCGCTCGTCGCGCCTCTACAAGGCCCTCGTGAAGGAGAAGAAGGTGGCCCTTTACGCCGCCGCCATGCCCTCCTTCGAGGGTGAGAAATTCCCCGGCCTCTTCACCATCATGGCCGTGGCCAACAAGGGCAAGACCAACGCCGAGTGCGAGGCCGCCATCTACGCCGAGCTGGACAAGATCCAGAATGAACCCATCACGAAGGACGAGCTGGAGGGCGTGAAGGCCCGCGCCAAGATGCATTTCATCGACGGTATCGACAGCAACATGGGCCTGGCCATGCAGCTCGCCATGGCCCAGAATCTCCAGGGCGACTGGCGCCAGATGTTTAACTACCTGGACCGAATTGACGCGGTGACGGCTCAGGACGTGACGCGCATCGCCAAGTCGGCCTTCGCGAAATCCAACCGGACGGTGGGCATGATCGAGACGACGCCCGCCAAGTCCGAGAAGTAAAGGAGGCGGCCATGAGCATCAAGACGATTCTTCGCGTATCCGCCGCGGCCGCCCTTCTGTGCGGGATGGCCGCCGTGTCCTCCGCGGCACAGGAGAAGGCGCCCGCGCCGGCTCCCAAGGCAACCGCAGCGCCGGCCACCAAGGCCCCGGCCAAGACTTACGTGGACAAGCTCACGTATCCCAAACTCCATCCCATCACCATGCCCCAGGTGGTCCGCGAGACCCTCCCCAACGGCATGAGGCTCATCCTCATCGAGGACCACGAGCTGCCCCTCGTGTCCATGCGGGCCCTGATCAAGGGTGGCAAGGTGGCCGAGCCCCCCTCCAAGCCGGCCCTCTGCGCTCTCTTCGGCGAGGTCCAGCGCACGGGCGGCGTGAAGTCCATGACCGGCGACCAGGTGGACGACTTCCTGGAGCGCATCGGCGCCTCCATCGAGACCAACGTGGGCGACACCTACGGCGTGGTCTCCGCCAAGACCCTCACGGAGCAGCTCGACAAGGTCCTGCCGCTCTTCGCCGAGTTCCTGGAGGAGCCGGCCTTCGCCCAGGACAAGATTGATTTGGCCAAAACCCACCTTAACGGGATGATCTCCCGCCGCAACGACGAGGTCATGGGCATCGCCAGGCGCGAGTTCCTCCAGCTCGTGTACGGCGCCAAGTCCCCCTTCGCCAGGGAGTACGAGTACGACGACGTGGACGCCCTGACCCGCGCGGACCTGCTGGGCTACCAGAAGGCCCTCTACCGGCCCGACAACGTGATCTTGGCCGTGTGGGGCGACTTCAAGGCCCCCGAAATGAAACAGAAGCTCGCCGAAGCCTTTAAGGGGTGGCAGGCCTCGGGCCCCGCCCCGGTGTTCACCGAACCCGCGGTGCCCCAGCCCAAGCCCTCCATCAACTATGTGGAGAAGACCGACCAGGAGCAGACCACCGTCCTGCTGGGCGAGCTGGGACTGCGACTGGACGATCCCGACTACCCAGCCATCAACATGATGTCCGAGATCCTGGGCGGCAGCATGTCCTCCCGCATCTTCGTCCAGGTCCGCACCCTTAAGGGCCTGGCTTACGGGGCGGGCGGCTTCATGGTTCCCGCCTACGACCACCCCGGCGCCTTCTATTTCTATACGGCCACCAAGCCCCACAGCACCGCCGAGGCCATCGCCACGATCTTGGACGAGATCAAGAAGATCCGGCAGGAGCCCGTCACCGACGAGGAGCTGAAAAAGGCCAAGGACGGCTACCTGAACACCTACGCGTTCGAGTTCGATTCCACCGGCAAGATCGCCGGCCGCCTGGCCACCTACGAGCTGTACGGCTATCCGGCGGACTTCAACGTGAAGCTGCGCGACGCCATCGAGAAGGTGACCAAGGAGGACGTGCTCAAGGCCGCCCAGAAGCACCTCAACCCCGACGTCCTCACGGTTCTGGCCGTGGGCGTGGCCAGCAAGTTTGACAAACCGCTGTCCACCTTCGGCCCCGTGAACACCATTGATATCACCATCCCCGAGCCCAAGCCCAAGGAGATCATTCCCGAGGCCACCGCCGAGACCCTGAAGGCGGGGACCGACGTCCTCCTCATGGCCGCCAAGGCCACGGGCGAGCCGGCCCTGCGCGGCCTGAAGAACATGGCCAGCGAGGGGGCCACCACCATCAAGACGCCCATGGGCGAGATGGAGCTCAAGGGCTCGGCCACCTTCATCCTGCCCGCGAGGCTCTACAATTCCATTACGACGCCCATGGGAGCCATGGTTCAGGTCGTGGACGGCGACAAGGGCTGGATGACCATGGGCCCCAACGTCCGTGATTTGCCCGCCTCGGCTGTCGCCGAGATGAAGCGCGGGCTCTACACGGAGGCGGGCTGCGCCCTCCTCCTCCAGCAGGCCCTTGAAGGCAAGCTCCAGGGCCAGCTCATCGGCAAGACGCAGTTTGAAGGCAAAGACGCCAACGACGTGCTGGTGAAGATCGGCGACGGCGCCCTGCGCGTTTACGTGGCCGCCGACGGCACCGTGCTCGGCACCCGGCAGCGGGCCCAGACCCAGGAGGGGCCGGCGGACGTGATCGAGGTCTTCAGCACCTTCACGCCCGTGTCGGGCCTGAAGGTCCCCTTCGAGTCGGTCCAGAAGGTCAAGGGTGAGGTGAAGTCTTCGTCCAAGCTCACCTCCGTCAAGGTCAACCCCGGCTTCAGCGAGGACCTCTTCAAGAAACCGAGCGGAGAAGAGAAGAAGTGAAACGTGAAAAGTAAAAAGTAAAAAGAGAGGGCGCCACGCCCTCCCTGCTGAACGTCAGCGCCCCCGTCCGCTGTCAACGGGCCGGGGGCGTTGACGCGCCTATCCCTGCTCCTGGCGGCGGCCCATCTTACGCGCCGGTTCTGCGGCACTTCGCTTCCCGCCGCATGGGCATTCGATCTCCTTCGCCCTTAGCAACACTCAAAGCGTCCTTCCCAGTTCACATTCCGCCTTCCCCTGTTCCCGCGGGTTTTGGCATATAGGGCCCGGTTGGGCTACAATTTCTGATCAGCCCGCGCCGCGAGGACGCGGCGGGGCTCAGCGGAGCCGTCCTTTGGAGAATCGCAAGCGATCGCTTCTGACCGTCTTCCTTATCGTTTTCATCGACCTCATGGGATTCGGGATCGTCATCCCGCTCCTTCCCCTTTATGGTGACCGGTACAACCCTTCTCCGGCGGTCTTCGGCCTCCTCATGGCGGCCTACTCGCTTATGCAGTTCATCTTCGCCCCGATTTTGGGGCGCTTCTCGGATGCCGTGGGGCGTAGGCCCATCCTCATCCTGTCCCTGGCAGGGACCGTCATAGGTTACTTTATTTTCGCCATGCAGGATTCCTTGTGGCTCCTTTTTCTGGCGAGGGCCGTGAACGGCATCGCGGGGGCCAACGTGGCCACCGCGCAGGCGGTCATCGCCGACGTGACGAAGCCCGAAGAGCGGGCCAAGGGCATGGGCCTCATCGGCGCGGCCTTCGGGCTTGGCTTTATTTTGGGGCCGGCCATCGGCGGCGCCGCCAACGAGTATTTCGGCGCCCGGGCCCCGGGCTTCTTCGCCGCGGCCCTCTCCGCCGGAGCTCTCCTCATGACCGTCTTCGCCCTGCCCGAAACGTGGCCCGCCGAGCGGCGCGCCCAGGCCGCTCCCAACCGCGTCCGCCGCGGCTGGTTCTCCGTCACCCGGCTCATGGAAGCGCTCCGCCATCCGCAGATCGGGCTCGTGCTCGTGATCTTCTTTCTCACAACCTTCGCCTTCGCCAACTTCGAATCCACGTTTGCCCTTTTTCTGAATGAGACGATGCACCTCGACACCGCCCACGTCATGTACTTCTTCGTCTTCGTAGGCGTGCTGGCGGCGTTCATCCAAGGGGGGCTCATCGGCCGCCTTGTGAAGCGCTTCGGCGAGAGGAAGCTCATCCTCACGGGGGCCGTTCTCCTGGTGCCCGGCTACCTGCTCATCCTCACCGCCACGTCCATAGGGCACCTCATGGCGTTCCTCGTTCTGCTGGCCCTCGGCGCGGGCTTCACGTCGCCGACGCTATCGTCGCTCGTGTCGCGGCTGTCCACGGCCGAGGAACAAGGCGGCATCCTGGGCATCTTCCAATCCATGGCGTCCCTGGCCCGCATCACGGGGCCCTTCTGGGGCGTTTTCGCCTTCAAGGAGTTCGGGGTGTCCGTGCCCTACCTCACGGCGGGGTCCGTGGCCGCCGTGGTGGTGGTCCTGGCGTGGCTCATGCTCGCCCGGGCAAGGCGACAGGAACAGCGGTAAGACGCTAGACGCTAGACGCTAGACGCTAGACGCGAACCGCGAAGCGTGAGACGGAAAAGCGCGAGACGCGAGACGCGAGACGCGGGAGCGGAGACGCGAGACGCGAAGCGCGGGACCGGAGACGCGAACCGCGGGACCGGAGACGCGAACCGCGGGACCGGAGACGATGAAGGGACCGGGGGCCATCCCAGCGGCCGCCCGGTCCCTTCCTGTTCTGCCTATGGCCTATGGCCTATTCTTCTAAATTAAATTCCTGAAATTCATAGAAGTAGCCCGTGCGGGTGAGGACGTCCACCTCGGCCTGGACGATGGCCGTATGCCCGTCCTCGATCTCGAGGAACCGGCCGAACATGGCCTTGGCGTTGGGGTCCGACAGGGTTTCCACGAGCCCCTTGTAGTAGGTGCTCACCTCTTCTTCGAGCTTGAGGGCCGTGAAGAGGCGCTTGTAGTCGTCGCTGTAGTCCCGCTTCTCCTGGGAGGCCTTGATCATCTCCAGCCCCTTCTGAAGAAAATCGGGGGCGGGAATGACCGTCCCGATGGGATCGGCGGAAAGCTTCCCCTCGGCGCGCCACTGCTTGAGGCGCGAATCGAGGTAGTCCACGTGGCCCTGTTCTTCCTTGGCCAAAACCTCAAAGAATACTTTGCCCTTGGGGTCGTCGGACTTGGTCGCGGCCCAGATATAGTGGTCCCGCACCTTGTTTTCGTATTGCAGGGCTGTGACGATGGCTTCATCAACGGTCATGGTTTTCCCCTTTTCCTGCGAGTCAGGCCTTACCGGCGGGGCCGAAGGGGTCCCGCGAGGGCATGAGGTGGATCTCGTCCACGTTGGCTTCCGCCGGCTGGGAGAGGGCGTAGCACACGGCCTCGGCCACGGTTCGGGCAGCCATCATTGATTCCCTGGGAAGTTTGCCGCCGAAGGTGTTCCACGCCGGGGTGAGGGTCGCCCCGGGGAGGATGGCCGTGACCTTGACGCCCTTCGGGGCCGCCTCCAGACGCAGGGCCGCCAGGAAACCCATGAGGCCCCACTTGCTGGCGCAGTAGGCGGTTTCCTGGGGGAACCCGATCTTGCCGGCGATGGAGGACAGGGCGACGACGTGGCCCGCGCCCTGCTTATAGAAGTGGGGCAGAAGGTATTTGATCAAGAAGTACGTGGACGTGAGGTTCGTGTCCAGGACCTGCCGCCACTCTTCCGTGGGGGTGGCCTCCAGCCGGTTCATGCGGAACACACCGGCGCTGTGCACCACCGCGTTCACGGCCCCGAAGGTCTTGAGGGACTCGGCCACGATGGCCCGGACGTCTTCCTCGACGGTCATGTCTCCGGGGATCGCCACGACCCGCTGTCCCCTGCTGGCCATCTCCCGGGCCGCCGCTTCAATCTTCTTGCGGTTTCGTCCCGTGAGTACGACCGTGTGATGCTCCCGGGCGAGTTGATCGGCCACGGCCTCGCCGATGCCCGAACTCGCCCCCGTCACAAGGATGATCTTCTTGTCCATGAACGCTCCAGATCTAGCTGTAAGTATAAACGAAGGGCCGGGTGAGGGGAAGGGGAGTACGAGTTTAGATTTGGGATTTGGGATTTGGGAAAGGGGATCACCTGATCACCCGATCGTCTCTGGCGTTCGCGTCTCGCGCTTTTCCGTACCGGCAAAAAAAGAGCGGGCCCTCGGGCCCGCTCTTGGGTGGTGCGCAGATCCCTTCCGCTACTTCTGCAGCGACGGGCTGGAGGTGAGCTCCGAGTAGGCGGAGGAGGGGACGCTGATGGGCAGCGCGCCGGGAGACATGCGGAAGCCCTGGGGATCGGTGAGGTTCACGTTCTGCACGTTCACCAGAGGCAGGGAGGTCCCGTAATAGCTGTTGATGGCCTTGGTAGCCTCGCGGGCGATGACGGCCTGTCCCGTTACGGTGGGATGGACGCCGTCCAAGCCAAAGAGGCCGCCCAGGTATTCGGTGGTGAGCTTGACGCCGTTGGGCAGCATGTAGCCGTGCCTCTTGACCTTCCCCAAGAAGGAGTTGAAATCGAAGACGGCGCAGTGGAACTGGGCGGCCACAGCGTTGATCACGGCGTTGTCCGCGTCCACGATGGCCTGAATCTTAGGCACGTCCGCGGCGTGGAGGATTTCGCCGGGGCCCAGGGGACCCGGGTCCTTGCCCTCGAGGATGAGCTTGATGTGTTCGTGGGAGTAAGGCGTGGCGTAGTCCTTCTTGGTCATGCCGAACTTGGCGATGGGCATGCCTTGGGCGGCGAGGGTGGAGCCCTTGCTCAGGGCGGGGATCATGGTCACGTTGGGGATGTTGATGAGGAGCATCTTGGCGCCCGTCTGAGCCATGGAGCCCACGATGGCGGGATAGACCTGGGCGAAAACGGCCGCGGGCACGGTGTAGTTGGGGTTGCCCGTGGCGGCGCCGCCGAGGACATCGTTGCTACCGATCCAGATGATCGCGAAGGTGGGCTGGAGGGTTGCTCCCAGGCCCACCTGGCTTGCGGGAGCGTGGCCCTGGAGGTAGACGCCGGGGAAGCCCAGGATCAGATCCGTCAAGGAGGCGGGCGGGATGGCGGGCTTAAGCGTGAGGCAGTCCACGGACGTCTGGCCGGGGACGGCGAGGTTCGTGGGCTGGCTCGCGGGATTCATCAGCGATCCCATCTCGGTGGCGACGGGGACCAGAATGGGGAAGCCCGTCACCGGGTCGAAGCCCTGGAGCCTCTCCTGGATGGGAATGCCGGGGTAGCTGATGAGGGGCAGGGTGAGGGGATGGCCCGCCTTCTCAGAGATGAGGTTGGCGTAGCTCTTGGGTTGCCCGTATTCATTGAGCGACAGGCCGTAATAGCCCGCCGAGAGGCTGTCGCCCAGCACCACGATCTTGCTGAAGTCGGGGGCCTGGGCGAAGGCGGCGGACGCCACCAGGAGGCCGGCCGCGAGGATGAGCAGGGACTTTCTCAGGTTCATCTCAGGGCTCCTCCCTTAGAATTTGTAGGTGACGGAAACGCCGCCTAGGTACGCGTAGGCTTTGTAGGTTCCGGGGATGAAAGGCGTGGTGACGGGTACGTTCTTGTTCTGGAAGGGCAAGTACATGAGGTAGCTGTCCACGCCCCAGTGTTTGGTGTGGTACATGAGGCCGCCCGTGAATCCGTTGCGGTTCGAGTCGGGGAGGATGGGGGAGGCGTACTTGTCGGGCACGGGGCTCTGGTCGTAGAAATACCCGAGGCCGTAGCTCCAGCGGTCCGACAGTTTATACTCGAAGCCGAGCTTGTACTTGTAGATGTCCTTCCAGTTTTGAGGCACCACCGAGTCGCGGACCTGCCCCTGGTTGGGCGAGAAGTGCATGGCCAGGGTCTTGAAGCAGCTCCACTCCTGCCGGGTGGCGTCTACTTCCACCGACCACTTGTCGGCCATGTAGGCGACGCCGAGGGTGTAGACCCGGGGCAGCGTGAGATCGCCCGCCGCGAGGGTTCTGGGGAACATGGGCGTGAAGTTGGGGTCCGTGGGGATGCGGAAGAACTTCACGTCTCCCGTGTATTTCAAATTGACCTTGTCGCGGAAATTGAACCCCACCTGCCAGTGCTTGGTGGGCTTTCCCAAGACGCTCAAGCCCCAGCCCACGCCGTTGGCGGTGCCGTTCAGGACGCCCATCCCAGGTTCAGGTGTGCGGGTGAGGGGCGGGGTGGGATAGGGGATAGCGGGGAAAAAGATTCCCTGGCGGAGATAGATGGTGGAGTGGACGAAGTTGGCGCTGAGAGCCATGGCCCACTTGTCACCGAAGCGCCAGGCGATGGTGGGCGTGGTGTAGACGGCCTTCTGCAAGGTGCGCTCGGAGATGGCGGCGCCCGCCCAGTTGCCGGGCCACTCGGTGGCGAGGTCGTGGGGGGAGTTGACGCCGATGCCGAAGGAAACGGAACCGGGCGTGCGGTACGTGAGGTACATGTACAGGGGCCAGTACGTTTTCTCGGGGCCCTGGATGTTGCCCGCGGGCCCGTTGTACTTCATGTGTTCATTGACGAAGTCGAAGCCGGCCATGAAGGCGCTGCCCTGAAAGGCGATGCCCGCCGGGTTGTAAAAGAGGGCGCTCGGGTCGTCCGCCCGTGCCGCGAAGGCGCCGCCTTCGGCCGACGCGCGGGCCCCTTGCTCTTCCACCAGGGTCCCCGAGGCCCAGACGCCGAGCGCCGCCGCGAGGATCACCCACGCCAAAACTGCTCTTCTGACCCGCTGCTTCATCGCGTCCTCCTCACAATGTCTCATCCCATGGCCGACTCGCCGCCTCGCGTCCCCCCAGCAGGACGGGACCGGCTCCGGCATCGACCGACGACACTTGCCCGCGGCGTTCTCGCGACGTTCTAACGCAACGTCCAAACCCGCACAACCCATATTCTTGCCAGTGGGATGCCCTCGGTCCGCGCGGTGCCAGGCCCCAGCCTGGCCGCATTCTAGGACGGAGAGTCATGACGGTGTACTCCTGGCGCCGATGCACGTCTCCGGTCCCAGGTTCCTTCTCATTCCCCCTGGCCTCCTTACTCTGTTCCTACTGAGGCAAGGTTATCTGGATGCGGAGGGCGTGTCAAGTGACGGGGGTTATCGTTTCCCCGTCAAGAAGGCAGGCTCCGCCACTAAAGGCGGGACCGGAGGAAATGGGAACACAGTTCCCGAATGGCCTGTGTCACGCGGACCATGGAGTCGTGGGAAAGCGGAATTCGAAAGGGAAGGAGGTTGGGATTTGGGAAAAGAAACCACCCTGGGCGGGGTTTTCTTACTCCTTACTCCTTACTCCTTACTCCTTACTCCTTACTCCTTACTCTTCACTCCTCACTCCTCACTTCCAAGGCGCCGCGTCCCGGCCGGCTTCGTGCTGCCGGCGAACAAGATGGAACAAGTGTTCTACGCGCGCAGGCGATAGCCGTATAAGGCTTGTAAAATAAGCTAAAAATCAATGGATATGATCCCCCAGTGAAACACTATTGTCCATACGTTCCATTTCGCGCACGAGCAGCTTAACGCTTGTAAAATAAAGAACTTCCAATTGGCACGAGTCTTTCATTGTCCGTCCCTGTTTGAAAGGAGGTGTTTCATGGTGGTTTCCAAGTGGATCAAGACGGCGGTCATCGCGGCGGGTCTCAGCTCCATGGTCATCGCAGTGGCGGCCGGCGGCAGCGAGACCAAGGGCAAGTTCTTCTTTAAGAAGGACTGCAAAACCTGCCACAACAAGGGCGCGGCGGGCGGCGAAGTGACGCCTCTGTCCAAGACCCAGGCGCAGTGGAAGGCCTATTTCCAGGCGGGCAAACACAACAAGGGCAAGGAAGAGCTGAGCAAGTACCTCACGCCAGAGCAGATCCTCGACGTGCAGACCTTCCTCACGGCCCACGCGTCCGATTCACCTCAGCCCGAGACGTGCGGCGGCTGAGCCGATGCCCGCGCGCGGCGCGGGGATAGAACCAGCAGTTCCATCAGGCGCCGGATGGGCGCCAAGGAGGGATAGATGAGGAAGATTGGACTAGGGGCCGTTCTTGCCGTGCTCCTCGTGCCCATGGGCCTCATGGCCCAGAGCAACGAGGAACTCATGAAGCAGATCGAACAACTCAAGCAGCAGCTCCAGAGCCTCGAGCAGAAGGTCTCTGCTCAACAGGCCGCGCCGGCTCCCGAGGAGCAGGTGAAGGATCTGGACAACCGCCTCACCAAGGTCGAGATCAAGACCGCCGGCGACAACATCTCGTGGGGCGGCGACATGCGCGTCCGCTTCGACAACCAGAGCTGGCACCTCAACCCTTACCAGCAGGTCATGGGCTTCAATCCCCAGACGGGCATGCCCATCACCCAGCAGGTGCCCGCGCAGAACTGGGCCAACCCCATGCAGTGGTCCCTGCGCCTGCGCCTCAAGATGAACGCCAACGTGACGGACAACCTCAAGTTCATGGGCCGCCTCTCCATGTACAAGCTCTACGGCGGCGCCGACGTGCCCATCTTCAACGGCCAGCCCAACACCGTTTACAACGGCTTCAACTCGGTGCGCGTGCCCAGCAACGACGTTCTGCACGTGGAGCGCGCCCTGCTGCGCTACGATTTCCCCAACGCCCCCTTCACCCTGGCCTTCGGCCGCATGAACACCAGCGACGGCCCCCCCCTGGAAATCCGGGAAGGGACCGAGCGCCAGGCGACCCCCATGGCCATCATGGTGAACGCGGAGGTTGACGGGTTCCACATCGACTACCACATGGACAAACTGGGCCTGCCCGAGGGCACCACCTTCGGCGTCTGCGCCGGCATCGGCTACGAGTCCGGGCTCGGCGGCGGCGGCCAGGTGAGCAGCTCCTACACCATGACCCCCTTCGGCATGGGCTCCATCAACGGCATGAAGGACAGCTCCGTCATAGGCTTCATCTATGACATGCCCCTGCTTTTCCAGGTGGGCAATACGGTGAACAGCGCCCGCTTTATGCTCGGCTACAACCGCTTCGGCAACATGACCGACATCCCCTTCGGCTCCCTCATCAACTTCCCCATCCCCGGGCCCTACGCCCAGCCTTCCCCCCAGTACGTGACGGCCACCAACAACCTGGGCGACATGGATCAGTGGGGCATCACCTGGGAGCACAACATCGGTGACACCTTCACCTACTTCCTGGCGGGCGGCTACATCAAGAGCCATCCCAACGGCAAGGTGAGCCAGTACGGCTTCGGCGGCCTCCTCGGCGACCCCACCCACAGCAAGACCGGCACCGCCTACTACGCCGGTGTCAAGTGGACCCCCGTGCCCATGTTCGACCTGGGCGTCGAGTTCAACCACGGCTCGCCCCGCTGGTTCACCTACACCCCCAGCTCCGGCGAAGTGGGCGACAAGCTCGCGGCCCGCGGCGACGTGTGGGAAGGCTACATGCACATCAACTTCAACAAGCACGCCTCCATGCGAATCGGCTACACCTACTACGACTACTCCACGGCCTTCAGCGGCTGGCACATCGCCCCCGGTGACCTGAACTACTACAACCTGA
Organism: Acidobacteriota bacterium; assembly: GCA_021833665.1. Taxonomy (GTDB): domain Bacteria; phylum Acidobacteriota; class UBA4820; order UBA4820; family DSQY01; genus JAKAJA01. The sequence goes on from JAKBES010000011.1 coordinate 15,378, forward strand.
ACAACAATGCCGTGAACTTCTACGCGTTCCCCAAGACCGTGAAGAACGCGTATCTGCTCTTCGACGCGACCTTCTAGAACCCTCCATACCCTTATGGCCGGGGGGCTCCGAGCCCCCCGGCCTCTTTCAACCGGCGGGGGAGAGAGCGATGGGAGCGAATCCAATGGACCGTAGAACGTTCATGCAAGTGACCGGCGCAGGCGCCGCCGCCACGGCCCTGATCACCCAGACTGGATGCCTAAAATACTTTGAGAAGGGCACGGCGCAGGAGGCCGCGCCCACGGTGGTTCCCACCACCTGCGAGGTGTGCCCGAACAAATGTTCGGTGCTGGCGGTGGCGGAGGGCGGCGTGGTTCACAAGCTCAACCCGAACGCCGAGAGCCCGCGATCGAGAGGCATGCTCTGCGCCCGCGGGAACGCCGCCATCAAACAAGTCTATGACCCCGATCGTATCAAGCAGCCATTGATTCGCGCCGGCGCCAGAGGCGAGGGGAAATGGCGCGCGGTCTCCTGGGATGAAGCCTGGGACTACGCCGCCAAGAAGCTTTCAGAGGTCAAATCGAAGTACGGCCCCGAGGGAACCTTGTGGTCCTCCACGGAGGGGTTCCAAGAGGTCTTCTTCAAGAACCTCGGCCTGGCCCTGGGCTCGCCCAACATCGTCCGCCACCCCACCCTGTGCCTCGCTTCCGTGAACCTGGCCTACTCGGCCACCTTCGGGACCGTCCCCGCCTTCGACATGGAGAACGCCGACTACGTCATCATGTCCGGCGCAAACCGGTTCGAGGCCATCATCATCCCCGACACCATGGACCTCATCGGCTCCGTCATGCTCAAGAAGGCCAAGCTCGTCTACCTGGACCCGCGCTTCACGGTGACGGCCGCCAAGGCCGACCACTGGTTCCCCATCCGGCCCGGGACCGATCTCGCCTTCATCCTCGCCATGATCAACGTCATCGTGGGTGAGGGCAGGTACGACAAGGACTTCGTCGCCACCTATACGACGGGCTTCGACAAGCTCTCCGACCACGTGCGCCAATACACGCCCGACTGGGCCGAGAAGGAAACGGAGATCGCCGCCCGGGACATCGTCCGCACGGCCCGGGAGTTCGCCGACGCCGCGCCGCGCGCCGTCTACTACGCGGGCCGCCGCAGCTCCTGGTACACCAACGACTTCCAGATGCGGCGCGCCCAGGCCATCCTCAACGCCATCGTGGGCAACTGGGACCGCGAGGGAGGCATGGTGCCCAACGCCAAGATCTCCATGGGCGAATACCTCTTCCTCCCGTGGGACGATCCCAAGGCGGGGCGCGTGGACGAGATCGACAAGAATTTCCCCCTCTCCGCCAAGGGCGACGGCGCCTATCTCAAGCTTCGGGAGAACGTGCTCTCGGGGCAGCCCTATCCGGTGAAGGGCTGGATGGTCTACAAGCAGGATCCCATGAACGCCCTGCCGGAGCAGGCCAAGACCGTCAAGATGCTCAAGCAGATGGACTTCGTGGGCGTCATCGACTTCCAGATGAGCGATACGGCCTGGTACGCGGACGTGGTGTTCCCAGAATCTCACTACCTGGAGCGCACGGACCCCATGGAGATGATGCCGGGCATCTGGCCCGCCGTCGTCTACCGGCAGCAGGTGGTGAAGCCCATCCACGACACCAAGCCCAACCTGGAGATCATTCAGGGCCTGGCCAAGCGCCTCAACCTCTCGGACTACTTCGACTACACGATGAAGGACTGGGTCGAGGCGCAGGCGAAGGACGTTCCCGTGGAGAACGCCTTCGACCACCTCCAGAAGCACGGTGTGGTTACCACCGGTGGCTTCCCGAAATACGGCACGACGCTCAAGCCGGACCACCGGTTCGTCACCAAGAGCGGGAAGATCGAGCTTTTCTCCGACCGGCTCCAGGAAAGCGGCTACGATCCGCTCCCCGTGTACAAGCCACCCGTGGAGCCCCAGCCGGGGCAGTTCCGCGTGGTCCTGGGCAGGCGGGCCTACTACACCCACGCGAACAACACGAACAATCCGTGGCTTCACGAGTTCGCCCCCGAAAACCACCTCTGGATCAATCCCGAACCGGCGCAGCGGATGGGGATCCAGACGGGAGACCTCCTGGAGGTTTCCAGCAGGGTGGGGACCGTGCGGATCAAGGCGCGCGTCACCGACGAGATCCGTCCCGACTGCGTGTTCATGCTCCACGGGTTCGGCAAGCGGTCGCAGTGGCAGAAGCTGGCCTATGACAACGGCGCCAGCGACGCCCAGATTCTCGAAACGGCGTGGGACCAGGTCTCGGGCAACGCGGCGTTCCACGAAACCTTCGTGAACATCCGCAAGGTCTGAGGGGACGACGATGGCTGACCAAAAGAAAAAGAAGCGCTACGCGCTCGTGCTGGACTCGAAGAAGTGCATCAACTGCAAGGCCTGCGTGGTGGCCTGCAAGGCTGAAAACGGCGTCCCCGTGGGCAAGTTCCGGAACTGGATCGACGAGGAGAAGCGGGGTTCCTACCCCAAGCTCCTCATGACCTTCGATCCCGGCCAGTGCATGCACTGCGAGAACCCCTCCTGCGTCCGGGTCTGCCCCACGGGAGCCTCGTGGCAGAGATCGGACGGCATCGTTCTGGTGAACTATTCGGACTGCATCGGCTGCCGCTACTGCATGATCGCCTGTCCTTACAACGCCCGCTACTTCCGGGAGGACCTGGGGGTCGTGGACAAGTGCACCTTCTGCGTGCAGAGGGTGGACAAGGGACAGCCGCCGGCGTGCGTGGAGACCTGCCCCTCCAAGGTGCGGGTCTTCGGAGACCTGGACGACCCGCAGGGAGAGCTCCACGATCTGCTCTCCACGCGGCGCTACCTGGTCAAGAAAGCGGAAACGGGCAACGGCCCGCAGTTGTATTACCTGCTGTAGGGAGAGAGCCATGCAGACCATCGAATGGGGTTTCCTGATCGTCAATTACCTATTCCTGGGCGGGCTTTCGGCGGGCATCTTTTTCGTCTCGGCCCTCGCCACCTACCTCCAGGAGAACGGCCAGCCGGCCTATCCGCGCATCGCCAAGTACGGAGCCATGATGGCCCCCTGGCCCGTGGCCTTCGGGTCGTTCCTCCTGATCTTCGACCTGGGCAACTGGTACCGGTTCTACAAGCTCTTCGTCACCTTCCGCTGGGAGAGCCCCATGTCCATCGGCTCCTGGCTGCTCATGATCTTCACGACCCTCACGTTCCTTTACTTCTGGTCGTGGTTGCCCGCCGAGTTCCGCCAGAAGCTCTTCGCCATGGTCCCCAAACGCCTGGCCTTCCTCAACCGCCTGAACGTGGACCTCTCCGGGTGGAGCCGTCCCCTGGCCATGGCGGGATTTCCCTTCGCCGTGGGCGTGGGCATTTACACGGGCGTGCTCCTGGGAGCCGTCCAGGCCCGGCCCTTCTGGAACACCAACCTGGTGGCCCAGATGTTTCTCTTCTCGGCCCTCTCCACGGGCACGGCGGCTCTCATCCTGGCCCTTTCCTTCAACAAGAAGAGCCTCGATTTCAAGCAGGTGCGGTTCCTCTACACGCTGGACATCTGCTTCATCATCCTGGAGTTCTTCATCGTCCTGCCCTACCTCATCCACGGGAAGCTCTCGGTCCTGGCCGTGCAGGAGGCGCTGAAGCTCATCCTGGGCGGCCCGTACACGCTCGCCTTCTGGCTCTTCTTCCTGGGGCTGGGGCTCCTGCTCCCGCTGGCCATCGAGCTGTGGGAGATGGCCCCCGTCTTCCGGCAGAAGAGCACGATCCATCACAACAAACCCCTGGCCTCCGCGGCCGCGCTCTTGGTTCTGGCGGGCGGCTACCTGTTGAGGTTCATCTTCGTCTATGCCGGCCAAATCAGCGCGTTCAAGTGAGGGAGGAGGCTTGGGAACGATGGACAACAGCGGCAGAGAGGATCTGATAGGCGCCCTCTCGGAGGTCTTCAGCGTCCTGTCCGAGGTGTTCCTGGAGCCCGAGGCGGACGTGAAGGTACGGCTCGCGGGCGTGATCGGGCGCTGTCCCGAGAGGTGTCCCGGGCTGGACGGCCTTCCCGGGGCTCTGGCCGCCATGGTCGAGCACTGCGGCAAGCCTCAGCACCAGGCCGTGGAGTACGTCCGCCTCTTTCTCCACGGCAGCGGGAACGCCACGGTGCACCCTTACGAGTCGGTGTTCACCTACAACCGGCTCATGGCCCCCGAGTGCCTCGGCGACCTCAAGGCCCTGCATGAATCCGCGGGCATACGGCCCCGCAAGGGGCTCACCTTGCCGCAGGACCACCTGGGGCTCGAGCTGGAATTCCTGTCGTATATCCTCGCCGGATTCGCGCAGGCTGAGGACGCGGCGGAGCAGGAGCGATGGCGTGAGACGGCCGGGGTCCTCCTGCGCCGGCACCTGGTCCCCTTCGGGCGCCAGTTCGTGAGGAAGCTGGGGGATGCGCAGCCCAACCCCTACTTCGCCAGCGCGGGAGACGCCCTCGTGGAGGGGCTCCACGCGTGCACCCTCCTTTTGGGCATTGACATGGAACCGTCCGCAGGTTCCGATCAATAGAAGTTCGGGGGCGGGCCTTTGGCGGGCCCGCCCCCTTTCCCCCTCAACAACACAGCGGCTCTCACCGTCAGGATTGCTCCTCCTGCCACCAGCCCAGCCTGGGCGACTCGGCGCAGTCGTGGGAGGGCAGATAGGGCTTGATGTCCAGCAGGGGCGTGTGGTCGCAAAGGTCGGCACCCAGGACCAGAAGGTCTCCCCCCTCGCGCTTCACCAGCTCCACGAGGGTGAGGCCGAGGGGATTGGGCCGCCTCGGCGACCGGGTGGCGAAGACCCCATGGTCCATGTCCCGCTCCTTGGGCTTCACCAGAAGGTCGAAGCCGTCGCTCCTGTGAAGGAGAACGATCAGCCATAGGTGGCTGAATCCTTCCAGATCATCGAGCCCCGGCACGTAATCGGGAAAGACGTGGACCGTGGACCTCCCGATGCGCTTGAAGTGGCGCGGCGCTTCCACGGGCGTTGAAAAGGGGGCGCGTATGACGCCGATGGGCCGAACGCGCCAGCTCAGGCTCGGCCCGCCCCCTTCGGGGCACGGGGCCTCCCGCTCGGCCTCGTGTTCAAGGTCTGGCGGCTTGGGCCGGCTCATGGCCTTCCCCCCTCCCCGCTTCATAGCCCGTGATCATGGCTCTCAACAGGCTCCAAGGTGTCGTGCCCGTGGTGGCGAGGTAGATGTGGCCGATGAGGAAGGCGAGGAAGAGGTAGGCGCCCAGGGTGTGGGCCGGGCCAAGAACCCTTAGTCCGCCGACGCGTTCGAAGGTGGCCGGCCAGCGGTTGGCGCCCCACATGAGGACGCCCGTGATGATCTGATAGGGCAGCAGGATGTTCAGGAGCGCCAGGTAGGTGACCTTCTGAAGGGGATTGAGCTTGTGCCTGGGGTCCGTCTCGTAAGGGTGCGGCTCGCCCTTGAAGATGCCGTACAGGTAGAAGCGCGCTTGCCGAACCGCGCCCCCCGTGAAGTCGTCCATCTTGGGCAGGAAGTGGTGATATTTGTCGGCCGTCAAATGGTAGAACAGGCCGAGGAAGGCGTTCAGAATCAGGGCGAATCCGATCCAGGAGTGCCAGCTCACGGCGTGGGCCATGGACCCGAGGATGCCGAAGCGGTCGGGGTAGTGGATGGCGAAGCCGCTGAGGATCAGCATGATCATGGCCGCCGCCTGGAGCCAGTGCCAGATCCGCTCGTGAAGGGCGTAGAGGGGTTTGGACGCGCTCATGACCTGCCTCCAAAGAGACGGATGGCTCCGTGAATGAGGGCGAAGAGCAGGGCTCCCACGACGCTCAGCCAGCCCAGCCACTCGATCCACGTGGCCCTGCTGTTGCCGATGATGTAGAAGGAACTGAGGAGGGGCCTATTGTTGAAGGTTGGGTTTTTCCCTTCGTAGTTGACGACGTTGATGGGCTTCCCGCCGTAGATGACGGGCACGTCCTTGGGCAGGGCGTCGTCCAGGTCGAGGGGACGGTGGAGGATGCTGTTTTTGGCGTGGCAGGCGGTGCAGTCCTTGGTGGCCTGTTCCTTCCCAACGATGCTGTGGCTCATGGCCCAGGGGACGATCTCGATGCGCAGCTCGGGTTCGGAGATGCCCGCGTATTTCTGCAGGAGGCCCTTCACGAGGGCGATCTTCTCAGGCGTGGTGTAGAGGGCTTGAGCGCGGTCGATGATGCCGTCCTTGTCCCCGAACTCCTTCACGATCTCGGGGCGGTAGGTCCAGCCGTTGGATTTGTCCCAGCTCTCGAAGAAGGCCTTCTGAATCTGCCAGGTGAACACGGGACGGCCCTTGGCCTTGTCAAACCAGTAGACGCCCGTGATGAGGTTGGTGGGCCGGATCTCCAGATGCCCGTCCTTGGCGGGCGTGGGGACGTAGGCCGGCTGGAAGCCCGTGACCTTGGAGTCGGGATCCACGATGTCGCCGTCGATGCCGCGGAAGGTGATCCGGCTCGTGCCCGTGTCCATCAGGAAGCCCCACTCATCGCTGCGGTAGGCCCAGAAATGGATGGCGGGGATGTGGCAGGTTTGGCAGGCGAGGGCCTTGAAGTGAAGGCTCTTGTAGGGCAGGAAGGCGTGGGTCCTTTCCGCGTCGTGGCAGTCGGCGCATCCCCTCATGGTGTTGTGGCGGGTCATGTTCACCGTCTCGGGGGGGATGTTGCCCCGGGCGAAGTTGTGGTCGGGGCGCTTGAGGTAGATGGCGATGTCCTCGCTCACGGGTTTGTATTTCAGATACTTCTGGCTGTCCTCCTGGATCTTGCGGCCGGGGTTGTTGGGCGAGAAGTGGCAATCGATGCAAATAAGCCCTTTGGCGGCGTGCACGTCCCAGGGAAAATTCATCTTGTCCTTGCCCACGATGTGAGGGGAGACGGTGTCGCTGATCTTGGCGCCGTTGTAGATCCATCCTGCCTTCTCCGTGCCCCTCATGATGTCGGCGTGCTGGATGGGCTGGATGGTGGTGGCATCGCGCGCGGTGAAGCCGTGGCACTTGGCGCAGTTTTCGAGGGTGGGGTCGGACAAGTTGAGGACATCCTGCTTCACCGTTCCGTCGGCGTTGAACGCGGCGCGGTCATAGAGGAAGGCGCCTTTGGCGTCCTTGGTCACGATGCCCGTCTGAGAGAGGGTGGCGTTGTTGGCCCACCTGAAGTTGCCCGCGCTCATCTCCTCCCGCCGAGCCCCGCGGCTGGCCTTGGGCACGTGGCAGAGGAAGCAGTCGCCTTCCGCCGTGCCGCTCTTCTCCCAATCCCACGGCACGACCTTCCCCGACTCCCGGTCCCTGATGGTATAGCTCGGGTCCATGGGGCCCTTGGCTTTCGCGTCGGGGGACAGGAACTTGCGGCCGTAGAGGTCGTATTCGGAGATGCCTCCGCCCGTGTGGCAGACGCCGCACTTGGTGAGCCACTCGGGCTGGCTCATGTCCGCGTCCGCCGCCTCCGTGATGCCCGCGTGGGTGAGCTGCCGGTTGGGGATGATGGAGAATTTGCCGAACATGCCCGGCGATGAGTTGAAAGGAGCTATCCCGTGGGCTTTCAGGAGGGCCGGATCCATTTCGTTCTTGCCCTGCTGGAAGTGGAAGCTGTTGGTGATGAAGTCGTAGTCGTGGCAGTCCCCGCCGCACGTCTGGCGCGTGCTGATGGGGTTGCCCGTGTCCAGCACGTTCTTCCCCGCCGCGTCCTTCAGCACCAGGGCCGGATGGAGCAGCTTGGGGGGAGCGGGCTGATCGCCTGCTTGCTTCATTCCCGGGTCCTGCCCCGCCATGGTGGCGATGCCCAGCACCGCCGCCAGGACCAGGAAGGCGGGGGACACACGTATTCTGCCGTCCCGCCGCCCGTGGAGGCGGGACCTTGCATCACGAATCATGAGTTTTCTCCTTGGCTCCGTTCAGCCCCTAGTGGTTCGCGTCAGCGGGCCGCCTCTTGCAGGGCCTTGATGAGATGGTCGAAGAGCGCGGTGTAGGACTTGGCCCCAGGGATCCCTTCGATGGACGAGGCCACTTCGATGACCTTGAGGCCAGGCTCCTGCCGGAACGCCTTGCCGTATTCAGGGGGAGTGCTGGGGTCCACGATGACGATCTGGGCCTTCATCTCCTTCACGTGGTCAACGAGGAGCTTGGGCGTGGGGAGGACGCCAGGGGTTCCCTTGCACACCACGAAGGTGGGTCCGCCGAGCTTGGAAAAGTTCTGCCAGCCGCACTGGGCGCTGAAGATGCGCAGATTGGAGAGGGGCTCCAGTTCCTTCTTCCAGCGGACGATGTCTCCGGCCACGGCCTTCTGGAAGGCCTCGGCGTTGGCGAGGAAGTAGGCCCTCTTGTCGGGTCTCAGGTCGCCCAGGCCCTCCGCCGCCGCCCGGGCGATGGTGGCTCCGTTCTGGGGGTTGAGCCAGAAGAAGGGGTCCCCTTCCATCTGGGAGGGGTCCACGTATCCGAAGCACGTGGAGGTGGGGACGTTGACCCTCGCCGCGCCTTTGGAGACGTCGATCCAGCCCGCGCCCGCTTCCTTCGATGCTGCGGCCGGCGTGCCCTTGTCTAGGGCCGCGTTGATGGCCGCCGACTCGTTGAAGAATCCCGTCCAGACCACCGCGTCGGCCTTGGCCAGCCTCGCGAGCACGGCGGGCTCCACGGCCAGGTTCTTTCTGAGGATGCACCCCTTGAACAGGCTGAAGGTGTCCACCTGGTTGCCGCCCACGACTCTGACGATGGCCTCGATGTCCGGCTCCGTCACGGCCACCTGCAGTTTTCCTCCCGGCCCGGCCAGCACGGCCAAGGTTCCAAGGGCCCACGCCGCCACCGCGCAGAGGGCCAGACGGCCCCATGAACTCCGTGTCGTTGTCATCTCACACCTCCGGGGGCACAAGGCCCTGCGTGTCCGTCCACGCCGGGGAGCTTGAAACGCGGCTCCCCCAGCGCTCCGCACCGATACGCCGAAATCACTTCCATCACTTCGCCCGTCAGGCCTTGAACCACGTCCACGCCCCGGGACCGAATATCCTCTTCCATGTCCTTGCCGATGGCTCCGCAGAGGAGGACGTCTACGCCCATGGCCTGGAGCTTGGGCGCCCGCTCGCTGGGTCCGAGGCCGCGGCACGTCCGCTGGCCGGCGGACCTGACGCCCCGCTCGTCCACCCGCCAGAGGGTCACCCTGTGGCAGAAGTCGAAGGTCGGAGCAACCCTTCCGTGAAATTCCGGGACAGCCAGAAGCATGGCACCCTCCGCCCCAGCTAAAGCAAGGGCCGTACCACTCGCTCATTCCGCTTCTAACGTATGGCTGATGTCTTGAGAGGAACGCATCAGCAGGTGAAGAGGATCCCTTGAAGCGGTGCAAGGTGCACCGATCTAAAGGGCGAAGATTGCAAAGTGCAATGGCGCGCCGAGAATCAGCTCGGGTGCGGGGGGGTGCCCTTCCTCAGGCGCCGCCATAGGGTGGTCTTGTGGATGCCCAGTTCGCGCGCCGCGGCGCTCCGGTTGCCCTTATGGCGATCGAGGACGGAGAGCATGTGCGCGCTCTCCATCTCCCGGAGGTTGCCGGCGCCGAGGGGCGCCTCTCCCGGGGCCGGCGGGCCGGACTCGGCGCACACGGCCGCGGGCAGGTGCTCGGGGAGGACCAGGCCTTGGCGGCACAGGATGAAGGCGTGCTCGACGGAGTTCTCAAGTTCGCGGATGTTGCCCGGCCACGGGTAGCGAAGGAGGCATCGCATGGCTTCCGGCGTGAAACCCTGAATGTCGCGGCCCCGAAGATGGTTGAGCTTGTCCAAGACGTGCATGGCCAGAAGAGAGATGTCTTCGCGCCGGTCGCGCAAGGGAGGAATTGCAATTTGCACCACATTGAGCCGGTAGTACAGATCTTCCCTGAAACGCCCCGCCCGCACTTCGGCCAGAAGGTTCTTGTTGGTGGCCGCCAGGAAGCGCACGTCGGCGTGCAAGGTTCGGTTGGAGCCCAGGGGCTCGAAGGTCTTTTCTTGCAGGACCCGAAGGAGGCGCACCTGCATAGCGGGGGAGACGTCCCCGACCTCATCCAAGAAGAGGGTGCCGCCCTGGGCCGCGGAAAGGCGCCCGAGCTTGTCCCGTTTGGCGTCGGTGAAGGCCCCGGCCCGATAGCCGAAGAGCTCCGATTCCAGCAAGGCGTCGGGCAGGGCTCCGCAGTTGACCACCACCAGGGGCCCGGAAGCCCGGGGGCTGAGGTGGTGCAGGGCGCGGGCCATGAGCTCCTTGCCCGTGCCGCTCTCCCCCGTGATGAGGACCGTGCAGTCGCTCTCCGCCACCTGGGGGAGCAGCTCGAAGATCTCCCGCATCTTGTGGTGCGCCGAAAGCATGTCCTGGAAGGCGAACCGTTTTTCCACCTGCCGCCGCAGGTCCTCCACCAGGGAGAGGTCGCGGAAGGTTTCCACCCCGCCCACCACGTGGCCCTTCGCGTCCTTGAGCAGCGCCGTGCTCACGCTGATGGGGACCTTCTGGGCTTTGGAGTTCAGGATGCGCACCGACTGGTTGATGACGGGGCGGCCCGTGGCAAGGGTCCTCTTCAGCGCGCACGAGCCTTCGCAGATATCGGCCTTGAAAACCTCCCAGCATGGCCGCCCCACGGCTTCCTCTTCGCTCGTGCCGGTGATGGTGGCGGCGGCCCTGTTGAAAGAGGTGACCTTGAACTCGCTGTCCACCGTAAAGACCCCGTCGTTGATGGAGTCGAGGATGGTGCGAAGGCCCCGGTCCCAGGCCAGGCCGGCCTTGCGTTCTCTGGCGGATTCACGGGAGGGGAGAGCCTTCTCGGTCATGGTTGCATTATGCACCGATTCGAGTACCGGGTAAAGGGGAAGGACGAGAGCGGCAAGCGGAGGGGAGGTGGTCGGATTGAGGGGACAGGGGACAAGCGCAAGGGAAGGTGAGTGGGGCTTCCTCCTCGCCTCACCGCTTCGGCACCCCGCGTGCTGATCCATTGCGGCACCAAGGCTGGCGCGATTCATGGCCCGCGCCTCAGCGGTAGATCTCTTCGATGCCCAGCTCTTTGAGCTTTCGCCAGAGGGTGGTTCGGCCGACGCCCAGCTCCTTGGCCAAGCGGGACCGGTTGCCCCTGTAGCGCTCCAGGAGTCCCAGAAGCTGGTCGCGGTCATCGAGGGCCGAGGGATCGGCCTTGGGGAGGTCTGGTTCCGGGGAGAGCGCCGACGGGCCGCCGCGGCCCCGCCGCCCGCGGGGTTCGGGCTCATCCAACGGGATCGAACGGGCGCCTCGCCAGGATTGGACTTCGATGGGAAGGGCGGGCCGCTCCAGGATCGTCCCCTGGGAGCAGACGAAGGCGTATTCCAGGGCGTTGCGCAGTTCGCGGACGTTGCCGGGCCAGGGGTAGTCCACGAGGAGGGCCAGGGCCCTCGATGAGACCTCCTGGATGGAGCGGCGGTACTTCTGGTTGAAGAGGTCGATGAAGTAGTTCACGAGGAGGGGGATGTCCTCCTTCCGCTCGCGCAGGGGCGGAATCTTCACCGGGATGACGTGGAGGCGGTAATAGAGGTCCTCCCTGAAGAGGCCTTTCCGGATGGCCTCTTTCAGGTCCTTGTTGGTGGCGGCCACGATCCGCACGTCCACGCGCTGCGTTTTCGTGCCCCCCACGCGCTCGAACTCCTTCTCCTGCAAGACCCTGAGGACCTTGGCCTGGAGGGGGAGGGACATGTCGCCCACTTCGTCGAGGAAGAGGGTGCCCCCGTCGGCGAGCTCGAACTTGCCCACCTTGTCGCTCACGGCCCCCGTGAAGGCGCCCTTCACGTGGCCGAAGAGCTCGCTCTCCAGCAGGTTCTCCGTGAGGGCCGAGCAGTTGATCTTGATGAAAGGTTTGGCGCTGCGGACGCTCCCCTGGACGATGGCGTTGGCGAGCATCTCCTTGCCCGTCCCGCTCTCGCCGAGGATGAGGACCGACGTGTCCGTGTCCTTGATGGTCTGGATCAGGTCCAGAACCTCCTGCATGCGCTTGTTTTTGGTCACGAAGCCGTAGGCCTTCACCAGGGACGCGGCCTGCTGCTGCAGGGCCACGAGCTCCGAGTTGTCCTTCACGATGGCGATGACCCCCGTGGCTTCCCCCGTCACGTCCCGCTGGAGGTAGGTGCTCTTGAGCACGTGCCGGGCCTGGTCCTCCCCGTTGAGGACGCGCTCGCGGCAGTTGGCCACACCCTTGCCGTTTTGGAGCGTCCAGCGCACGGGGCAGTCGGTCTCGCACTTGTCCGAGTGGAAGACCTCCGGACAGGGCTGGCCCACCACCTCCTCCCGCCTCTTCTTGAGGAAGCGCAGGAGACCGTCACTGGCGTCCGTCACCAGCATGGAGGGAGCCACCGTGAAGTACCCGTCGGCGATGGCCTCCAGGATGATCTTGTGTTTGTCCTTCTCCTGCTCCAGGGCCAGCGACGTGGCGCGGAGGGTATCCAGGTAGTTGCCCAGGTCCGCCATGTCCTTGAAGATCTCCATGGCATAGGGCTCCCCCGGGCCCGCGTCGGCCCGGCCGAAAATGCGGTGGGTCATGCAGAAGGGTGCAACCCCCGGGCAATCGCAGGAGACGCTGTGCCGCTGTACCACCGTGCGATCGTCGGCCTCCGCCCTGCGCATGAGGCACTGGGTCTCGCACAGGGCGGTCTTGGTGACGCTGGCGCAGCCCTGTCCCTCCAGCTCCAGGTTCGTCTCCAGATTGAAGAGCCGGTAGAAGGCGGGGTTGGCGTAAAGGATGGTGCGCGCCCGGTCCAGAACGAGCACACCGTCCGGGAAGTCCTTTAAAATGGTCTTGCAGAAATCGCCGGGGAAGGGGACCATCACGCGCACCTCAGATTCACACAGTAGATTCCCGTGCGGGGTGAGTCAAGGCAAGCTCAAGATGTACTCAAGGCCGGGGGGCCGCTTCGCCACCGCTGAGCCGGACGATGAAGGCCACGAGATGGCGCCGGGCATCACCGCGGATGTGAGGAAACGGAGGCATGCCCTTGGCTCCATGGTCGAGCCGCTCCTCCACCGCGGAGGCGCTCAAGTGGCGTCCCGCCAGGGACGGGCCCGTCGTTCCCCCCTGGTGGCAGGGAAGGCAGGCCTCCATGTAGACGGTAGCCGCGTCGTCGGTGGCGGGCTTGTAGGGGCTGCCCGTGCACGCCAGGGCCAAGGCGATGCCCGCCACGGCAAAGGCGGCGAGGGAGAAGAAGGAAGGCTGGCGTCGGGCCCCGTTTTCGGTCACCATGAGGATGGACTGTACGGCCTTCCAGGGCCCACGGGAAGGCAGGGCAGCGGGCCTCGCCGAAATTGGGGCATATGCCCCTCGCCATGGCGGCACGGGATTGCCCTTTCAACCTTTTGAACCCCGGAGCATCTTAGAGGGTGTTCGGATCAAAGGCCGGACGAAGGCGGTAGCGGACAACGGATGGCAAAGGAGCAGAGGACGGGGAGCTGGTGAAGTGAGGGCCGCGCAGCGTCTCGCGTCCCGAACAGATCGTTCCCGGCAATGCACGTCCTCCAAGGAGCAGCGACCATGAACGGTCCCGAACTCATCGCGGTAAACCTTTCCGAAGGCGGCATCCCCAAACTGCCCGTTCAGCGGGCTCAGGTTTTGGAGCGGGGGCTTGAGGGTGACGGACAAGCCCACGCCAAGCACACCAAGCCCAACCGCGCCCTCTCCCTGCTCCATCAGGAGGTCATCGCGCAACTGGCGGCGGAAGGATTCGCCGTAGGGCCGGGCGCCTTGGGTGAGAACCTCACGGTTCAGGGCTTGTACGATCTTCCGCTCGCCGTGGGCACCCGGTTGGCCTTCGCGGGAGGCGTGGAAATCGAGCTGAGCGAGGCCAGGAAGCCGTGTTTCGTCCTGGATGCGGTCGATCCCAAACTCAAGGAAGTGACGGTGGGCCGTCTGGGATGGATGGCGCGGGTGGTAAAGCCGGGGTGGATCGGTCCCGGCGAGGCCATTCGTGTTTCCTACCCCGCGCCTGCGGTCTGACAACGAAAGGGTATCCCCTTGGCCGGTCCGAACGCAGGGATCATTCTGGGCGCCGTCCTGGCCGGCGGCGAAAGCCGCAGGATGGGGAGGCCCAAGGAGGGCGTCCTCCTCCCCGGAGGGAGACCCATGATCGAACCCATTCTGGATGCCATGCGCGAGGCCTTCGGATCGGTGATCGTGGCGGGCGCCTGCGCGGGGTACGAATGCGCGGGGCGGCCGGGGGTCCTGCACATCCGGGACGGCCAGCCGGGCCTCGGGCCGCTGGCTGGACTGGAAGCCCTCCTCGCCTCGGGCGCCGCGGATGGCTACGTGGTGGCCGCGTGCGACCAGCCCATGGTGACGGCGGTCCTCCTTCGCCGTCTCGCGAAAGAGGCGGGGCCGCGGGGACGGTTTTTCAAGGCGGTCCGGAGCGGCGAGCACCTCGACCCCCTTCCCGGCTATTTCCCTTCCTGCTGGCTGGCGTCCGTCACGGCGGCCCTTGCCGAAGGACGGCGTTCGCTGAGGGCGCTGGTGCGGTCAGCGAGGGTGCGGTGGGTGCCCCTGGAGGACTCGGACGCGGGCAAGCTGGCCAGCATCAACGCCCCCGAAGATCTTAGACTCCTACCCGGGGTACAGGGTGTGAGACCATGAGCGCCATGATCGATCCCTTCGGCCGCCAACACGTCTACCTCAGGCTCGCCTTAACCCACCGGTGCAACCTGAACTGCACGTACTGCCGCCCGTCCGGGTGCGGCACGGTCACCACCGGCCCCATCCTTCCTTCCGGCAGCATTCTCCGCCTGGTCCGCATCTTCGCGGCCCTTGGCATCTGCAAAGTGCGCCTCACGGGCGGAGAGCCCACCCTAAGGCCCGGCCTCTTGGATCTGGTGTCAAAGATCGCCGCGGTGGAAGGCATCGGGACCCTCGCCCTCACCACGAACGGGGTCACCCTCGGGGGCCTCGCCGCCCCCCTCCGGCGGGCCGGGGTCGAGAACCTGAACGTGAGCCTCGACAGCCTCCGCCGGGAACGGTTTCTGAAGATCACGGGCCGGGACCTCCTCCCCGCGGTCCTCAAGGGCATCAGCGCGGCACTGGAGGCGGGATTCGAACCCCTCAAGCTCAACACGGTCGTCATGGGCGGGGTGAACGACGACGAACTGCTGGAGTTCGTGGAGCTGGCACGGAGCAGGCCCGTGAACATCCGCTTCATCGAGTACATGCCGTTCCGGGAGAACGGGTGGAGCCGGGAGGGCTTCGTGTCCCACGAGCGCATGCGCGAGCGCATCGAACGGGTTCACCGGCTCGTCCCCGTGGGCCAAGGCGAGCATACGGGCGGCGTGGCCAAGGACTTTTCCGTGGAGGGCTTCCGGGGCCAAATCAGCTTTATCACGCCCCTCTCGGACGTCTTCTGCGACCGCTGCAACCGGCTGAGGGTGACCGCCGACGGCAAACTGAAAACGTGCCTTTTCGCGCCCGCCGGACTCGACCTCGCGAAGGCGCTCGCGCGCGAAGCGAGCGACGGCGCCGTGGCGCGCCTCATCGTCGATGCCCTCGCCTCCAAGCCCGAGAAGCACCCCGAGGCGGAGGATCTGAGGGCCGGCCAGGATCTGCCCATGAACGAAATAGGAGGCTGAAGGTGCTGGACGTCTCACACAAGACGAGGACCCGCCGGACGGCGCGCGCCCAGGCGATTCTGCGGGCCGACCCCGGGACGGTGGACCGCATCCGCCGCCGCGAGGTGCCCAAGGGCGACCCGCTGGAAGTAGCCAAGGTGGCGGCCGTGCAAGCGGCCAAGGAGACCCCCCGCATCATTCCCTACTGCCACCCCCTGCCGGTGGATTTCGTGGGGGTGGAGTTCGAGCTGGGGGAAGCCACGGTTACGGTCACCACCACGGTGACGGCCACCTACAAGACGGGCGTCGAGATGGAGGCCCTCACGGCCGCGAGCGTGGCGGCCCTGACCCTCTATGACATGCTCAAGATGTTCGACGGGGACATGGCCATCGAGTCCGTGCGGCTCCTGGAGAAACGGGGCGGCAAGTCGGACTTCAGGGCGGCGTTTCCCGAACCTCCCAGGGCCGCGGTTCTCGTCCTCTCCGATTCTTCCGCCGCGGGAACCCGGGGAGACCTCTCGGGCAGGCTTCTGGTGGAGCGGCTCCAGGCGGTGGGCGTCGAGGTGGCGGACTACGCGATTCTCCCCGACGAGCCGGACCAGATTGCCGCGGCTTTGCGGAATTACGCCGACGTGCTGAAGCTCGACCTCGTCATCACCACCGGCGGCACGGGCCTCGGGCCCAGGGACAGGACGCCCGAGGCCATGGAGGGCATCATCGAGCGGGAGGTTCCCGGCATCGCCGAGGCCCTGCGCTCCCACGGCCTCGAACAGACGCCTTACGCCATGCTGGGCCGCGGCCGGGCGGGGGTTCGCGGCACGACGCTGATGGCCAACTTCCCGGGATCACCCTCCGCCGCAGGAGACGCCATGGACGCCGCGCTGCCGGCCCTCCTTCACGCCCTTACCATGCTCAGGGGGGGCGGCCATCCCTAGGGCGACGTCCGGCGCCGGAAGGAGGCCCCGTGATCCCTTTTTCCGAGGCCCTGGGCGAGGTTCTGGCGCGGGTTGCGGCGCTGGAGCGCGAGGACGTGGCCTTAGGTTCGGCCCTGGGGCGCTTTCTGGCGTGCGACGTGAAGGCTCTCTCCGCCATGCCCCGCTTCGACAACTCTTCCGTGGACGGATTCGGCGTCCGGGTGTCCGACCTGGAAAGAGCTTCCAGCGAGCATCCCGTGCGCCTCCCCGTGGCGGGCACCGTGCCCGCCGGTCGTCTCTGGAGCGGTTCTCTCCCGCAGCGGACGGCCCTCAAGCTCATGACCGGGGCTCCCGTGCCGCCGGAGGTGGAGGCCGTGGTCATGCGCGAGGACGTGGACGAGGCGAGCGGCGCCGCCGCCTTCCGCGGGCCGGCGGAGCACGGCCAGAACATCCGGCGCCGGGGCGGCGAGTACGGTGTTGGTG
>JAKBES010000170.1 GCA_021833665.1 Acidobacteriota bacterium
ATAATCCGGCCAGTAGTCACGCAGGGTGCACGGCTTCTTGTCTGGCGCGCTGGCTTCCTTTTCCTTGTGCACCGCCGCCACGGCCACCACCGGCCCGCGCTTCAGAACATCGTCCGGAAATGCCTCCAGCACGGCATCTCCGAAGGCACTGAGCACGATCTCCGGTTGATCGTTAGGGAAGAGAAAGATCACGGGCGCCGGGGACACCTCTGGGTGTCGTCCCTGGAGGTCGCCTAGGACTGGTGTGACCGCCAGTGGGGAGGCAACACGGGCAATGGCCGGTCCAAAGCGGAAGCTGTCGGCGATGGGGATTGAGCGTGCTGGATCTGGGAAGGAGGGCTCTCGCTCCTGGTGGCCGTGGAAGATGGCCTGGTTCAGGTCGCCCACCCGCTGAACGCTGATCCCCGTCCCTTCCCGTGGGAAGATCCGGTTCAGCAGCCCTCCTTGGCGGGTATCCGTATCCTGCATCTCGTCCAGGAGCACAAAGGGGAAGCGACGCCTGAGGATCGCGGTGAGGGTGGGGACCTCGTCGAGAGCCGCCTGGGCGAGTGGGAAGATGTCGTCGTGGCAGAAAAAACCTCGCTCGGAGGCGCCTCGCACGGCCCGTTGGACTCGACCAACAAGGCTCGGGTTGGCATCCATGTCCTTGAGGAAGTCGCCGAGTTCAAACCGGTGGTTCTGAATCCGGAATTGGCTCAGATGTTTGTATTGCCTGCCAAGCTGTGCCTCAGTTAAGTCCGCTGCGCTTCCCAGTATTCGTTTACGTTCCAGGTAAGCGAGGTCATCGTCGAACGCGCGAAAGACCATTCCCCGACTGAGCAGAAATGGCTGTACGACGAACTGGCTGAGGAATCCATGGATCGTGCCAATGAAATGCGGGTAGCCGAGCAGCCTTTGGCCCACATCAGTGGCCCCGAGCCGGGACTGGATTTCCTCCCTGGCCACGTTTGTGTGGGAGAGCACGCAGAGTCCACGGGTTCGCCAGGGCCAGTCCCGGGCTAGGAGGGCAAGCTTCGCCACCACTAGGGTGGTCTTTCCACTCCCAGGACAGGCGGAAACATCCACCGTATTCATTCGCTTCAGGAAATCCCGCCGATGCTCATCCAGGTCGCGTAGCTTCAGAAGGTCGGCTACCCACTGGAGGTCTGCATCCGAAATGGTGGGGAGGTCCTGCAGGATCTCGGCTGCCATCAGCAGGCCCGCGTGGCGGGGTCGGGTTGGGGGGCGGCGTCGAAGGGCTCCCCGCTGACGTATTCCAAAGCCTTCTTGAGATACGGCGGTAGTTTCCGAAGCAGTTCTGGCTGCTTCTCCGGATCGCTGTAGGTTTCGTCGAGGAGGGCCGCAAGGTGCTGAGCCGTGATGGCCTTGGAGGCCCGTTTGCTTCGAAGAGGCTCGTAGACGTGTACAGCGTGTCGGACAGGATCATCCTTGGGGAACTGGGCGAAGGCGGTCTGAGCCTCGGCCATGACCTGTGTGGGCTTCTTTCGCCCCTCGTTTAATGGATCCTCGTTTTCGGCAAGCATGGCTGCGCTGAAGACCTCGCTGCCCAACCCAGCCAATGCCAGGTCGTATTCCAGCGTCCAGTGATCCGATACGAAGGTTTGAACACCCTGGCCATCCCCTTCGGACAGCTTTTCTCGCCTCGCTTGAAGGGCTGCCTTTCTGACCTCCGGTTTTTCGCCGAAGTCGCTTTCCCGTTTCCAGCGGCGCCCCTTCTTGGCAGGATCCAGATCCAGAACCTCCGGCGCGCAGTCCGGCATTACGTCCATGTCGCCGAGGCAGGCCACGCGGATGCCCATGCCGGAATGACCTTCCTCCTTGCGCTGGAAGATACGGGCGAAGCGCCGCAGACCGGTGCCGCCGACGTTTACAATGGAGATACCCCGCTCCGTCAAATCACGGCCCACCAGTCGGGCGATAGTGGGCAGCAGGATAGCCTCGGCGTCACCTTCCACAATGAGCAGGCCCCGGGCGAAGAAGAGATTGGCTTTCGTGACGTCGAGAAAGCGCTCCAGGAATTGGTAGTCACTCGTGTCCAGAAGCGTCCGATCCGGCGTCAGTGGGTAAGCCTTCCCGTTCTTCAGTATCACCAAGCTGTCCACGGGGATCTTGGAAGCCAGATTAGGGCTGTGGGTGGTTAGGATCACCTGCACCGGTCGATGCTGGCCAGTCTTCGTGCTTGCTTCCCGGGCCAGGAATTGCATGAGACGGAGTTGGCGCTGGGGGTGCAGATGAGCCTCGGGCTCCTCGATCAGCAGCAATGCGAGCCCTTCCTCCTCACGTCCGAGAAGGAGCAGTTCGCAGGCCATGAACAGGATGTTGTTAGAGCCGAGACCGTAAGTGCCACGAGCATGACCATCCTGTCCACAGAGTCCGAGATCGAGCCGCTCTAAGAGGCGACGGAGACGAACGTCGACAGTCGCCTCATCGGTGAACTGAATGCGCCCCCGAAGACCATCTCCACGAAGGCTCAGCGCCTCAAGGTGCCGGTGGGTGATGTCGGATTCTGCCTGCTCTACGGCTGAGTGCTTCTCGATCCGCGCACGCATGAAGTCGGAAAGCCCAACTAGGCCCAGTTCGTTCACCTTGCTGGGATCCGCTGCGATAGCCTGAGCATCGAATTCCTTGCCGCGCGTAATATCCGGAAGACGGCCTAGGATCTGAGAAAGCCGTGAGCCCCGACCGGGAGACATCTCCCTCTCGGCATCCCGGAGCGGCTTGAGATACGCGGTGGCTAACAGAGCACGGGTTGCGCTCTCTAGCAACGGTCCCCCTCCGTCCTTGCCAGAATGCACAGCTACATCCACCCAACGCCGACTGCCCGGATCGCCCCCCAATTTCCGGGCTCGCCAGTGGACATAGAGGGCTACCACGCCATCTTCGATAGTCAGGTGCTCAACGAAGGCACCCTGATCCGAGGGAGAAAGGTCCACGAGCTTGGCCCGGATCGTGATCTCACGGGCGGCGACGTTGTCTCCGTTGACGTGGAAGTCCTCCTCTTGCACCCGTACGAAATCTACATCCCGGGAGAGTAGGACATACCGAATCGCATCAATGATGGCTGTCTTTCCTGCGTCATTCTCGCCAACGAGCGCTGTAACCCCGGGTTGGAAGGCCAGCGTGAAATCCTCGGCTCCGCCAAGGGCTCGGAAATTGCCAATCTTGAGTTCGGCCAAGTACATAAAGGGCTCTGGTCTCAGGGTGGGGTGAAACTGTCGAGAATGCCTAAATCATTATTGCACCTCGTTTTGAACTCCTCCTGGAGAATTCGGATGGATTCACCTGTAGACGTTCCTACAGGATTCGGAAGGATGATTAGTAGAAGCTCACTGCAGACGATTTGCCTCGAAGAGGAACCCATATCGATCCTGAACAATGCCGCTGACCCGCAAAGAAACGGGCCAGGTTTCCCCAGCCCGTGAAGCATCAGCTTCGGCCTCGGATCGGTGCTCAGGTCGCATCCCTGCGTTGCCCTATCCTCCGCCCGGATGTATTTACTTTCGTCCGGTCTTGGCCGGAGCTTTAGGTGCTGGCGACACTTCCGCACTCTTCCTGGGGCGGCCACGCTTTGCCGCTGGAACGGGTGTATCAGCCTCTGGGCAGGCCAGGTAATGTTCCAAGGCTGCCCGGAAGAGGCTCCCCACGCTGGCCTCTGCGCGGCTGCCGGTCTCCATCATGTTCCGCCGCATTTGCTCATGCAGGCGGTCCTCGATCTTCAGGGCCAGGTCGAGTGGAAGCCTGATGGTGAAATTGACCGCAGCCTGGCCGCCCAGTCGAACAGCCGGACCTTCGGGATTACGTGGACGCGGCATCGCGGACCCCCAGGAATACTAGGGAGTCTAGCGCATTGACCAGTGACTAGACTGGGCCCGATCCGACTACTCTCGCATGACGCGGGTCAGCACTGCACACACCTCATTCGGCGTCACCTGGAATTCCTCGGCCAGATCGTAGGGGCGGAACTCCCTCACGGAGGTCAATCCTGGACAGGTCGGGCCCTGAGGCGCGGTGCCTCGTGACGTTCCCCCCATGATTACTCCGGTATTTGTGTGGAATCCGGGTTGATTGGGGTGGTGTCGCTGGGCTGGGCGAAGGGAGCCGGAGGCGACCGAAGCTCAGCCCAGCGGCGCACGAACTCCGCCGGGGGAAGTCCCCCGAGGGCGGTGTGCGGGCGGTGGTGGTTGTAGTCACGGAGCCATGCTCGGGCCACCTGCCGTGCCTCCGCAAGGTCCCTGAACCAGTTTTCGTTCAGGCATTCATCCCTGAAGCGCCCATTGAAGCTCTCGCATGTGCCGTTCTGCATGGGCCTGCCCGGCTTGATTAGGTGGTGGACCAGGCCCTGCTGGTGCCGCCACTGGTCGAAGGCCCTGGACGTGAACTCCGGGCCGTTGTCGCTTACCAGCACATCCGGGCGCCCTCGCTTCCGCATCAGATCCTCCAGGACCCGAACCACCCGCAGGCTCGGCAGGCTGAAGTCCACTTCGATGGCCAGCCCCTCCCGGGTGAAGACATCCACGACGTTCAGCGTCCGGATGGCGCGTCCTTCCGCCAGGGCGTCCGACACGAAGTCCATCGCCCATTGCTGATTGGGCTTCACCGGCGGCTGCAGCGCCTGGCGCGGCGCGCCCTTCATTCGCTTCCGGGTGCGTTTCCTCACCCAGAGGCCCTCCTCGTTGTAGAGCCGCTCCACCCGCTTGTGATTCACCATGAACCCCTCCCGTCGCAGCAGCAGGTAGAGCCTCGGGGCCCCGAACCGCTTTCGCTCCGCCGCCAGTTCCAGCAACCGTTTCCGGAGGCCGGGGACCTCCTTCCGGCGGCTTCGATACCGGCAGGTGCACCTTGGCATGTCCACCACGCCACAGGCCCGCCGCTCGCTCACCCGAAAGACCCGCCTCAGCAGCGACACGGCCTTCCGGAGGTCAGCGGGCCTCAGAATTTTTTTCGGAGGAGGAACCTCAGGGCCTCGATATCCAGATCCCGCTGTCCCAGCATCCGCAGCAGCTTGGCGTTCTCGATCTCCAGGTGCTTCAGGCGGCGGGCATCCGAGACCTCCAGGCCCCCGAACTTCGCCTTCCACCGGTAGAAGGTCTGGTCCGAAACGCCCAGGCGCCGGCATATGTCCGCCGTCTTTGTCCCCGCCTCGTGCTCCTTCAGCGCGTGGATGATCTGCTCCTCGCTGAAACGGCTCTTTCTCATGGCTCCTCCTCTGGTCATTGAGGTGGATTCCACAGAATAGGCGGACTAATTTACGGGGAGAACGTCACTCGGAGACGATCCTCCAACGCTCTGATGCGCTCGTCGTGGGTCAACATGGATTCTCCTGAATTGGTGGTTTCAGATGGCAGGCGAACATCACCCCCCCAACCTATGGCCAGTATGGTCGCTCGATCCAGGCGGTGATGGCCCGAACGTTCGCCCCAGATCCGCCCAGCACCCCGATGGCCTGGGCCAAATTGAAGTTGGCAAAGCCCAGCTTGGCCCAGTCGGTGCCGGGGTCCCACACCGAAAGCAAAAACTCGATCATGCGCTTCTCGCCGGAGGAAGCGCCGCAGTAAGCGTCGCGCACCACAGAGTCGGCGACGACATCCTCCGGCCAGTAATCGAGCTTGTCCTCCAGGAGCGGGAAGGTCTTGAGCAAGGCGGTCATTTCGGGGTGGCCATTCATGGCATTTTCCTTAGGGTGGTTCGACACACTAGAGAAGGTGGGCAATGCAAAGCGCCCGCGCAAGACCTCGCACCCGAGCACAACATCCGCCTCCAAGGGCATCACTTCCGCGCACCTCTGGTCGCCTCAGCACCCAGGCGAGCAGGGCGGTGGCCGCAGCCGCCGCTCTGAGAAGGACGCCGGTCCTCCAGGGAACCCCGGCCGCCCGGTGGGCATGGGCGCCCGAGGGCGCAAGCCCTCAACTCCACTCCCTCCCGACAGGATTTAGTTCCCTGGCGCCGGGAGGCACTGCTGAATCCCGAGACGCCCCAAGCAGAGACGGGGCGGCGACAGTGCTGCCGAGCCCCAGGATCGGAACCACCCCCAGGGTGCTGTCCAGGGGGAGGCTCCTGGAAAATCTCGGTGGGTCACGCCGCAGGCGGGAGACCGTGATTTTTCTGGAGGTCCCTGGACGGCACACTGGGAAGCCCACCTATGCCCAGGTGAGGAGCAGAGGGAACTCTTTCCCCCTCTGCTCCTCACGACGGGCGAGAGGGCCCACGTTTGAAACCCACTGAACGTGTTGGGGGCTTATCCCTGTCCGAGGCAGGCCGGAGGTGGGGCAGCCATGACCTTTGCCCTTGGGTTCCCCAACTTCACCGTGGGTGAGGAGTCTACCCCATCGACCATCACCTCGCTACCCGTGTAGGCAGGCAGGCGGGACAGCCCATCGCTGGTATCGCATGGGGCGGCACTATCTAGTTGTTGCGACCAGCGTAAAAGGAGACATGGATTGTCGAATGCGCCGTGGTAGGACATAGGTTCCCCGCGTCAATCCATCAGGAACTTCTGGGGCTGGGAATAGGCGAGGCCCAGGTTGGGTGCAATAATTTCCATATCTACCAAGGGTTACCCATGGACATTTTTCGTTACCGCGAAGACCTGCTTGGGGACTACAGCTCCTATGTAAAGGGCTTTCTCGAAGTCCAGGACCCAGAAGTTGAGCAGTTCGTCACTTCCAAGCTGGATGGTGGCGTTCTCTGGCCTGAGCCCTTGGTGCAGCTCAACCCGGCCTTTCTACCGGGTCCCACCATTGATGAGTTGGTGGACCAGAAGCGTCTCCACCCCACTTGCAGGCAGATTTTCCGTCGTGGCAAGACTGTCGAACACCCTCTAGGTGCGCCGCTTCGGCTCCATCGGCACCAGGAGGAGGCGTTGGCCTGCGCCCAGAAGGATGTGAATTACGTCCTGACCACCGGAACTGGGTCCGGGAAGAGCCTCGCCTACATCCTCCCCATCATTGACCACGTGTTGAAGACCGGCAGTGGCCACGGCATCCAGGCCATCGTCGTTTACCCCATGAATGCCCTGGCCAACAGCCAGCTCGGGGAGATGGAGAAGTTCCTGGGCCCTGGCTTCCCCCCAGGGAAACCCCCAGTTCGGTTCGCCCGCTACACGGGCCAGGAGAAGGAAGAGGCCCGAGAGGAGATCCTCAACAATCCACCGGACGTGCTCCTGACTAATTACGTGATGCTCGAATTGATCCTCACTCGGCCCCGGGAACGCGAGCACCTCATCAAGGCAGCTGGGGGCCTGAAGTTCCTGGTGCTGGACGAACTCCACACCTATCGTGGTCGCCAGGGCGCGGATGTCTCCATGTTGGTCAGGCGCCTGCGGGAGACCCTCAAAGCCGAGGATGTCCTCTGTGTGGGCACCTCGGCCACGATGGGCAGCGGCGCAACTCTCGCCGACATCAAGGTCGATGTGGCGGCTGTGGCTTCCCGCCTGTTCGGGTCCCCGGTGACGGCAGACCAAGTCATCGGAGAAAGCCTTCGTCGCATCACCAAGGACTTCCCGGGGGAAGATCCAGTGGCCCCTGAAGGGCTACGCGCCAGGGTGAATGATCCCGATTTCGAGATCCCTGGCACCTTCGATGCCTTCTGCCAGGACCCCATGGCGAGCTGGGTGGAGACCACCTTCGGTCTTGAAAATGAGGTGGGCACTGGGCACCTGAAGAGGGCCATGCCCAAAACACTCGGGCAGGCCGGTAAACAACTCTCCGAGAAACTCGGTTTAGAAGAAGCAGCCTGTTCTGCAGCCATCCAACGCTGGCTCCTCCACGGCTACAAG
Source organism: Acidobacteriota bacterium (assembly GCA_021833665.1). Taxonomy (GTDB): domain Bacteria; phylum Acidobacteriota; class UBA4820; order UBA4820; family DSQY01; genus JAKAJA01. The sequence continues at coordinate 7,775 of JAKBES010000170.1, forward strand.
TGCGAGCCCGACCCAGTCAGTGGCAACCGCCCCTTCGCCTTCCGCCTGCACCAGTTCATCAGTAAGAT
>JAKBES010000171.1 GCA_021833665.1 Acidobacteriota bacterium
CGTCGCGGCATGGGACGGTCCTTGAAGGCCGCTCGAAAGATCTCGCGGGCCGCGGGCTAGGCAAATCCCAAGGACATCTTCGCTTCCAGGCTCATCATTTCGGGTGACCACGGGGGCGACCACACGAGGTGGATGCGGGCCTTCTCGACGCCTGGGACTTTGAGGATCTCGTTCTGGGCTTCCATGAGGAGCTGTTCGGCCACGGGGCAGCCCACGGACGTCATGGTCATGTCCACGTCCACCTCCGAGCCCTTCGCCGCCACATTGTAGATGAGGCCGAGGCTCACGGCGTCCAAACCCAGTTCCGGGTCCACCACGTTCCCCAGGGCCTCGTAGCAGGCTTTTTCCAGATCCTGTGGCACTTCCTTCGATTCGCTCATGACGGGTTCCTCCATGGGGAGATCAGGGGTAGGTCTCGGTGAGATTCTGACGGGAGCAGGGAGCAGGAAGCAGGAAGGAGGAAGCCGCGAGTGAACCGCGTCGTGCCCAGGGCGGCAAGTCTTTCCAAATCCCAAATCCCAATTCCCAAATCCCAAATCCAATTTGCTCCTTTACGCCATCCAACCTCCGCCCACCCTACCAACCCCTCCATTCATGCTACCATTCCCTCGTGGAGGTGCGCGTGTCCAGCCTTGCCACCGTGGTCATCGTGGGACGCCCGAACGTGGGCAAGTCCACCTTTTTCAACCGGCTCCTCGGCCGGCGCAAGGCCCTGGTGCACGATCTTCCCGGGGTCACGCGGGACCGGAACGTGGCCATGGTACGCCACGAGGGCAGGACCTTTCAGCTCGTGGACACGGGCGGCCTTCTGGGCGCCACCGAAGATCCCCTCATTTCTCTGGTAGAAGACCAGGTGGGCGTGGCCATTGAGGGCGGCGACAAGGTCCTGTTCGTGGTGGACGCCAAGGAGGGTCTCATTCCCTTGGAGCGCGACCTGGCGGCCCGGCTCAGAAAACTGGGCAAACCCGTGGCCCTGGTGGTGAACAAGGTGGACGTGGAAGGCCACGAACCCCGCGCGGCGGAGTTCCACGCCCTGGGAATCTCACCCGTATTCACCGTGTCCTCCGAGCACGGCGGAGGCTTCGAGCCGCTCTGGGACTACCTCCTGGAGGGCCTCCCCGTGGAGGATGCGGGTGAGGAGTCCGATGCCCCTCCCAAAACTCCTGAGGAAGGGGGTGCCATCAGGGTGGCCATCGTGGGCCGGCCCAACGTGGGAAAATCCTCCCTCCTCAACCGTCTTCTGGGAGAGGAGCGCGCCGTCGTTTCGGCCATTCCGGGCACCACGCGGGATCCCGTGGATTCTCCCATCACCGCCCATGGGAAGGACTTCCTGCTGGTGGATACGGCGGGCATCCGGCGCCACAGCAAGACGGGCCCCGGCGCTGAAATCCTCTCCGTGGTTTTGGCCCGGCGGAGCCTGGAGCAGTGCCACATCGCCCTCCTCGTGGTGGACGCGTCCCAGCCGCCGGGCCACCAGGACGCCCACATCGCGGGCCTCATCGAAGCGGCCCGCCGGGGAGCCGTGCTCGTGCTCAACAAGTGGGACCTGGTGAAGGGCGAGACGGCCGCCCATGAGGCGGAGGAGGCGTTCCAGGAGAAGCTGGTCTTCATGGACTACTTCCCCATGGTGAGGATCTCGGCGAACACGGGCCGGGGAACGGACAAAATCCTCCCCGCGGTGGCCAGGGCCCATCGCAATTTCGCCCAGGCCATGCCTACGGCGGCGCTCAACAAGGCCCTCGCCCGGATCGTCGCCAAAGTCTCCCCCCCCACGATCCAGGGGAAGGAGCTGAAGATCCGCTACGCCACCCAGACGGGCCAGGCCCCGCCCATCCTCACCATCTTCACCAACTCCAAGGTCCCGCCCCCCCACACCTACGCCCGCTACCTCAAGAACCAGCTCAGGCAGGCCTACCACCTCGAAGGCTCCCCCCTCATCCTCAAATTCAGGAAAGAGTAGGCGCCTTTCCCCGGCCTTGAGAACACTGCAAGATCGTCTCGTTCTCGCTGTGCAGCATTAGAAAAAGGGGGCGGCCCGAAGGCCGCCCCTTGAGTGCTTCCCGTTGAAAGAGCCCTAGTGGCCGGAACAGCTGAAGGGTGTGTCCTTCGTGTTTCGGTCGGAGAGCTGGGAAACGAAATCGCTCCCGCCGTAGGACCCGGTCGCTTTGAACATCTGGGGGTAGTAGGTGACCAGCATGAGCCTGGATGAACCGGCGCTGGACCTGAACGTGATACGGTCGGTCGTCTTGCTTACCGTTCCCGTGCCCGTATAAACGCCCCTGCCCGCACCCGAGAGCACCGTGTACTGCCAGTCTCCCGTCTTGCTGTTCAGGCACACTGACGAGCGGCCGTTGTCGTCCCGGAAGGACATGTCATAGCCGCTCACGCTGAGCGTGTACTCATGGCTCCCCGTGCAGCCGACGGGGTCCGTGGCGGTAACCGTGAATGTGAACGTCCCCACCAGCGTGGGTGTCCCGGTGAGTACTCCCGCGGTAGAGAGGCTCAGCCCCGGAGGCAACGAGCCCGCGGTCACGGTGAAGGTGAACGTATCTCCCGGTGGTGTTGAGGTCGCGGTGATGGTCTGGTTGTAGGCCGACCGCGTGTTGCCCGCAGGCAGGACCGAAGGCGCGAAGCTGATCGATGCCGGGCAGTTCACCACGTGGAGCGTCACCGGCACGTTGAGCTTTCCATAGGGCGTGTCGTTGTTGAAGGACAACGTGGCGAGGTAGTCCCCCTCCGCCAGACCCGTCGTGTCGTAACTGACCGTGATGGCCTGGCTGCCGGAAGCCGGCACCGTCCCGCTCTTGATGTCTTCATCAATCCACGGAATGTCCGCGGGCACGAAGGTCGCGAAGGAGAGACAGTCCACCTCGTCGCCGCCCTGGAATGCCCCGATGAGGGTCGTGGCCCCGGTGCCGGTATCGCACGTTCGCAGCTCTCCCTGACCGCTGCTGCCGTCGTAGTTGTAAGCCGCGATGTAGAGCGTGCCGGAAGTCTCTTCGAAGGACATACCCTGGGCATAATTGGCGGGGAACCCGATGGCGCCCACGACCGTACCCGCGCCGGTGGCTGGATTGATGCTGACGAGCACGTCGTTCACGATGTCCAGGCCGTACAACTGTCCTGCGGGGTTGATGGCGATGTCAATGATGCCCGGAGCGTTGGTGATCTCACCAACGACCGTGGCCGTGCCCGTGGCGGGGTCCAGGGTGTAGAGCGTAGACGTCGTGATGTTCGTGGAGCAAGCGTACATGGTGCCCGTGTTCGAACAGGTGAGGCCCGACCAACTGTCCCCACTCACCGGCATAGCCGGACCGATCACCGAGACAGCGGCTGTCGTGGTATTCACCGTATCCAGTTGGTTGTTGTCGTAATCCAGGCAGTACATCTTGGTGAAGTCGCCCATGTAGAAATGGCCGCCGAAGAGGCTCAGGCCCGTTGTCCCAATGGTAGTGAAGGTGCCCGGTGTGGCGGGGTCGAAGGCCACCAGGGCGCCGCTGGCCGATAGATCGATGGCGTAGGCGTTGACGCCGGAGGGAAGAAGGCTCTTGAGGGAACTGGCCGCGGGAACCCCGGAACCGGGCTTCTTGGCGGCGGGTGCGCGGTCGGCGCTACTAGCCATGGAGAGATCGTGGTGGCCGTCCTTCTCGTTTTCCTTGCCGCCCTCCTGGGCTTTCTCCTCGCGCTCCTCAGCCATTTCTTGCATGAAAGCACGCGTCATCATTTGAGACTTGGTGAGGCTGGGCCGCGTGAGACCTTTTGCGAAGAGGTTGCCGCTGGGGGCGCTGACGTGGTCCGCAAGCTCTAATACCTTCCAGTGCACGTCGGCACCGCCAACGTTCTGGAGGGTCAGCGCCTGGGTGCCGGTGCTGTTGGAGGGAAGGGTGATTTCCAGAGCGGCGGGCGAAGCGGCGAGATGGCCCGTGGCCAGGTGGAAATCCTGCTGCACCGCGCCATAGTGCGGTACCGTCGCAGTTTGCGCATCGGTTCCGTAGGTGGGCTTGCTGGCCGTCATGGCGTTAGCGCCTTCGGCGCCGTAGAGGCAGTAGAAACCGTCGGCCATGTTGGGGTCGGGCGTGGCGGCGGTGATCGCGCTCCCGCCCGTCGTGGCGTTGACTACCGTGGCACCGGCGAGGACGTTCCCCGTGTTGGCATCGTACGCCTGGCCGAAGATGAGGCCGCCGCCTGTGGGGGCATTGCAGCCTGGAGTACCAATCTGAATGTCGTCCAGGTGGACGTCGTTGCCGTAGGCGCTGACGCCGAGGAAGCCCAGGCGCACATTGTTCGCCGGTCCCGTAAAGCCCGCGAGGGTGACCGTATGTTGGGTCCATTGGACGGTGCCATCGTAGCGCGGAATGAAGGAACCCACGTTCTGCCACGTGGCGCCGCCGTCCGTGGAGACCTGCACCTGCACGCCGTCGGCGTCGGATGAGTAGCCCGAGTCGTGGTACATCCAGAAGGAAAGACTCGTGCCGGTGACGTTCAAGTCGATTCCGCTGGTGCGGTAAAGCCTCGCCTCAGCACCGCTGGACACACTCCAAGAATTGAAATAGACGAGATTGGGCGCCGAATGCGCGGATACTCCATTCGGGTAATGCGTTCCGGCGTTCGTACTCCAGACGGGTCCGCTGCCGGCGACCACGGCCGTGGCCCAGCCGCCGGGCAAGGTGGGAGGGGTGATTGAATCGAAGCTCTCCAAGAAACCGGTCGCGATGTAGCCAGGGGCCCCGCAAGCATTCGCGACGGACAGAGAGAAATCCTGGGTGGAGTCCGCCGAAAGCGGGCCTACGGTCGCCGCGCCGGCGGAGTAGCCGCTGACCCAGGGCGTCACGGTGAACGCATAGGTCACCCCGTCCACCAGCGTGATGCTGTAGTACCCATCAGAGGGGTTAGTGTAGATCGTTGTCCCGGGATAGCCCATGTCGCCCGCGATATGGATCGCGGCATACAGCGGCCACGACGTCGTCCCATCGGAGACCGTGCCTGAAATGGTGTGGGTGCCCGCCGAGACTAGGGAGAAGTTCTGGGTGGTAGTCCCACCGTTGGTGACCGCCACGCCGTTGGCCGTGTTTGCACCATAGCCGAAGGCGGACGCGGTGACGTTGTAGGTGGAGACTGGAACGGTCATTGTGTAGACGCCGCCTACGCCCGTCTGGGTCTGGATGGTGCTGACCCCATCGGTGGCCGAGATCGTCGCGCCCACGATGGGCGCCCCGCCGGCTGAGGCGGTAACGGTTCCGTTCAAGGTTCCCGTCGGTCCAATGGAGCAGTTGGCGAATTTGAACGCGCCGATGCGGGTAGCCCAATCCCATCCGCCCGACGCCAAGGCGTATTCCTGCGTGTACCACAGGGTGCAGTCGTCCGTGGGATCCACGCTCATCGTGCTGTAGTCGCCCCAGCGGCTGTAGCCCGTATCCTGGACGCCTGGGCCGCTGAAAAGAACAGTCTCTGACTGGGGCAAGGAATCGGCGGGATCTCCCGCGAGGCGCCCAACGTAGCCGATAGAAGGCTTGGTCGTGCTGCTGGACATGCTGTAGCCCAAAGCTAGGTTGCCCATGTGATCCTGCGCCGCGCTGGCCAGCCATCGGTGGATGGAATCCGCCGGAGCGTAAGTCCCTTCCTGGTAGAGGTACCAGTCGGCATGGGCACTATCTTTCCTTAGTTCGAACCACCGGATGCCAGCCTGTCCGCCTCCCGCATTGACGGTAATGTTGAACACCATCGATTCGTAGCTACCGAAGTTCCTGTACTGGCAGCGGTACATAGCCCGGTCACCGAGCGCGTCGAGATTCTCGCCGCCGGCCGGTTGCGGGATGCAGGAGCGCGTCCCGATACACAGGGGTGTGAAGTCCGCGATGGGAATCTGGAGATTCGGGGCACCGCTGGAACCGACGGTCATCGTCCCGGCGGTCCAGTCCACCGAGACCTTCCAGAGGCTGATCATGTCGCTGGGCAGGCTGGGCGTCCACCACGTGCTGTCATCCACCTCGACGAGGCAGTCTGGAGATCCCGCGGGAGGGTTGTTCATTCCTTCGAAATGGGCGGGCAAGATGTTGCCGTAGTTGAGGCTGATGGTCCCGAGGTCCAGCTTCAGCATGCGAGCCGTCGGATCTCCTGTCACCATCTTGCTGGCTTCGAAGACCGCCACGCCGGCTCCGTCCCAGCTATTGCCGGCGAACTGGTTGCAGGTCATGTAATAGCCGTCAGGCCAGACGCCGAATTTCGGGTAATCGTTCATGACCGAGGCACTGAAATCGTAACAGTAGAGATACCACGCACCAGCGGGATCCGGGGTCTGGGAGACGGCGATGGCGATCTTGAAGGGGCCGCTTCCGCTCGATCCCAGGTCGAACTGGCTGATCACCCAGCGAGTGCGGAAGCGGTCCCAGAGCACGATGGGGTCTCCCCAGTTGTCCGCCGCGCATGTACCGCCCAGCGGAGCCCAGAGGGTGTTGGCCGCTACGGGTCCGAAGGCCGTCGTCGCTGTCCAGGTGCTGCGGTTGATGGTCCAGCCCTGAATGTGGGAGTTGATCCACTGCACATACTCGTTGGGGCCGATGTCGCCCTCGGTATCAGGAGGCGCAACGCCGTCCAGATTGGCGATGCCGTCCATGTTGAGGAGCGGGCTCGGCATCGCGGCGGCTGGCTGCCTCTGCTTGACCAGAGAATCCGGCGGTCCGCCCTCATTGGCGGCCGCGCTCATTTGCTTGGTAACGGCTTGGTTGGGGATGACGTGATGCGTCGCCGACTCACTTTTGCAGGTGTCCGGAGCTATGCTTCGAAGGGCTGGCGAAACCGCCGTGCCCACGGGATACAGGACCTCGGCTTTCTTCGGACTGGCCTGCGGCCGACCTGCCAATGCGGGGAGCGCCATCAGGGCCGAGGCCAGACACACCATCACTCCGTCTCTCCACTTCATTCCACACCTCCTGCTGTTACGGCCTTGGATAAACTCTTACCAGAACCCGCAACCGTGGGCTTAGCTCGCCGTTCCTCTCCGGCAAGATCACAGAACCGGTTCGCAGCCTATTTCTGGGATCGGTTCCGAAGCCCCGTCTAACCCCCTCCAGGGTTTTCTGTGCTTTATAGAATTGATGATCATTGCCTCAGTGGTCACAGGAACTGCTTCGCCCGGCCCTGTGAATGGATTTGCCGAGCAGCTGGCCAGAAGGGTTCCGCCCTCCGGCTCACCGGAGCGGCCGCAATCGCCAGGGTGATCCATGCGCCAAAGCGTCATTTCACCGTTTTCCCCGTTTCACCCAATGCCACGCCTCCACTCATGGCCCAATCCTCTACTAGAGCCCGCGCAGGCATACAGACCCTCAATGCCACGCGGCTTCTCGCTGACTCAAGGCAACAGACCCACGCCTGCGCCCTTTGTCGCGGACACACAAGAAAGCTTGTCCTCTTTGCGGCCCTGCGAAATCCCCCAGACCAGAGGATTTCTCATCACCCTACCTGATTGAATTATGCACGATTTTCAGATCAATGTATAGCGCGAGAACGCAGGAGCGTGCGTCATTCAACCCAGCGGCGCCAGCGGTAAGGCTCAGCGCTGCCTGGTGCCTCTGAAAGAAAAGGGGGCGGCCCGAAGGCCGCCCCTTGAGTGCTTCCCGTTGAAAGAGCCCTAGTGGCCCGAACAGTTGAAGGGTGTGTCCTTCGTGTTTCGGTCGGAGAGCTGGGAGACGAAATCGCTCCCGCCGTAGGACCCGGTCGCTTTGAACATCTGGGGGTAGTAGGTGACCAGCATGAGCCTGGATGAACCGGCGCTGGACCTGAACGTGATACGGTCGGTCGTCTTGCTTACCGTTC
>JAKBES010000012.1 GCA_021833665.1 Acidobacteriota bacterium
AGAGGGGTTCATCGCTCGGGCCGGCCGCCGCCGTTTTCGCATTCCCTCCATGGATCGGTTGCGGGTCCTAGCCGAGGAGCGGTGAAGGGACGCCTCTTGCGATCCTTGCCATCCCTTCGTCGGAGTCAATAACAACTTTCCCCATCCCAGCGCCCAAGATCAACCCCGTCTTCTCTCATTAGCTCCCTCTTCTTTTCGGGGCCCTTCGGGGCCCCTTTCTCCTAATGCCTCCCCGGCCACCTGATCACCCCTCCACCCCTTCCCCGCGGCGTGCTTTGTGTGTAGGCTGAAAGCAAGAGCCCGCGGGCTCCCCATTTCTGGAGGGTTGGGTGCCGGATCTCCAGCCAGAGCCTTCGATCCCTGATGTTCTTCCCACGCCAGTTTTGCGTTTCGCTGGCGGGACGTTGATCTTGGAGGGCCTGCCCAAGGCGGCCCTGGCGCGTCTCTTTGGCGAGGGACTCTGGGCCTGGGATGCCCGGGCCAGCGTGTGGCGCGCGGATGCCATGGCCTACGCCACCGTTCATGCGCGGCTGAAGGCCAGGGGAGTGGCTTTCCAGGATGAGGTCCCCCGGTGGCGCCCCGTGCGCTGGGGAGAGAATCACATCCACCCGCTTCGCCCCGAGCAGGAGGCGGCGCGGCGGGCATGGCTGGAAACTCGCCGGGGCACGGTGGTCATGCCCACGGGGACGGGCAAGACCGAGGTGGCGTTGAGCATCCTTGAGGAAACGGCCGTCGCCACGCTCGTCGTCGCTCCCGTTCGCGACCTCATGTACCAGTGGCACCGGCGCATCCTCGGGGCCCTCGGCGTGGACGCGGGCATCATCGGCGACGCCACCTTCAACGTGCGCCCCGTCTCCGTCACGACCTACGACAGCGCCTGCATCCACATGGAGAAACTGGGGGCACACTTCCAGTTGCTGGTCTTTGACGAGTGCCACCACCTGCCCGGCCCCCTGCGCTCGGATGCGGCGCGCATGAGCGCGGCCCCTTGGCGGCTGGGGCTCACCGCGACCCTGGAGCGCGCCGATGGCCGCCACCAACTCCTGGACGGCCTCATCGGGCCCGTGGCCTATCGAATGCCCCTCGCCGCCGCCCGTGGCAAGACCCTGGCCGAGTATGAAGTCGTCCGCATCCCCGTCCACCTCTCGGAGGAGGAACAGAGCCTCTACGACCGCCTCTCGCTCCAAGTGCGCCGCTTCGTGGCCGATCGCCGCGTGGCGGACGCCTCCTTCACGTGGGAAAGCGCCTGCGCCCAGATGGGCGAGGACCCCGAGGCGCGCAAAGTTCACAAGGCGTTCCTCATCAAGCGAGCGGTGGAGGACCGGGCCCAGGAGAAGCTGCGCGTCTTAGAGGACATCTTCCGGCTCCACCAGGAGGAGCGCGTGATCGTCTTCACCGGAACCAACGCCATGGCTCGCGAGGTCTCCCTGCGGTTCTTGCTGCCGTGCTTGCTGAGCCATTGCGGCAAAAAGGAGCGGCTGGAGATTTTGGAGGGGCTTCAAAGCGGGATCTATCCCGCCCTCGTGGCCAACCAGGTTCTAGACGAAGGGGTGGACCTTCCCGAGGCCAAGGTCGCCGTGGTTCTAGGGGGTATGAGTTCCACGCGGCAGGCCAAACAGCGCCTCGGGCGCATCCTAAGGAAGACCGGCGAAGCTCGCGCCACCCTCTACGAGGTCGTCTGCCAGGACACGAAGGAGGAAGAGCGCTCGCGCAATCGCCGGCGCAGTGACGCCTATCCCCGCGCCTCGCGGCGGCACCCGAGAGGGCAAGGCGGGCGAACAGGGAGCCGGTGAGGCCGTGGCCCCATGTTGACGCGCGAACACGCCATCGCCGTTTACAAGGACGGCAAGGTTCTCCCCGACCGGCTGACCCGGCGCGTGCACAGCCACTATGCCGTTTACGCCGAAGGCATGCTGGCGGTTTACCGCGCGGGGCTTGGCAAACCCCGGAGGGAGCTTCACCGGGCGGTCCAGTCCCTTCTGGAAAACGAGCCCGAGTGTCCCTCGCGGCGCATCGAGGCCTTCTGCAAGCTCCTGGACGACGCAAGCGTCTACGACCAGGACTCGCGCGGCAAGGCGGCGGCCCTCAGGCGCGAGGTCTTTCACATGGCCGCCCCCCACCATCCCCTCGTGCGCGAGGCGGACAAGCTCTTCGACTCGGAGGAGGCCCGCGTCAAGGAGGCCATCGCCCAGGCCCTGGGGCGGCCGTGGGAATCCATCGAGGGGGATCTCTTCGCCGATGTGCCGGACTTCCACCGCCTCGCGGAGTTCAAGGGCTACGCCGACGGGCCGGCGTTTCTCTCCCGCTACAACGTGGCCCAGGTCCAGGCGGCGCTCTACAGGGCCACGGCCATGACGATTTGGGCCGAAGCGGATTTCAAGACGATCCTGCGCCAGGCCAAACTCGCCAAGCTCATGCACGCCATCAAGCGAATGGGGCCGGGGTGGTACGAAATCCGTTTGGACGGCCCCGCCTCCATGCTTCGCGAGACGCGCCGTTACGGCGCCGCCATGGCGGTCTTCCTGCCCTCCCTCCTGGCCTGTTCGGGCTGGCGGATGCGGGCCCTCATCGCGCCGCCCTGGGCGGGAGCGCCCTTTCATCTGGACCTCTCGCCCAAGGATGGCCTTCGCGGCCACTTGCAGCCGCCCGAAGCCTTCGATTCAAGCGTGGAGGAGAGTTTTGCCCGGAAATGGGGTGAGGAGCCCCGCGAAGGCTGGCACCTTTTGAGGGAGGCGGCCATCCTTCACGAGGGCCAGCACGTCTTCGTCCCCGATTTCGCCTTCCGCCACGAGGGCGGCCGAGAAGTCCTCCTCGAAGTCATTGGCTTTTGGACCCCCGAATACCTCGCCGCCAAGAGCCGGACGCTGAGCCTCTTCGCCGCTCACCCCATCCTCCTCGCCGTCCAGAAGAGCCTCATCCACAAGCTCCCGGCCCTGCCTTCATGCACGATCTCTTACGGCACGGGCCTCAAGGTCCAAGATGTGCTGGGCGCGCTGGGTGGAGTGAGGAGCGAAGGGTGAAGAGTGAGGAGTAACCCCCGCATGACATGGAAGGCGTTCCGGTCTCCTGGATATCCCGGGCCAGCTACTCATGCCTCAGCCCTTAACACTTAACACTTAACTCAAAACTCAAGACCTAAAACTTTCTTGACGCCCGTCAAGGCGCGGCCTCTTCAGACGCCCCATGATGGGAGTGCAGGCGCGAGGGAGCGCCTTTTTCAAGGGCGGGGTACATATGAATATGGACATATGGCCACGGGACGCATGCGGCGCGGCGGGGTACCAGAGCCTGTCCCGGCTCTTCGGCGACCTGTCCCACCCCTTGAGGCTGGCCCTCGTGCGGCACCTGCTCGCGACGGATGAGGAGTGCGTGTGCAGCCTATCGCGCGGATGCCGGGTCGACCAGCCCACCCTCTCCCGCCACCTAAGGATTCTCAAAGACCACGGCGTTGTTTCGGACCGCCGGGAGGGCGCAAGAGTTTTTTACCGGGTCATTGACCCCCGCGTGGCCCCCGTTCTAGACTCCCTGGGAGTTCTGGACATGAGCCGGAGAAGCACACGATTTACCGAGGAGGAACCATGAGGAGAATCTGTCGGTTGGCTACAGGCGTGGCCCTGCTGGCCACGCTGGTGGTGGCGCCCGCCGCCCGGGCCGCGGAGCCACTGAGCCTGGCGCAGGCCGAACAGAAGGCCATGGCCGCGAACCCGAGCCTCCAAGCGGCGAAGCTGGAAGCGGTGGCGTCCAAGGCACGCACGGGCGAGACCTTCGGCCGCCATTTCGGTGAGCTGGACCTGGTTGGTAGTTACAACCACTTCGAGCAGAACCGGATCGTCGTGCCCATGGCGGAGGAGCTCTTCGCCATCCCCGCTCTGGGCATGAGCCAGCTCCCGTGGGACCGTAACCAGGTCCACTACGGCCTCACCTGGCAAGTTCCCCTCCTGGCGGCCGGCGGCCTCCATGAGGGCGACCGCATCGCGCGGCTCTCCCAGAGCGCCACCGAGCACCTGGCCCTCTTCACCAGGGACCAGATCCTCTACAACGTCCGGGCCTCCTACCGCAATGCCCTCATCGTCCGCCACGCCCTCGAAGCGGGGCAGGCCTATCAGAAGGCGCTGGAGAAGGACGAGGCCGATGCCCAGCTCAGGGTGAAGATCGGCGCCATGGCCCCCGTGGACGCGGCCAAGGTGACCTACGCCCTGAGAGGGGCCGAAGCCCAGGTGGCCGAGTTCTCGGCCCAGTCGCAAACGGCCCAGGCCTATCTCGCGGCCTTGCTGGGGGAAGAACCTCCCGCCGGCGGGTTCGAGCTGAGCGACATCCCCGGGGAGCCTCCGGCGCCCGCCGCCTCCGCCGAGGACAACACGAAAGCGGCCCTCGCGGGCCGGGGTGACCTCATGGCCACGCGCGAGGGCACGGCCATCGTGGAGCACAAGAAGCACCTGGCCCTGGAGGCCTTCTCGCCCCAGCTCGTTTTGCAAGGGACGTACCTTCGCAACGACGCGCCCTCCCTCAAGGATCCGATCTACACCCGGGAATGGGCCCTCATGATGAAGATTCCCCTCTTCACCGGCCTGAGCCGGATCTACGCGGTTCAGGAGGCGGACGCCAACCTGCTCGCGGCGCGGCAGCGGGAGAAGGCCAAAGAGCTGGAAATCGCCACGCAGGTCACGGACGCCGAGGGGCGGCTGGACTCGGCCAAGGCCCTCTATCAAGCGGGCCAGGCCCAGCGCGGCCTCGGCCAGGAGGTGGCCCGCGTGGAGCACCTCAAACTCGAGCAAGGGGCCGGCAAAATGGAAGATTACCTGGCCGCGAGGGGCCAGGAGCTTGCGGGTGAAACATCCTACTGGCGCGGGCTTTACGCGTACCAAGGCGCCGTGGACTACTTGGCCTTCGTGACCGCGCGGGGAGGAGATCATGAATAAGAAAGCCCTTGCCATTCTCATCGTCGTGGTGGTGGTCATCGCCGGCGCGGCCGTGATCATTCACAAGAAGCGTGCCCTGGCCCATCTCGCCCCGCCTGAGAACCCTCCCGTGCCCGTAGCCACGGCCACGGTGAAGGACGGCTCCGTGGGAAGCACGGTGGACACCGTAGCCCTCGTCGTCTCGGAAACCGCGGCGACGGTCTCGGCGCAAGTGCCCGGATCGGTCCTGGAGGTCCGCTTCCACGAGGGCGACACGGTGAAGAAGGGCGAAATCATGGCCCGCATTGATCCCAGCGTGCTGGACGATGCCGTGCAGGCGGCGAGTGCGCGCATTTCCGCCGCGAAGGAAGACCTGGCCAAGCAGCAAGCCATCTACGACCGCGACAAGGTCCTCTTCGACAATCAGGCCATCGCCAAGCAAGCCCTCGACATCAGCGGTGCCCAGCTCGCCGCCGTGAAAGCCGCCGAAGTGGGGGCCGAGAAGGCGCTCGCCAGCACGCGCACGTACCGCGCCTACGCCAACGTGCCCGCTCCTTACTCGGGTGTCGTGACGGCGCGCCTCGTGGAGCCCGGCGACCTGGCCGCGCCGGGAAAACCTCTCTACACCCTTCAGGTCCCCGGATCCGTGAAGCTCATCTCCAAGCTCTCCCAGGAGACTCTCGCCCAGCTCAAGCCGGGTGACACGGTGACCCTTGACGCCGCGGGCCAGACCCTGGCCGCCAAGACGACGCGCCTCTATCCGGCGCTGGACGCCGCGCACTTGGGCACGGTGGAAACGGACCTGCCCGCGCCCCCCTTCGGCCTGCAACCCGGCGCCACGGTGACGGCCCGCTATGCCGCCACGCCCTCCTCGGGCCTCGTGGTTCCCGCGGCGGCACTGTTGCAGGGGCTTTACGAAACTCTGGTGGTCCGCGTGAAGGACGGCAAGGCCGATCCCGTGCCCGTATCCGTCATCAGCGAAAGCGGCACTCAGGCCACCGTCCGCGGCGCGCTGGCGCCCGGCGACGTGTTGGCCACGGGCCTGCCCAGCGAACTCATGGCCCTCACCGCGGGCACACCGGTGGCCGCGCAGGCGCCGGCGGGCGCCGCTGAAACGGGGAGGTAGCCATGCGCCTCGTGGAGAGCTACGTCAAGAAGCCCCACCTGCTCCTCTCCGTCGTGCTCCTCCTGGCGGTGGTGGGCATCGTGGGCTTCTTCAAACTCCCGGTGAACCTCTTCCCCGACAGCGAACGGCCGCAGATCGCCGTGGTCACCGTGTGGCCAGGGGCCTCCGCCGACGACGTGAACGGGGACGTGAGCCGCGTCATCGAGAAGGAGCTCAAGACCATTGAGCTGGTGCGGCGCGTGACCTCCACCTCCAACGACGAGGTCTCGGTGGTGATGGCCGAGTTCCAGTACAAAAAAGGGCTCGATTCGGCGGCCACGGACGTCTCCAACTCCCTCAACAAGATCCGCCCCCTGCTGCCGCCGGACATCCGGCCCTACCAGGTCTATAAGGTTTCCTCCGCCACGCCCGCGGTGCTGACCCTCTCGCTGACGCCCAGGGAGGGCTCGCACCTGGACCTCTCCATGATCCGCCAGCTCGCGGACAACCCCATCAAGGAGGCGCTTCTGCGCCTTCCCGACGTGGCCAACGTGGAGGTCTTCGGGGCCTACCAGCCCGTCATACGCGTGACCCTCGATCCCAACAAACTTCAGGCCTATCACCTGAGCCCGGGACAGGTCGTGCAAGCCTTGAACGCCTGGAACCGGAACACGCCTGAGGGGCTCCTCGTCACGGACCAGAGCCACATCCTCCTCAAGAACGAGGGGGAGTTTAAACGGTCCGAAGAGGTGGGCGGCGTGGTGGTGAGCGCCGGGGCCGGCCCGCCCGTGTATCTGCGCGACGTGGCCACGGTGGAGCGTAGCATCCAGGAGCGCCTGTCCGCCTTCCATGGCAACGGCAAGAGCGCCATCGGGATCAACATCCAGCGGGCCTTGTCTGGCTATGCGCTGCCCACCATCGCCTCGGTGACGGCCAAGCTGCCCGCGCTCGAACGGCAGTACCCGGGCATTCACTTCGAGATCGCCGACACCCAGGGCGAGCTGATCCACACGAGCGTCTCCAACATGGTGGACGCCCTGCGCGACGCCATCATCATGACCGTCATCGTCATTTTCCTCTTCTTGGCCGACGTGCGAGGCATGATCCTGGCGGGCATCTCCATCCCCTTCACCTACCTCATCACCTTCGCCTTCATGTGGCTCTTCGGCTTCGAGTTCGACCTCGTGACCCTCACGGGGGTCATCCTCGGGGTCGGCATGCTCCTGGACGACGCCATCGTCGTCCTGGAGAACATCGAACGGCACTACCACAAGCTCGGCCAGGATTTGAACGAGGCCACCATCGGCGGCACGCAGGAGGTGATGCTCGCCATCCTCTCGGGCACGTATGCCACGGTGGTGGTGCTCCTGCCCATCATTTTCATCGGCGGGTTCGTCCAGACGGTCCTGCGGCCCCTGAGCCTGACCCTTTCCATCGCCCTCATGGCCTCCTACTTGGTCTCGGTCACCATCCTGCCCATCCTGGCGCCCTTCATTCTCAAGCTGGGCGGGCGCGTGGAGCGGTGGAAGTGGGAGCTGAAGCTCGACCACATCGTGACGGGCAAGATCCTCCACGCCATCCAGGAGTTCTTCGTTTCAGCCGTGGATTTCGCCCTGGGCCACAAGCTCCTCTTCATCCTTCCGGCCATGATGATGCTCGTGCTCACGGGCCGCGTCCTCATGCCCCTCATCGGGCGCGACCTCATGCCCCCCATGGACACGGGCATCTTTCGCGTGACCTTCGAGGCGTACCCCAACACGTCGCTCAAGGATACGGAGGCGCTGCTCTCCACCGTGGAAGGCGTGATCAGAAAACAGCCGGGCGTCACCATGACCTCCTCCACCCTCGGCTCGGAGCCAGGCATTCTCTCCTTCGGCTCGGGCCGCAACCCCCAGCAGGCCTTCGTCACGGTGCATCTGGTGAGCCGCTTCCAGCGCAAACAGACCATGTGGCAGGTCGAAAAGTCCGTGGAGGACCAGCTCCTCAAGGTCCCCGGCCTGCGCTTTCCCGCCGCTTTCGACTACGGCGCCACGCCGCTTTCCACCATCCGCTCCACCGTGGATCTCATGATCTCCGGGCCCGATCCCAAGGTCCTGGCCCAGCTTCAGCAGGAGGTGACGAAGCGGCTCAAAACCGTCGGCGGCCTCACGGCGGTGGCGCCCACGTGGACGCTGGACCGGCTGGAATACCGCTATCTTCCCGATGCGGACCGCCTCGCCATCTACGGCACCGACGCGGCCACCGTGGCGGCTCAGGTGAGCGCCCAGGTGAAGGGTTTCCCCGCCACCCTCTTCCGCGTGCCCGGCCAGGACTCCTTCGCCGTGTGGGTGCAGGCTCAGGCCTCCCGGCGCGAGAATCCTATGGACCTGGCCACCCTTCCCATCCTCACCCCCAAGGGGACCGTGCCCCTCTCGGCCCTTGGCCGCGTGGAGCGGGCCTTCGTTCCCACGCTTCACACAAGGCAGAACTTGCAAGAGACCGTGGACGTGCTCGGCTACCGGTCCACCACGGCCGTCACCCACATCAACGACAACGTCACCGCCGCCCTCAAGGGCCTTACGATCCCCGTGGGGTACACGATCCAGGACGAGGGCGAACGCAAGACCATGGACGAAGCCTTTTCGTCCCTCATGGCCGCCCTGGTGCTCGGCCTCATCCTCCTCTACTTCTCGCTGATACCCGCCTTCAAGTCGTTCATCCACCCGCTCACCATCATGGTGGCCATCCCCCTCGGCATCATCGGCGCGGCATGGGCTATGCTCATAACGGGCAAGCACTCGTGCATGCCCTCCTTCATGGGGATGATCCTGCTCGCCGGCATCGTGGTGAAGAACTCCATCCTGCTCATCGATTTCATCCTGGAGGCTCGGGCCAAGGGTGAGAGCCGCCACGATGCCCTCGTGGGTTCCGTGCGCGTGAGAACCCGCCCCATCCTCATGACCGCCGTGGGAACCTCCGTGGGCATGCTCCCCATCGCCTTGCAGTGGGCCATCGGCCTGGAGCGCCTGAGCCCGCTGGCCGTGGTGGCCATCGGCGGCCTCATGGTGTCCACGTTCCTGACGCTGATCTATGTTCCCGTGTTCTACGAAGTGTTCGATACGCTGCAGACCAAGGTGGCGGGACTGTTTGGAAAACGTGAGGAAGTGAGGAGTGAAGAGTGAAGAAGGAAGCGCGTGAAGTCGGGTTTGATTGGCTCCCCGCTTCCTGCTTCCTGCTTCCGCAACAGTAACGGCTCATAGCCGAGAAAGAGGACGACAATGGACATGAACGCGCCGCCCACGGCCGAACAGGTTCTGGGCATGATGCGAACCAAGATGGGGCCTACCATGCCCGAGTGGCCCGAATCGCTGGCCAAGCTGGCCCCCGACCTGCTCGTCGCCACGGGCATGACCTCGGCCCAGAGCGTGGGGCGAGAGGAGAGCACGATACCGGCCAAGTACCGCCATCTCATGGGTGTGTCCGCGGCCCTGGCCCGGGGCCACATGAACTGTGCCTGCGCTCAAGCCCATATGGCGCGAGCCGCGGGGGCTACGCGCGACGAGATCCTCGACGCCGTGCGCATCACGCGCCACCTCGCCGCGTCGGGCGTGCTGGACGTCTCCGTAGATCTGCTGCGGGATCTGGCGGGGTAAGTAGACAGTGAGGAGCGGGGAGCAAGAGGCTGCGGCCGTTGTCTTTCGGCTCCCTGCTTCCCGCTCCCCCTTTTTAGACGAGGAGAAGCCTACCATGACTGAGCACAAGCACCATTATTCTCCGCCGCAATGGGCTTTCGACTTTCACGGACACGTCTGCCCCTTCATGCCCCTAGGCTACCGGATGGGCATGCTCGCCCTGGAGAAGCTCGGGGTGGCCCACGAGAAGGACCACACGCTCCACGTCGCATGCGAGCTGGGGGAGGGCCACCCCCAGACCTGCCTGATGGACGGCATCCAGATCGCGACGGGTGCCACCTTCGGCAAGACCCTCATGGAGAAAGCCTACTGGGGTAAACTGGCCGCCACCTTCTGGTATCCCGGCAAAACACCCGTCCGCTTTGCTCTGCGGGCGCCCTTCCTCGACCAGTTCGGGGGCTTCGAGTTCTTCGCCTACAGAAAGAAGGGAATCGAACCCTCCCAGATCCCGGTGGAGGTCACGAATCAGGTAGTATCCTGGACGCTGAACCAGCCCGACGACGCGGTCTACGCCATCTCCGAACGACCGGAGTTCAAGTACACGCCCCCCAAGGGCTCTTTCGCGAAGTTCCTCTGCTCCACGTGCGGCGAGTACGTCTTCGAGCGCTACGTGCGAATGAAGGACGGCAAACCATACTGCATTCCTTGCTCCGGGTACAAGGGGTAGACCAGCGGACTTACCAGGCGCTGGTCTCGGGAGGCTTCGGATGAACGGAATCTGGCCATTTGCTCCCCCCGACGCATTCAAGATCGTGCTGATCCTCTTTCTCTCCTTCCTGCTCGGACTCGAGCACGAGGAGCACCGGCCGCAGAAGGGCTACGCTTTCGGAGGAGTCCGGACCTTCCCGCAACTTGGTCTCTTCGGATACATCCTGGCGACGTTGGCCGATCCCTCCATTTTCTTGGTGGCTATCGGCTTGGTCGTCGCCGGGGTGTTTCTGACGGTCTCCTACATCCACAAGCTGAAGATAGACCCCGGGGCGGGCATCACCACGGAGATTTCAGGCCTCGGGACGGTGTTGCTGGGGGCGCTCGTTCAGCGCGACCGCCTCTGGCTCGCTGCAGCCCTCGTGGTCGTCGCCCTTCTCCTCCTGGAGCTCAAGACCGGCCTTGAGAGCATGGCCCGGCGCGTCGACCCGGCCGAGATCATCACCTTTACCAAATTCCTTCTTCTCTGTGCCGTGATCCTCCCGATCGTGCCGAACCAGCCTTTCACCCCCTTCGCCATCAACCCCTTCAAGACCTGGCTCGTGGTGGTGGCGGTGAGCGCCATCTCCTACGTGAGCTATGTCTTGCAGAGACTTACCAAAGGCAAGGGCGGCATCCTCCTTTCCGCCCTTTTGGGGGGCGCGTACTCCTCCACGGTAACCACGGTCGTGCTGGCCAAGCGCGCGGCCAAGGAGGAAAGGCCACACCTCTTCGCGGGCGCTACGCTGCTGGCTTCCGGAGTCTTTTACCTGCGCCTCATCCTCTTGCTGGCCTTTTTCAGCCTCCCCCTGACGCGCCTTCTGGCGCCGGGATTTCTCATCCTCGGCGTGTCCGCAACGGTGGCGGGGTGGCTCTGGTCGCGCCTGCCCGACGTTCACTCGCAGGAGATCGAACGGGAGTGGACCTCCAGTAACCCCTTGGAGCTGCGCGCGGCCTTCACCTTCGCGCTCATCTTCGTGGCCATGCTGGTGGCGACGCACCTCACCGTGACCTACCTCGGCGCGGGGGGCGTCTATACCCTCGGAGCGCTGATGGGACTCACGGACATCACTCCCTATGTCATGGGATTGGCTCACGGACTCAACACCCCCACCGCGCTGACCGTGGCGGCTGGGGGCATCATCGTATCGGCCGCCAGCAACAACCTGGTCAAGGGAGGCTACGCGTACTTCTTCTCCGACCGAAAGACGGGTAGGCAGAGCCTCGCCCTCCTCCTGGTCCTGACCTTGGCAAGCCTGGCGCCCCTGTTCTTCTTGTGAGGGACTCCGCCCGTGGGCATTCGCAGATCAATGGACTTACCCATCGTGGCTTTGGGGGGACGCACGGATCAGCCCCCGCTGGGTCTGTTACACGCACCGGCCTCTGAGGGCAACCCCCCTCGGCAATACAGGGATGCAACGATGAGCGTCTCATTCTTGATCATCGCCTTCGTCACCATTCTGGTGATCTCGATCGTCTTCTCCATATTCGGCAAGGGGGGCGGGTCGCTCTATACGCCCGTATTGGTCATGCTGGGAATGGCGCTGCAGCCGGCCATTTCTACCGTTTCTGTCTGGTCTTCCTGCCGGGGACCATGGCCGGTTCCTTCTTGGGGGCCGTGCTCTCCAGCCTCATCGGCGTGGGAGGCGGACGGATCATCTTCCCCTTCCTGGTGCTGTACATGAAGTACGGGGCGCAGAGGGCGGCGGGGGCCAACTCGCTCATCGTGACAGTCAGCTCACTCGTGGGAACCGTTGGCCACTTTGCACTGGGCCATGTGGATTACCGGTTTCTCGCGGGCGCGATGCTGGCTTGCATCATTGGCGCCGCTGCCGGTTCGCATGTCACGGTAAAGGCGAGCCCGGGGTTCTTGAAGGTGGCCTTCGCCTGCATCATGTGGTGCTTCGCGACCCCAATCGCCCTGAAGCTCATGGGCATCCTCTAGGAGTGACCGGTCATGGGCCATAGCCACAACCACGAGATCCCCGAGAACGGCTCCATGGACCTGAGGCTCTGGGCGAGCGCGGCCCTCAACGGGGCCATCACGCTGACGGAATTCTTCGGCGGCCTCTTTTCGGGCAGCCTTGCGCTGCTTTCGGACGCGGCCCACAACCTGAGCGATGTGGCAGCCGTTGTGCTGGCCCTCTGGGCCCGGCGCTTCGGCCGCCGCCCGCCCACCGCCCGCCACACCTACGGCTTCAAGCGGGCGGAGGTGCTCGCGGCGCTGGCCAATGCGGCGGTCCTCATCGCCGTGACCGTGCTCATCGCGAGGGAAGCTTTCGTGCGCTTGCTCCATCCCGAGCCGGTCCAGCAGGGGCTCATGCTCGCGGTGGCGCTCGTGGCACTCTTTGCCAACGTGGGGTCGGTCTTCCTGCTGAAGCACCACGAGAAGGACGACCTCAACGTGCGCAGCGCCTTCCTCCACATGGCCCAGGACGCCCTCGCCTCCCTCGCCGTGGTGATCGCCGCCCTCCTGGCCCACACGGGTGTTGGGCCCTACGTGGATCCGGCGGCGGCGCTCCTGGTGGGCCTGGCGGTCTTGCGCAGCGCCCTGTCGCTCGTCTGGGAGACGGTCTCCACGCTCATGGAGGGTGTGCCCCAGGACGTGGATTTGGAGGCGGTCGTGGCGGGCGTGAGCCGCGCCTTTCCCGCCGCGCGGCTCCACCACGTTCACCTTTGGCAGAACGGCCCAGGCCAGCGTCTGCTCACCGCCCACGTGACGCTCGAAAGCAACATGGACGGCGCGGCCATCGAAGCGCTCTTCGATCAGATCAAGGACCTGCTTCACGAAGAGTGGGAGGTCACCCACGCCACGCTGGAGCCCGAAGTGGCCGGGTGCGGGGAGACAGGCCTGCTCGGCCAGTGGGAGGACCACGCATGAGAGGGCGAATCCGCCTCGGACTCCAAGGGCCTTTCACAGGGAGACGCGGAGGAAGGGAGAAGAAAGGCGGCGTGCATGAGAGCCATCCTCCCCTCCTCTCCTCCTCACTATTCACGCTTGCTCCGTCGCGGGCACGGCGGGCATTGAGGCCGGCTTGGCGCGGTTGGGCGGTGATGCTCTTCTGGCTGCCGCTGGCGGCCTTGGCGGATGGGGCGCCGGCTCCCTCGCCCTACCTTCCCGTGCTCAGTTCCTACGTTCAGATCCGCTACACCGATCCCAGCCAAGGCGACGACACGTGGGCCATCCGCAGGCTGAAACTCATGCTCGACGGAGGGCCATCGGAGGGAATCCACTACCACCTCCAGTTCATCTACAAAACGAACCTCCAAAGCTCCACCGACGACCAGATCTACCTCCAGGACGCCTACGTCGTGATTCCCGCGGCCAAGGCTCTGGTGTTTAAGCTCGGCCAGTTCGTGCCCCCCTTCGGCCCCGAACGCTTCGAGCCCGACTGGAAACTTGACCTCGTGGACCGCACCGACGTGACCAATCGCATGGTGGTGAACGGCAACCTGGGCAAGAGCTTCGCGCGCGACCGGGGCGTGGAGGGCGACTGGACGAAGGGGGGCTTCTCATTGTCCGTCGGCTTCTTCCAGGGCGAGGGGGCCAACATGAACCCGATGGGAAACGGTCCCCTGGGCGTCGCTCGCCTGAGCTACGGCGGAAAAGGAGGGGCGGACGGATCCGCCTGGCATTGGCGGGCGGGCCTGGCCGCCTCGGACCGGCACGACAGCGACTTGAACCTCTCCGCAGAGTTCCCGGGCGTCAGTCCCAAGCTCACGAGCCACTTCGCCGGGCGTGACAGCCGCTTCAACGTCTTCGCTGAAGCGAGCTTCGGAAAGGTTCGGGGGCAGGTCGAGGTGTTCAGAACGTGGCTTTCGCCGTCGAGGGGCAGCGAAATCTCCGCCCACGGCGCTTACGGCCAGGTGGCCTACCTGCCGGTCCGGCAGATCATCCTCGCCCTGCGCTACGAGGCCTTCACGCCGGACGTCCACGAACCCGACGTGGCCAGCCAGGATCTCTGGACCGCCGGCGTCACGGTGGACGTACCCAAGACCTCCCTGCGTCTCGCCTGCGACTACAGCCATCCCACCACCACCTGGCCCAGGACCCACGGCGACGTGGTCCGAGTCCAGCTTCAATGGATCTTCCCGTCGTGGCACGTGAGCGGCGAATGAGCAGGCAGGAAGTGAAAGCCGGCAGCTCGCCCAAGCCCCGGATGGATGCCTCCGCCGGGTGGTCCGGACGCCCTCTTCCAGGACTTCTTGCGCAATTCCTGTGGATCGGCGCCATCGGTTTCGGGGGCGGCATGGCCAACATCGCCCTCATGGAGCGCGAGCTGGTGCGCAAGCGCCGTGTCATCTCCCATGAGGAGTTTCTGCACGGCGTGGGCTTCGGCCAGCTCTTGGGCCCCTTCGCCGTGAACACGGCCTTCTTCGTGGGGTGCAGGCTTTTCGGACCGTTGGGGGGGCTCCTCTGTGCGACGGCCTTTATGGCGCCCTCGGTTCTCATCGTCATCGTCCTCTCCTGGCTCTACTTCGCCTACCACAGCATTCCGTCCCTGCAGGCGGCGG
Source organism: Acidobacteriota bacterium (assembly GCA_021833665.1). Lineage (GTDB taxonomy): Bacteria > Acidobacteriota > UBA4820 > UBA4820 > DSQY01 > JAKAJA01. Next base: position 14,877 of record JAKBES010000012.1, read on the forward strand.
TGAGGGGCGTCGGCCCGGTCGTCATCGCCCTCATCCTGGCCGCCGCCTGGTCCCTGGGGCGCAAGGCCCTCCGGCGCTGGCCCGCCGCCGTGGTGGCCCTGCTGGCCCTGGCGCTCTCGCTGCTCAAGATCAACGCCGTCTACGTGCTGGCGGCGGCTGGCGTGCTGGGTCTCGTGCTGGGCCGCTCCCGGTTCGGGGGCTCCGGCTCCTCCAAGAGCGCGGGCCGTAGGGAGCGGGCGGCCCCCGGTGTGGCCGGAGTGGCCTTCTCCCCCAAGCTCGCGCAGCTCCCCGCCGCCGCGGCGGCTCCGGCGGCCGGAGGGGGCGTGGGGCTGGCGGCTCTGAGCTGGACCTTCCTCAAGATGGGTCTCGTCTTCTTCGGGGGCGGCTTCGTCCTGATCCCCATCCTCCACCAGAAGCTCGTAACCCAGCTCCACTGGCTCGACAACCGCGAATTCCTAGACGGCGTGGCCATCAGCAACCTGACGCCCGGCCCCATCGCCGTGCTCGCCACCTTCGCCGGGTACCACCTGCACGGCGTCGCGGGCGCCCTCGCCGCCACCGTGGCGCTCTTCGCCCCCGCCATGGCCCTCATGACGGTGCTCACGATGGGCTACGGACGCTTCAAGGGCAACGAGCGCTTCGAGGACTTCCTCGCGGGCGTTTCACCCGCCGTGGCGGGCCTCATTGTGGGAGCGGCCTTCCTCCTCGGCCCCTCGGTTCTCCACGGCCTTCCGGGCTGGGCCCTCATGGCGCTGGCCCTCGTGCTGCTCCTGAGGTTGAAGGTGCACCCCGTCTTCCCGCTGGCGGCGGGGGCGCTTCTGGGCGCCGCCGGGTGGATCACCTGAGCCGGCGGGGGTGAATGGAGGTTGATCGTGGCGAGAATGAAGAGAGTCGTCATGGCCGTGCTTTTCGTCGTGAACTGCCCGGTCTTGGCGCAAGAGACCTTCGTGCTGGTGGGGCCCGCCGTGGGCAACGTGCGGAACCAGAACCGGCACCTATACGGGTCTCTGGAGATCAGGCACGTCTTTCAATCTTGGGGAAAGCTCTCGCTGGGGTTCGGCGGGGCCCTTGAGGTGAGTTCGATCGAGAACTACGCGGGGCTTAACCTGACTCTCCGGTACACCCTTTTCGACCCGTGGAGCCTCTCCCTGACCTCGGATCCGGGCTGTTTCTCGGACCGTTACTTCGACCTCGGGAGCCACCTGGAATTCTGGTCGGGCCTTGAAGCGTGCTATCAGTTGAGAAGGGGCTATGGCCTGGCCTTCGGGCTCTTTCATTACTCCAACGGCGGGGTGGCTACCCACAATCCCGGCATGGAATCGGTCCGCGTGGCCTTCGTGATACCCTAATGGCAAAGCTGGGCAGGGTGAAGGAGGGGCCGAAATGAGGAGCAGTGCGCCAGGCCTGGTTCGGGGCCGCGCGGCAAGAGGGCCTCGATGGTTCATCGGCCTCTGCCTCCTGTTCTTGGGCGCCTCCGGGTGCGCGCACCGCGAGCCGGACCTGGCGCTCCTCTATCACGACTGGGCGAGCCAGAAGGAGGGGCGGCCTCCGCTGGTGGGGATCCACGGCCTCATGGGTTCGGAGATCGTCAATCCCAGCAATGGGAAAGTTCTCTGGGGCAAACTCAGGGATCTCTTGCAAGGCACGGCGGACATGCGGCTCGCCCTGCCTATCGAGCCGGGCCAGACCACGGATTTGGTGCCCGTGGCCTCCATCAAGAAGATCGGGGGGAGGGACGTGTATGCCGGCATCGTGGAGACCCTGACCCAAATGGGCGGCTACACCATGGTGACCCGGCCGGGCCCCGCGCCCCCCGCGCCGTTTTTCCCCTTCGCCTACGACTGGCGCCTGAGCTGCGCCGACAACGCGGGGCGCCTCGCCGCGTTCATCGCCTCCATCCAGGAGCGCTACCACGACCCCTCCCTCAAGGTGGACATCGTGGCCCACTCCATGGGAGGGCTCGTGGCGCGCTACTACATCCTCTACGGCGGCCGCAACGTGCTGGACGAGAAGAACCCCGTGCCCACCTACGCCGGCGCCGCCAACGTGAGGAAGCTCATCATGCTCGGCACGCCGAACATGGGCTCCGCCGGGGCGCTGTTGGCCCTCATTGATGGCAAGCGCGTGGGGCTCGCGCGCATTCACCCCGACCTTCTAGCCACCATGCCTTCCATGATCGAACTCATGCCCTCGCCCTCCGAACAGGTGCTCCGCACGGCGGGCGGAGTGCCGGTGCCGCTGGACATCTACGATATCGAAACCTGGAGACGGGAACGCTGGGGCATCTTTAATCCCGCCAACGAGCCGGGAATCCTCCGCCGTTACCAAGCCGCCCATCCGGGGGCGAGCGGCGAGGAGGCCAAGGCGTACCTGCGGGAGCTGCAACCCCACTTTGGCCTGCTGCTGGAAAGGGCCGCGGCCTTCCACCGGGCCCTGGAGGCCGGCCCCGTTCCCGCCTCCGTCCAAACGCTCCTGCTGGGCGGGGACTGCACGCCGACCCTCCGGGGATTGGTGGTGGAGGCTGAGAATAGCCGCTGGGCGGTGCGGCGCGATCCTGAGGACGTGAGGAACCGGGTGAAGGGCGTGGATCTTTGGCGCCTCTACTACGGGCCCGGCGACGGCGACGTGACCAAATCGAGCCTCTTGGCCGAAGTGCCCGCCAATACGCTGTGCGAGCCCCACACGGACTTGCCCTACGCGATGTCCGGCTTCATCTGCGAGAAGCACATGGACCTGGTGAACAACTGGACCTTCCGGGACAACCTCCTTAACTTCCTGCTCTACAAACCCCTGTCGGCGGCTACCGCCTGCCGGTTGCCGGCGGAAGACACGGTGCGGCCGTGCCCCCCTAGGCTCGAGCCTGGGAGCCTCAAACCGAAAGGGCGATGAGGCCTTGAGCGGCGTAGTAGGTGCTCATGATGAGGAGCTGGGCGCTGGGGTAGGGCTTGCGAAACCGGTCGAGGGCCAGGGACGAGTCGGAGGCCACGAAGAGGAGGGCTCCCATGGCGGCCAGCAGGGTGCCGGTTCCGCCCACCTGTTCCCAGCGGGAGAGGGCGCGCCAGGCCATGGCCAGGATCACGGCCATGTAAATGAGAACGGGTCCCTTCATGGGGCCGAGGTGCGGCCAGAGGATGGGGAGGAGAAGGGCTCCGTAGAGCACGAGCGGCAGCGTCGTCCAAGGTGACAGACCCAAGCGGGTGCCGGAGGAAAAGGCGGCGATGTAGCACAAGTGGGCGGCCAGGAAGCTGGCCAGCCCCGGCAAGAAGCGGTCCCCGGGAAGCATGAGAAAGACGTCTCCCGCCAGGGAGAAGGCGAGACCCACCAGGATGGCGGCCCGGTACACGGAACCGCCGGGTGCGGGGCCGAGGGCGGCCGCCAGAAGAATCAGCCCAGTTGTCATGGGTTTGCAGAGGTAAACCACCCAGCGGGGACCGGCATACTCGGCGCGAATGTGGAGCACCGCCGAGACCAGGGCGAGGGCGTACAGCAGGGTGGTCCCGTGGCTGCTCATGGGTCCTCCGCCACAAAAAGGCGCCGGCGCCTCCTCGATTTACTTACTCCGCGTGCAAGGCGGCATCCACGGGGAGGACCCACGCGTGCGTGGTGGGACAGAATCGCTTGTCGGCGATGCATCCCTGGATGCACTCCATGAGGCCGGGGATCACTTCGTCGGGCACCACGGCGATGATGACCATGGAGGCGCCCGGATGGACGCGGTCGCCCATCTTGGACCCCGTTCGTCCCGCGCCGAAGACCTCAGGGATCACCGTGTAGCCCGTTACCCCATTTTCCCTCAGCGTGTTCATGCAGTGCGGCTCGTACTCGCTGTCCGTGACCAGAAAGAGCATCTTCATTTTCCCGCTCCCAAAAGACGCTTACAGTGAGGCGATGAGACGGTGAGATTCTGTTTCCCGGAGCAAGCTAATTTGCTCACTGCCTCACCGCCTCCCTGTGAAATCTATTCCTCTTCCTCGAAGTCCTCGTCGTGGACCGGCGGCTTGTCGCCGTAAAAGAGCACGTACAGGATGGGGATGGCGCCCCAGGAAAGCAACGTGCTCGCCACTTCTCCCGCCATGAGGGCGATGGCCATGCCCTGGAAAATGGGGTCCGCCAGCATGACCGATGAGCCCACCACCACGGCGAGGGCCGTGAGGAGCATGGCCCGGAAGCGGACGGCGCCGCCCTCCACCACCGCGTCTTTAAGAGGCATGCCCTGGCGCATCTTCATCTCGGCGAAGTCGATCACGAGGATGGAGTTGCGCACGACGATGCCCGCCAGGGCGATGAACCCGATCATGGAGGTGGCCGTAAAGAAGGCCCCCATGAGGCCGTGGGCGGGGATGATGCCCACCAGGGACAGCGGGATGGGCGCCATGATGGCCAGCGGCGTGAGGTAGCTCTTGAACCATCCCACGATGAGGATGTACATGAGGATGAGGACCAGGGCGAAGGCCACTCCCAGGTCCCGGAAGACCTCGTAGGTGATCTGCCACTCGCCGTCCCACTTCATGGTGTAGTGGTCCGTCAACAGCGGAGCCTCGGTGTAGAGGCGCCTGAGCCCCGTGGTTCCGTCGGGGAGCTTGAGTTTGTCCATGAGGGTGTTGAGCTTGAACATGGCGTAGGCGGGGCTCTCGATGGCCCCCGCCACGTCGGCCACGGCGTAGACCACCCGCTGGAGGTTCTTGTGATAGATCTCCTGCGGAATGGTGCCCGTCACGGGCGTCACGAGCTGGGAGAGGGGCACCAGCGTGCCCTGCCGGTTCTGGATCTGGAGGGACGAGAGGGAGGCCAGGTCCGTGCGGGCGGCCCGGGGCATCTGAAGGAGGATGGGTACCGCCTCCCGCTCCCGGGGCATGTGGGCCAGGCCAGCGGGGGCTCCGTGGACGGCCATGGAGACGGCGTTGCTCACCTCCATAATGCTCAGGCCGGCGGCGGCCACCTTCTTGGGATCCACCTGGAGGTCGATCTGGGTCTGGGGCTCCACGGCGTAGATGTCCGCGTCTACGACGCCGGGCGTCTCCTTGTACATCTTCAGAATGTCGCGTGCTATCTGAAGCTGCCCGTCCAGCTTGGGGCCGTACACCTCGGCCACGAGAGTGGAAAGGACGGGCGGCCCCGGGGGCACCTCGATGACCTTCATTTTGACGCCGAGTTCGTTGGCCAGGGGCAGGAGCAGGTTCCTGGCCTCCTTCGCCAGATCGTGGCTCTGGAGGGACCTCTCCCCCTTGGGAAGGAGGTTCACCTGGATGTCGGCGGAGAAGGGCTGGCGGCGCAGGTAGTAGTGACGCACCAGGCCGTTGAACGTGATGGGCGCGGAGGTGCCGGCGTAGATCTGGTAGTCCGTGACCTCCTTCATCTGGGTCAGTTTCTGGGCGAGCTGCTGAGCCGCCCGGAGACTCTCCTCCAGCGGGGTTCCCTGGGGCATGTCCACCATGACCTGGAACTCGCTCTTGTTGTCGAACGGCAGCATCTTCACTTTCACGACTTTGAAGATGACCAGGGACACGGAGGCCAGAAGGAGGACCACGGTGACGATGAGGAAGATCACTCCCTTGCGGGTGTCATGGGTGAGGGGGGTCATGATCTTGCGATACGTTAGAAGGAGCTTGTCCATGACGCCGTGCCGGCTCTTCTCCTCGTTCCCCTCTTGGTTCTGGGCGTGGGACTTGAGGAGGCGGAAGGCGGCCCAGGGCGACACCATGAAAGCCACCACCAGGGAGATGAGCATGGCGGCGCTGGCACCCACGGGGATGGGCCGCATGTAGGGCCCCATCATGCCGCGCACGAAGGCCATGGGGAGGATGGCCGCGATGACCGTAAAGGTGGCCAGGATGGTGGGGTTGCCCACCTCGTCCACGGCCTCGATGGCCTTGCGGGTGAGGCTCCGGCCGTCTCGCATGGTGAAGTGGCGGTAGATGTTCTCCACCACCACGATGGCGTCGTCCACGAGGATGCCGATGGAAAAGATGAGGGCGAAAAGGGTGACGCGGTTCAAGGTGTACCCGCTCAGGTAGTAGATGAGGAGCGTGAGCGCCAGGGTGACGGGCACCGCAATGCCCACCACGAGGGACTCCTTCCAGCCCAGCATGAAGCCGATGAGGAGGACCACGGCGAGGGTGGCGAGGATGAGGTGTTTGATGAGTTCGCTGGATTTTTCAGCGGCCGTCTTGCCGTAATCGCGCGTCACCGTGACGTTCAGGTCCGAGGGCAAAAGGTTTCCCCTGAGCCCGTGCACTTTTGCGAGCAGCAGCTCGTTCAGGGCCGAGGCGTTCACCCCCGGCCGCTTGGCCACCGATATGGTGACGGCGGGGTACTGCCCGTGGGCGTCCTTGGCGATGCCCTTCTCGCTCGCCGCGGGGCCCACGCCGAAGAGGACGTACTGGCCCGGAACGGGCGGGCCGTCCTCAATGCGCGCCACGTCGCCCAGATAGACGGGGTGGCCGTTGGCGAAGGAGACGAGGACGGAGGAAACGTCGCTCTTACTCTTCAGCCAGGAGCCCACCTCCAGGCGGATCTCGTTGTTGTCCTTCACCAGGTTTCCGGCCGGCAGCCGGGAGTTGAAGGCCTGGAGCGACTGGGCGATGGAGAGGGGGTTCACGCCGTGGGCTGCCATGCGCACCGGATCCAGGACCACGCGCACCTCTCGCTCCTGGCTTCCGATGACGTCCACCTGGGCCACGTCGGGCACGGCCCGGAGCTGCATCTCCAGTTCGTGGCCCAGGCGCGTCAGGGTGTAGGCGTCGTAGCCCTTGCCCCACAAGGTCAGGGCCAGGACGGGCACGTCGTCGATACCGTGCAGCTTGATGAGGGGCATCATGGCCCCCTGCGGGGCGTCGTAGATGCTCCCGGCCACCTTGTCGTAGATCTTGAGAACGGCCGAGTCGGCGTCGGTTCCCACTTTGAATCGGACGATAACCATGCCCATGTTGGCCGAGGAAGTGGAGTAGACGTACTCCACTCCGGAAATCTCCCACATGCGCTTCTCCATGGGCGTCACCACGCGCTGCTCGATCTCCTGCGGCGAGGCGCCTGGCATGGGAAGGAAGATGTCCACCATGGGGACCTTGATCTGCGGCTCCTCCTCCCGGGGCGTCATCATCACCGCGAAGACGCCCGCGATGAGGGCCGTGATGATGAAGAGGAGGGTGAGCCGGTTGTTCAGAAAGTAGTGCGCGATCCGGCCCGAGGGTCCGACCTTGATCATGGCTTCACCTCGGCGCTGGAGGCCGTGATCTCCACGGGCTGTCCGTCACTGAGGCCCGGGGGCACGGGGACGATGACCCGCTCCCCGGGATTGAGGCCCGCCATGACCTGGACCAAGCCTTCCCCACGGGCACCCGTCTGAATCCAGCGAAGGCGCGCCAGCCCCGCCTGGTCCGCCACGAAGACGCCGTCCATCTGTCCCTCCGTCTGGAGGGCGGCGGCGGGCACGGCGAGGGCTTTGAAGGCGAGGCTGCCGAAGCGCACGCGGGCGAACTGTCCCGGCGCCAGGCCCGACCCGTCGGGGATGGAGAGCTTGACCGTGGAGGTGCGCGTCATGGGATCGGAGGCGCCCACCACGGCCGTCACGGGCACGGTGAGTGTCTTGCCCAGGGCGTCCACGGTGACCTGGGCTTGCTGGCCCGGGCTGATGAGGCGGGCCTTGTCCTCGGACACGGATACGGAGATCTCCAGGTCCTTGGGGTTTTCCAGGGTGAGGATGGGGGCACCGGGGAACGCCATGTTGCCCGCGTCCATCCACTTCTTGGTGATAATGCCCGCGTCCGGGGCCAGGATCTTGCCGTAAGACAGGAGGGTCCCGGACATCTTGAGTCCCGCCTCGGCCTGGGCCTTCTGGGCCTTGGCCGACGCCAGGCCCATCTCCACCTGTTCGAGCTGATGCTTGGTGACGGCCTTCTGCTCGTACAGGCTCTTGAAGCGTTCGTGATCCCGCTCCATGTTCCGCACGGCCACGTCGGCGGCGTCCACCCCCGCCTTGGATTGGGCGTAGGCGCTCTGGGCCTCGGAGGCGTCCACGTCCACGAGGGGCTGGCCCTTGGTGACGGCTTGGCCCTCCTCCACGAAGAACCTCACCACCCGGCCCATCATCTTGGTGGAAATGACCACGGCCTGCCTGCTGCGGATGTTGCCCACGAACTCCTCCGCCGAGGGCAGGTTCTGCTCCGCCGCGGCCACCACCTGCACGGGCACTTTGGGCCCGGCCTCCCGCTGCTCCACCTTGTGCCCGCACGCCGTGAGCGCGAGAAGGGCGGCCATCCCGGTAAGGATCATAAGTGCTTTCTTCATCCCTCGACTCCCAAAGATCTGGCCGAATCGGGGAGCGGGGAACGGGGAGGGGGCCAACACACCCCGCTCTCTGCTCCCTGCTCCCGGTTCATCACTTCCCCATCGCCCAAGTAAGGCGCGCGCGCTCTACGATCTCGTCATGGATGGCCTGGGCCCTGGTCAGCGACGCGCTGGTGAGGGCCATGTCCGCGTCCAGAAGGTCCGTGATCGTAGCGAGCCCCTCGTTGTACCTAAGAGCCACGATGCGCTGGTTCTCCTTCGCCTGGGCCTCGGAATCCGTGGTCACGGCTACCCGCTCCGCGGCGGATTTGGCGCGCAGCCACGCGGCCTTGGCTTCCACCCGGGCCTTCTGCTGCAAATCCAGGAGGGCCTGCTGGGCCTGCAACTGCTGGGCGCGGGCCGTTTCCACGCGGCCCGCGCGGGCCCCGCCGTCAAAGATCGGTATTTTCACCTGAACGCCGAGCATCCAGTTGTCGCCCCACGCCGCTTTCGTCCAGCGCTGGGTGTCCTGCTCGTAGGCCGCCATGACGCCCACCTGCGGCCAGTAATCGGCCCGGGACATCTTGACCCCCTGCTCCGCCTGTTGGGTTTGCAGGGCCATGGACTTGAGGTCTCCCCGTCCCTCCAGGGCGGCTTTCTCGGCCTCCTCGAGGGGGGGGAGATCCGCCGCCGGCAGGGTGAAGTCCCCCTTCGGGTCCACGTCCTGCTCCGTGCCCATGGCGTACCCCAGATAGGCGCGGGCCACCTGGGCATCGGCGGCCCTGGCCGAGGCCTGCTGGGCCATGTCGGCGGCGAAGACCCGGATGCGGAGGAGGTCGGAATCCAGCACGAGGCCCTGCTTGTACATGGCCTCCACCTGCTTTTGATGGGCCTGTGCAGTCTTCACGGCCTCCTGCATGACCCCCGCGGCCTGCTGGGCCAGGAGGCTCCCGTAGAAGGCTTCGGTGACGCCCTTCACCACGCTCGCCTCGGCGAAGTCTCCCTCGCTGCGGGCCGCGTCGATGCCGAGCTTGGTAGCCCTGTAGGCCGCCGTCAGCTTGCCGCCCGTGAACAGGGGGAAGGTCACCTCCACGCGGGACTGGAAGTTGGTGAGCGGCTCGGGATTGTTGAGGCTCGGGATGTAAAAGTCCTGCATGCCGAAATTGGCCTGCGTGAGCTTGCCCATGAACACGTAGACGGGATTGTTGGTGCGGCTGTAGTTCTCCGAGAAGGACAGGTTGGGGAGGAAGTACGACCGGGCCTCCTTGAACTGGCCCTCCTTGGCCTGGACGTCGGCCCGGGCCGCCTGGAGGAGGGCGTTGTTGGCCTTGGCCCGCGAAATGGCCTCGTCGATCGTCACGGTGACGGCCGGGCCGAGGGCTGGGGCCGGGTCCGGGGCGGGGACCTGCGCTGCCGCGTTCAATCCCCCGAGGGCCAGCGCCAGCGCCGCGGCCCACAAGACGGGTTTGGTTCCGTTCATGGTTCCCCCTTAAAGCATCATGGCGGTTTCACTTGATCCAATATAGCGCGTTCCGAGGCTCGGGAACACCCTCCAAGATGCGGGAGGGATGACGGGGTAACAGGGGGCCGGGGAGATGGGAAGCGGCAGGCGGGATTCGGAAATGGGAAAGCGGGAAGCGGAAAGCGGGGGAAAACGCTGCCCACCCGAGTGCCATGACTGTCTTGGAACAAGGCGATAGGCGGAAAGGAGAGTGCGGATTGAGGAAGCGGGGTTAGGTACTGTAGGCTCACGCGTCTTGCGTTTCGCCTCTTCGCTCCCGTCTCCCGGCTACCTGCTCCCTGCTAGCTGCTCCCTCTTCATGTCCTCCGGCACGGGCGCCTCGACGGCCTGCTCGCCGCCGCCGGGCAGAGGGAAGACGATCCGCCACGCGTGGAGGAGGGCTCGGTGGGCCGTGAGCGGGCCGCCGTATGCCTTGTCACCTACAATGGGGCACCGGGCGGCGGCGCAGTGGGCTCGGAGCTGGTGGGTGCGGCCCGTGAGGGGTCTGAGTTCAAGGAGGCTTTCGCCGCCGCGGGTGTCGAGGATACGGTAGAGGCTCGTGGCCGGGCGGCCGTCCACGTCCACTCTGACGCGCCCCCCCTCCACGCTGGAGAGGGGCCATGTCCATTCTCCCTCGGGAGGGCCCGGTGTACTTGCCGCCCAAGCCAGATAGGTCTTGCGCACGCGGCCCTGCACGAGGGCGTCCCCCAGAAAACCCGCGGCCTTGGCCGTGAGGGCCACGAGCACCACTCCGGAGGTGGGCGTGTCGAGCCTGTGGACGGGATGGAGCTGGTTCATGGGCCTTCCCAGGCGACGGGCCAGGGCGTGAAGGACGCTTCCCTCTACGGCCGATCGCGTGGGGGCAAAGGGGACACCCGCAGGCTTATCCAGGGCCAGGATCCCTTCTCCCTCCCACAGGATGCTGATGTCCACGAGAGCGGCGCGTTGCCGCCGGTGAAGGCTCTCTTCAAGCCCCACCTGCACGCCCGCCTGTACGAACTTGGAGGCCGTGCGGCAGCGCCGCCCCCCCAGATACACGGCTCCCGCTTGAATGAGGGCTCGGGCGCCCCGCCGGCTCAGGTCCGGAACCAAAGCGGTGAGGGCCTGGTCCAGGCGAAGGCCCGCCATGTTCGCCGGGATATGAAGCGTGCGCTTGGCCATGGCCACCTTCCTCCGCGGGTTCGGGGCGCCGGCTGTGCTTACCCGGCGTCCTCCCCCTCCAGGTCAAGCAGGACCGCGCCGATCTTTTCACGCAGATCCTGAATCGTGCCGTCGTTCACGACCACGAGGTCCGCCAGGGCGAAGGTGGCGCTCAGCCGCTGGGCCGCCGGATCGGACGAGTTCTCTTCCGCCTCCTTGGCGAGGAAGGCCTCCAGGCTGGAGAGGGCATCGCCCCGCCCATGGCGATTCAGGGCGCGGGCGAACCTCACCTCGGGGGATGCCGTGACGCCCAGGAGGACGAATCCCCCAACGCGCCTCAGCACCTCCACCTCCGCCGGGTTTCGAATGGAGTCCACGAGGTCCCGCACGCCCAGTTTGGGAACCGTAAGCTCGGCCAGGACCCCCGGCCCGCGTTCGCGCCTAAGCTCGTTGCCCGTGAGAATGAGGTCGTCGCGCCCGGTGGTTCGGCCGCGCCGCGCCGCCTCCTCGCGCACCACGTCGGAGAGGCTGTGGCAGGAAAAGCCTCGGGCCTGGAAGGCCGCGGCGGCCTCGCCTTTGCCCGCCGCGTTGGGTCCCGTGAGGCCGATCACGATGGGCGTGTTGTTCCGATTCTCCTCACTCCTCACTCCTCACTCCTCATCTTCCATGGCTCACTCCTCCACCTCCGCCAGGTGCTGCCTGGCGAGCTTCCGGAGGAGGGCGCTGTCGGGGTCGAGGGCCGCGAGCATGTACTCCTTCAGGGCAAGGGGCCGGTACCCGGCGAGCTGGTAAGCGCGCCCCAGGAAATAGTGGGCCTTGCCCTGCCACGTGGTGGTCGCGGGATCATTCACCAGAAGGTCCGTGAACCCGTTGATGGCGTCCTCGTAATCGCCCAGGCGGAACCTGGCGTAGTTGAGGAAGTACTTGGCATTGCCCGCGTAGAGGTCCAGGGGGTTGTTCTGGACGAAGGTCGTCAGCAGCGCCGCCGCCTCCCCTTCCTTCTGAAGGCGCAGGAGGGCTACGGCGTCGGCCACGGCCTGGCGGTTGGCGCACCGGTCCCGAAGACGAGCGGTGGCCCGCGCCATGTATTTTTCCTGAAAGGCTTGCGGCGTCTCGCCCGAGGCGTCCAGGAGAGCCTCGGTCCACGTCCTGCCTTCGAACATCCGCTGCACCCAGCGCTTCACAGCCTCATCTCCTCTTCGGGCCGAGAGCGCCCGGACGGCCCAGTAGCCGTCCAACCAGGCCAGATCGCCCGCTTCCTCCAGGGGCCGCACGAGCTGGGCCGGCGGCAGGGTGCTGTCCAGCACCGCGCGGTTGGCGTAAGTAGGGCCGAACCGGGACAAATAAAGAGCAATGCCGTGGCGGAGCCAGGCCGGGGCCTGCGCGTACCTCGGGACTTCCTGGAGGAGGATGGCCTCCGCGAGAGCCGAGGCCAAAACCTGGCGCGACGGCCACCAGGCCAGAACCAGGGGCTCCAAGGGCACCTCCACCCGCACCCCGCCCTCCGCAGGCGCGGCTGCATAGGCCTCGCGGAAGGATGCCTCCGTGCGGGAGACGGGCACGAAGGACACGCGATCCTCCGCCACGGGAAACAGGCCCGAGGCGTCCTTCAGGTCCTTCACGGCCGCCAGGAGGTCCTGGTCCAGCCGCCCCAGGACGGGCGTCACCATGGGATCGAACCGCAGATCGCTCTCACAGGTGGCAATCTGCAGGCCGGTCCAGGACACTATCTGGGCGCGAGGGGCTACGGTGGGTGCGGGGGGGGGTGGGGGTACGAGAGCCTGAGAGGAGACGGCCGGAGGAGGCTTGGCCGGGGCGGCGGCGACGGGAGCCGGAGGCCGGGGGCTTGGACGGAAGAAATAGAAGGCGAGGGCCCCTCCCGCGGCACAGGCTACCGCCGCACCGAGGGCCGCCCAGCGCCTCGCGCGGGGGCTCATCACGGCGTTTCCACGTCCGGGGCGGCGGTCCAGCCGCGCCCTTCACCCCAAATCACCAGGGCCCGGTCGCCGGCGCGTGCGGCCAAGATCACCTCCGAGCCGGGTGGCAGGGTCACCAGCGGGGCGCCCTTCCCTTCGGGGGAGGCGTAGACGGGTGCGGGCTGAAGGATCACCGCGGGCCGGTGGGAGGGGAGGATGGTGAGGGCGTAGGCCAACGTCCCCGCGAGAAGGAGGGCGCACGCGAAGGCTCCCACAAGGAACCCCGAGGCGGCCCTCCGTCCTCGGCCCGCCGGGCCCAGGAGAACGAAGGCGAGGGCCGCGTTCCCCAGAAGGGAACATCCCAGCAGCAGCCCTTGGAGAAGACCCAAGGGCACCGAGGCGATGAACGCTTCCCACGGTGAGGGTTGCCACGGGGCCACCCGGGCCGGGAGAAGGCGCCGGGCCACGGCCAGGTTGCGCTCCGCGAGGTCCAGCCCGGGGGAGAATTTGAGGGCCCGCCGGTACTCCAGGATGGCGCGCCCCAAGTCGCCCGCCTTGAGGTAGCAGTTGCCCAGGTCGTATCGGGTCTCGCCTCCGTCGTCTCCCGAGACCGTGAGCCGCTCGTAGAGCTGGGCCGCCTCCTCATAGTGCCCTTGGTCGTAAGCCTCCGCCGCGCGGGCGGCCAGGAGGGTGGAGGCGTCACCCGAGAAGGTGGCCGAGGGGATGCACATGAACAGGAGGACGAAGGCGGCGGCCAGGACGAGAAGGCGGCGCCTTCGGGAGGCGCGCGGTTTCTTGAGACGGAGGCTCATGATTCCATCTCCTTGGCCCGCCTGGCGACCTGCTCATATCGAGCCTGAAGGTCCTGCCGGGTGGGACGCTCGGGGGCATAGCGGGCCGTCTCGATGTCCTCCCGAAGGTCCAGAACGCCCGTCACGTCCTCCTCCTTCATCCCCGCGGCGGCTAAGGCCTCCTGGAGCTGTCCCCGGCTCAGGCCGCCCGTGGCGCGCGCCGTGAGCAGATCCAGAGATGCGGTGAGCGCCGAGCTCAGGGCGTCGTGGAACGCGTCGGCCTTGCGCACGTCCATAGAGCGCCGTGCGTGGTGGAGGCCGCGCCTGGCCTGGCGGGCGAGGGCCCTCGCCCGCGCCTTTTCGGGGGCCAGGAGGAAGGTCTTGTAGAGAGCCGAACCCGCGCCCAGCAGGAGGTTCACCACGAAAGGCAGGGCCAGCAGCGACCAGAAAAGGCTCGGAGCCATGGGCCGCTTGGGAGCAGGGCCCGGACGGGGAAAGCGGATGAGGGGGGCCAAGCTCGCCTCTCCCTGGTGTGAAGCCGCCTGTCCCGTCACCAGAACTTTTCCGCCGCCTGCCTCCAGGGTTTCATAGGCCCGTGCCTTGGGATCGAAATACACCAAGCGCACGGGAGGGAGGAGCGCGTCTCCCGCCAGCTTGGGCAGCAAGGGGAGCCGCACGGTTCTTTGCGTCTGGTAAGTTCCTCCGCTAAACGCGCTCTCGTCCTCGCTCGTGGCAGGATAGGGAGAGAAAAAGGGCGATGAAGGCCGCTCCAGCGGGTCCTCCGGGAGGAAGCCCGATCCTTCAATTCGGAGGCCGAGGGAAAAGGGCTGGCCCATATCGGCCCTGGCGGGCGGCGGGGTGACGCTCGCCAGGCGGAAAGTTCCCACGGCCCCTTTGAAGCCCGGCGGCGGCGGAGGCAACGGAAGAACGTCCAGGGAGGCCTGGCCTCCCGTCACGGTCACGCGCTGAGGGCCACCGGTGCCCGAGGGTTCGAGTCGCAAGTCGGCGGTGAAGGGACCCACCTCCAGCCGTCCCGTGCGGAGCGGAAAGAGCGCCGCACGCTTCACGACCACGTCCAGATAGACTCGCCCTTCCCGGTTGGCTTGCCGCGTGGGGCTCCCCGTGGCGTTCGGATCCTCCACCCGCTGAAAGCCTGAGAAGTCAGGGGATTGGACCAGGTCCAGGCCGCGCACGGACCGCCTCGTGAGGAGGTGCAGCGTATAGATGACGGGCTGGCCCTGGTAGACCCGGGAGGCGGAGAGGGAGCCCGACAGAAGAAGGTCCGAGCCCGCCTTTGGCAGGGGCTGCGCCTCGCTGGGAGGTCGCCCTTGGGGACGCCCCGGGGCCGTCTCCACGTCCGCCGTGAAGCCTTTCACGGGATAAGTCTCCCCCCCGATGCGGAGGTCGAAGTCGGGTACCGCGATGTGGCCCGCATCGGTGGGGGTGAGGAGGTAATGATAAGCGAGGGCCGTGCCCGAAGGGGTGGACTCGGGCGTCATGTATTGCCCCACGCTCTTGAACCCTGGGAGAGGGGGGAGGGCCGGTTGGGGGATGGCCGACTTGGCGCCGGAGATGACCAGGGTGAAGGTGAGGTTTTCGCCGATGCGAAGGCTCGTCCGGTCCGTCCGCGTGGAGACGTGAAGGTTTTGTGCGACGGCGGCGAGGCCGAGGACGGCCATGGAGAGGGCGAAGAAGACAAGCCTTACGTTTCTCAGGCGAGAGGCGGGACGCGAAGACGTGAGGGCGGACAAACTCCCACGCCGATCGGCTGTCCCTGCCCGAAGTCCGAGGTCCGAAATCCGAATTCCCACATCCTTCCTCACGCCTTCCCCACGCCCAGCTTTTCCTCCACCTCGGCCAGCCGGACGGAGACGATCCGGGAGATGCCCCCTTCAGGCATGGTGACGCCGTATAGGACTTCCGCCATCTCCATGGTCTTCTTGTTGTGGGTGACTACGATGAACTGGGTCTGGCCGCGGAACTGCTCCAAGAGGCGGTTGAACCGGTGGACGCTCGCTTCGTCCAGGGGGGCGTCCACCTCGTCCAAGATGAAGAAGGGCTGGGGACGGTAGCGGAAGAGGCTGAAAAGGAGGGCGATGGCCACCATGGCCTTCTCGCCGCCCGAGAGCTGGTCCATGTGCTGGAGCTTCTTCCCGGGAGGCTGGGCGAAGATCTCCACGCCCGTATCCAGGGGGTTCTGCTCATCCAGCAATCCCAGTCGGGCTTCACCGCCCTCGAAGACCTCCTTGAAGAGATGGGCGAAGTGGATTCGCACCGCCTCGAAGGCCTCCATGAAGCGCTCTTTCGTGGTTCGGTTGATTTTGCGTATGGTGTCCTGGAGGTTGGCCACGGCTTCTTCCAGGTCTTTTCGCTGGCCCGTGAGGAATTCGAAGCGCTTTTCCAGTTCGCCGTACTCGTCCCTGGCCAGCATGTTCACGGCGCCCAGCTCGGCGATGCGCTCCTCCAGGCGGGCCAGGGCCTTGTGCTCCGCTTGGCGCTCCTCGTCGCTCAGGGGCGGTTCGCCTGAGAAGGCCTGGGCGAGGGCTTCCGGATCCTCCTCGAAGACCTCCCCCATGCGCTCCGACAGGTTGCGCAAGTCCGCCTCCACTCCGGCCAGGGCCACTTCGGTGCGGGCCACCTCCTCGCGAGCCGCCTCCAGGGCCTCCCTGGCATCTTTCACTTGCCGTTGGGAGGCTTCCACGCCTGCCTTGAGGTTTTCCAGTTCCTGCTCGAAGGTGACCTTGCGCTGCCGCAGCTCCTCGAGGGCCAGGAGGAGGCCGCGGAGGGACCGGTCCCCTTCGGTGATCTCGGCGGTGAGCGCGGCCACGCGTGCGGTGAGCCCCTCTCCCTCGCGGGCGATTCTGGCATCCGTCGCGGCGAGGTCTTCCAGGGCCTTGCCCGAGCGTTCCAGGGTGTCGCGGCACGCCTGGAGGCGCTGGTTCACTTCGCTCCACGCGGACCGGGTGTCGGCCACGGCCTCGTGGGCCGTGTTCTGGGCGGCCTTGGCGGCTTCCGCCGCCGTCTCGCCGGCCTTGATCTGGCGGTCCACACGGGCGGCCTCCGCGGAGGCCTTTTCCAGAAGCCTCGCCATCTCGGCCAGTTGCGGTTCCCAGGTGGATCGCTCCTCACGGGCTTGGGCCGCCTCTGTTTCGAAAAGCTCTCGGGCGGACTCCAGGCGGCGCCCTTCCGATTCGAGGGCCTCGACGTCCCGGGCGAGACTGGCGGCCACCTTGGCCGCCTCGGTTTCGGCGGCTCTTGCCAGATCAAGGGCCCGCTTGGAGGCCTCGCGCTCACCCCGGACCTTCTCCAGGGCGGCCTGGGCATCCGCCGTGGCCGAATGAGCCGCCTCCAGATCCCGCTCCGCCGCGCGCCGTTCCCGCTGGTGTTCGAGGAGCGAGGCGCCGCCCTTTCCTCCCGCGCCGCCTCGCATCCAACCCTTCGGATGGGCGAAGATCCCGTCCAGGGAGACCGCGGCCACTCCCTCCATGGCGAGGGCGCGGGCGGCTTCGGGATGGGGAGACAGGGCGACCAAGGGCAAGAGGCCCTTCAAGTCTGCGGGGATCCCTTCGGCTTCGTGGAGCCAGCCTTGAAACTCCGGTCTTCCCTGGAGGGTGGGCAAGACCTCATCCTCCCGCGGGGTCGCGTCCAGGAAGA
>JAKBES010000172.1 GCA_021833665.1 Acidobacteriota bacterium
GATCATGAGGAAGAAGGAGGACACGGTGCGGATGCCGGGGGCCGGTCCGAAGCACCGGAGATAGGCGCGGACCGAATCGGCCGTCGTGTGCGTCGCCCCCGAAACGACCCCCTCGGCCTTCCCGAGCCTCGCCGCCAGACATGCGGCGTAAAGGGGGGTGGCGGCCAGCTGGCGGGCCTGCTCCTCGGTGGCACCTTTGGCGCGGTTGCGCTCCAGGTAGATCCGGCTCGCCTCCCGCTGGAAGGCCGCCTCCGAAGGGTCCAGGATTTCGGCGCCGTCGAGGGCGATGCCAAGGCGAGCCGCGAGGGCGCGAACCTGATCGGGTTTTCCCACGAGAACGGGCACGGCCGATCCCGCCGCCTGGATGAGCGGGACCGCCCGAAAGGTCCGCTCGTCGCCGGCTTCGGGGAGGGCGATGCGTTTCAGGTCGCGTGCGGCCCGCGCCCGGATGGTTTCCATAAGGGTCACTTCCCGTCCTCCATGATGACCCATCCGTAAGACTGCCCGGCGATCGTCAGGGCCGATTCCACTTTGCCCCGCACCAGAACCTTTTTCCCATCTGGAGGAAGGGCCTTGCGGGTCACGATCATGATGGAACCGGAGCCGTCATCGAGCTGATAGAAGGACTGGGCCATGAAGGGGAGCTTGGTGCCGCCGCTCACCTTTCCGCTCACGGTCACCGTTTGATTCTCGTAGCGCCCCGGGTCCTTCTTGATGTCGGCGATCTTCACCGCCATCAGCGAGCACGACAGTGCCGCCGCAAGGGCCAGGGTTCCCAGGGCCAGCCAAGGTCTTCTCATGCGTCCCTCCCACGCGGCGCGGACGTCCGGCGCCATCTTAAGTATACTCCAACGCCCCCCGGCGGCCTGACAGGTATATATTAGTGACAGATGAAGGAGCGACCGATGAGGCACAAGTGGCTTTCTCTCCTGGTCCTGGCTGGGTGCGTGCTGGGTTCTCTTCCGGCACGGGCGACGTACTACGAGGTGACCTACACCGCTGGGCGCTGCGACGCCACGGTCCAAATGCTCGATGGGGACGAGTATCAGTTCACGCCGGCCCTGAGCAATCCCGGCTCGGCCAACCTCTGGCTGCTCGTCCTGGCGGGAGGGACCAACGTCATCATCACGGACGGCCAGGCGGACGCCACGGATGGGCTCTACCTCAAGGCGGGGGACCTCCTGCTCATGACCACCGTTCCCGCCTATGAACTTTTCATCCAGGGCGGCACCCTCACCGTAGCCTACGGCGGCGTGTCGCCGGGGGCCGCCGCGGCGCCCGTGTGCGCCACGGGAGCGGCTGGTCCCGTGCTCCTGGAGGTGGACCAGGCTTACGATGCGAAGCTCCAATCGTCCACGTCTGGCGTGGCCGCCCAGGTGGCCTCCTACGGCTCGGTGGCGTCCCGGACGTCGGGAACCCTCACCTACGCGTACGTGTCGGGATATACCCTCCAGGGGACCTTCACGGTTCCCTCGTGCACGACCTGCTGCGACCCCGCCCAGACGGTTTTCCCCGTGAACAAGGCAGGGACGGCCCCGTTTACGGTATACACCATCACCGCCGTCCCAGCCGCCAACTTCGATTATCTCCTCGCGTTGCCTTCCGCCCTGCAGGCCACCGCCGCCGCCGCGCCCACCTCGGGGACGGCCCCTCTGTCCGTGGCCTTCACGGGAAAGGCGGCGGGCGGCGTGCCCCCGTATACGTGGGACTGGAATTTTGCCGACGGCTCCGCCCATTCCACCCTTCAGAATCCCACGCACTCGTACGCCGCGGGGACCTTCAACCCCGTTCTCACAGTGAAAGACTCCACGGGCGGAACTTCCAAGGACACCCATTTGTCCATCACGGCCACGAGCGGTTATGCCGTCACCGCCAACGCCAGCCCGAGCCAGGGCCAGGCGCCTCTGGCCGTCTCCTTTGGCGCCGCAGTGACCGGTGGCACGGCGCCCTTCACCTATTCCTGGGACTTCGGCGACGGGACCGCCACGTCCGCCGAGCAGAACCCCGCCCACACCTATACCGCCGTGGGTGACTACCGCGTCGCCTTGGTGGCCACCGATGCCACGGGCGCCCAGGCCACGGACAACCACCTTCTTATCAAGGTCCTCGGGCCAGGTGCCCTGGCCGCCTCAGCCCAGGCGGATAGGACCTTCGGCCTTTACCCCTTGCCCGTGAATTTTACTGGGACGGCATCAGGAGGGACGGCGCCCTACTCCTATCAATGGGATTTCGGTGACGGCACTTCCGGCTCCACCCAGCAGAATCCGCTCCACACGTTCGCAACCCCCGGATATTTCACCGTCACCTTCACGGTCACGGACTCGGGGGGCCAGACCGCCACCGACGACCACCTCCGCATTCTCGTGGCCTCGTCCTTCATGGCGACGATTTCGGCTATCCCTACGGCGGGGCCCCCGCCGCTGGCGGTGGCCTTCACCTCCAGCGTGGCCGGAGGCACGGCGCCCTTCACGTACGCCTGGGATTTCGGAGACGGCGGAACCTCGGCGGAGGCTTCCCCCAGCCACACGTACGGGGCCAGCGGCACCTTTGCCGCGAGTCTCACGGTGACCGACGCGTCGAGCCAGACGGCGGTGAGCAGCCCCCTCACGATTTCCGTCGGCGGGGGAGATGTCCCCGCGGTCACCCGCGTGTCCGTCCTCACCAGCCCCTTCCGCCTGAAGGTCACGGGGATTCAGTTCAAGCCCGGGTGCATCGCCTACATCGGCGGCACGCCCGTCCCCGTTACGGCCTACAAGAGCGCCACCAAAGTCGTGGCCAAAAGCGGGAGCGCGCTCAAGGCCATGGTGCCCAAGGAAACCCCCGTCTGCGTCCAGATTCTCAACCCAGACGGCCGCTTGAGTGCCTGTTTCATGTTCGCGCGGTAAGGGCCGCGGCCCGCACCCGATCTCCGCCGGGTTCTACGGCGTCCACTCGGGCAACCGGCCCGGTGTCCACGGAGCGCCCGCCCTCTCAGCGGCCGCCTCAAGGCGCGCCAAGTCTCCTTCTATCAAGGTCCGGAGCTGGGGAAGTTCGGCGGCGAAGAGCTGGCCCGCCAGGGCCAGTTGGTCGCGTTGGGTCTGGGTCGGCGAGCATGTGGCGCCCCAGCCGCCTTCCACCACGGTCTGGACCCGATCTGTGATGGAGGGAAGGGTGTTCTCGTCGCGCTCCCTCAGGACCCGGTCGCCCCGAAGCCGGATCAAGGCATCGTCGAACTTCGCGTCGAGCGCGCGGGCTTGGTCAAGGAGGGCGGGATCGGCACCGGGAGTTTGGGCCAGGGCCTTCCGGAGGAGCTTCAGCCTCGACTGGGCGTCCTTTGCCGCGTCCGCGGCGCCCAGGACGGCGCGCTGGAGCTGGGCGGTCTGCTGCTCGAAGGCCAGGAGAGAGGCCTTGTCCGGATCGGAAAGGGTTTGGAGCCCCAGGGAAACCACCTTGAAAGTGACGGGGCCCGCCAGCGCCGTGGTGATGCCGTTCGCTCGCTGGGCCATGGATACGGAGTAGGTCCCGGGCGCGGCCATGGGGCCGCGATCGGGTTCGGACTCGTACTCGGCCTCCTTCGGTGCCGCCTCGCTCGTCACGGGCACGGCGGGCGGGTAGCGCAGGTCCCACGCGACGCGGTGAAGGCCCGCCTTGGCGGGAGCCGTGATGCGCCGCACCGTGCGGCCCTCCTCGTCGGCCACGGTGAAGATGAGTTCGGGTTCCGCCTCCCGGGCCTCGGCGCGAAGCTCATCGGCCGTGGGATAGGGGGGCGCCGCCTTCTTCGCCGCGGCGTCCTTCTCGGCCTCGTGGCGCTTCTCCTTGAGCGTCCTTAGATCCTCCTTGAGATAGTACGTGAAAAGGGCTCCGAAGGGCGGGTTGGGAGCCGTGTAGAAGGCCGCCCCTTGCTCCCCTGGGCCGCGGGCGCCCAGAGGAAACCGCTCCATGTACGCGGGGGCGTCCTTCACGGCGAAGAGGACCGCGGGCTTGTCCAACAGCGCGTCGTCAACAGACCTTAACGGCGTCACATCGTCCAGGATGTAGAACCCCCGCCCGAAGGTGGCCACCGCCAGGTCACTTTCCCGCGGTTGGAGGGCCAGGTCCTTGACGCAGATGGTGGGGAAGGCTCCCTTCAGTTGAACCCACTTCTTTCCGCCGTTGACGGAGAAGAAGAGGCCGAATTCTGTACCGGCGAAGAGAAGGTCCTTGCGGACCGGATCCTCCAACAGGGCGTAGACGGTACCGCGCTCGGGGAGGTCGCCGGTGATGGACGCCCACGTCTTGCCCAGGTCGGTGCTCTTGAGCAGGTAGGGTTTGAAGTCGCCCTCCTTGTGGTTGTCGAAGGCCGCGAACAGGGTCGAGGCGTCGTGCGAAGACCACTCCAGCCGGCTCACGTAGCTCATGGCGGGCACACCAGAGAAGGCGTCCAGTTTGGTCCACGTGGTGCCGCCGTCCCGGGTGATCTGAACGAGGCCGTCGTCGGTTCCCGCGGCGAGCTGGCCTTCCTTCAGGGGAGACTCGCTGAGGGAGACGATGTTGCCGAAGAAGGACGTGGAGGCGTTCTTGGCCACGGCGTCGGCGGGCCAGACCTTCCCCATGACGGAGAGCTTGTTC
Source organism: Acidobacteriota bacterium (assembly GCA_021833665.1). Lineage (GTDB taxonomy): Bacteria > Acidobacteriota > UBA4820 > UBA4820 > DSQY01 > JAKAJA01. The sequence continues at coordinate 4,588 of JAKBES010000172.1, forward strand.
CGGTCGAGTTGCCGGGTGAGGTCGCCGCTCACCGCCTTCCACGAATTGCCCCTGTCGTCGCTCCGGAAGATTCGCTCGCAGGCGAAGTAGAGGCGCGTGGGTGAGTGGGGCGACACGATGAGAGGCGAATCCCAGTTCCAGCGGTAGGGCCCCTCGCCCTTGCCGGGCTGGGGCTGGATGTCGATCTCCTCCCCGCTGCGGCGGTCGTAGCGGGCCAGCACGCCGTACTGGGATTCGGCGTAGACGATGTTCGGATCCACCGGGTCCACCCGCGAGACGAATCCGTCCCCTCCGTGGGTGACGAACCAGTCCGCATTCACGATGCCCGAGGCGCTCGTCGTGCGCGAAGGGCCGCCGAGGCTGAAGTTGTCCTGCGTCCCCCCGTAGACGAAGTAGAAGGGCGTACTGTTGTCCACCGCCACCCGGTAGAACTGGGTCACGGGGAGATTCGCCTTGAAGGACCAGGAGGCGCATCGGTCGTACGTCTCGTAGATGCCCCCGTCGCATCCCACCAGGAGATGGTCCGTGTCCAGGGGGTCGATCCAGACCCCGTGGTTGTCCACGTGCTTGTATCTTTCACCCGCCTTGCGAAACGTCTTGCCGCCGTCTTCCGTGACCTTCAGGGTGACGTCAACGGCGTAGACGCGGTCGGCGTCCTTGGGGTCGGCGTAGAGTTCGTTGTAGTACTGGCCGCTCCCCGGCGTGAAGTCGCAGCGCTTTTCCCACGTGGCGCCCCGGTCCGTGGAGCGGAAGATGCCCCCCTTCTTGTCCGCCGCCTCGATGACGGCGTAGATGATGTCGGGGTCGGCCGGCGAGAGGGCCAGCCCGATGCGGCCCAGGTCCACCTCGGGAAGGCCGCTCGTGAGCTTCTTCCACGTAGCGCCCGCGTCCGTGGATCTATAGATGGCGCCCTCGGGACCCCCGTTGATTACCGTGAACACGTGCCGCCGCCTCTGGTAGGCGGCCGCGTATAGGACGTCGGGATCGCGGGGATCCATGAGCACGTCCGTGACGCCCGTGTTCTCCGAGATGGAAAGGACGGCCTTCCATGTCGCGCCGCCGTCGGTGGTCTTGTACAGGCCCCGGTCGCCGCCCGCGGACCACAGGGGCCCCTGGCACGCCACGTAGACCACTTTGGAATCGCGCGGGTCCACGAGGATCTTGGCGATGTGCTCCGAGTGTTTGAGCCCCAGGTTTTCCCAGGACCGGCCGCCGTCCTCCGACCGGTAGACGCCGTCGCCGTACCCCACGCTCCGCTGGCTGTTGTGCTCGCCCGTGCCCACCCACACGACGCTGGGGTTCTTGGGGTCGAGGGTGACGCAGCCGATGGAGTACGAGCCCTCCTTGTCGAACACGGGCGTCCACGTGGTGCCCGCGTTGACCGTCTTCCATACGCCACCCGACGCGGCGGCCACGAAGTACCGGGCGCGGTTGGAGGGATCCACGGCGAAGTCCATGATCCGGCCCGAGGTGAGGGCCGGCCCGATGGACCGGAGCTTCAGCCCCTCGAAAGTCTTGGAAGACCATGGGCCCTTCTCTTCCTGTTGGGCGGAGGCGGCCCCGGCCGGCGACAGGCCGGCCTTCGGCGCCGCGGCGCACAAGGAAAGGGCGGGGGCCAGGAGCAAGAACATCGGCAAGGCGTAGCGTCTCATGTCGTGCGTCCCCTATCAGATGGCGCCTGAGCGCAGGGAGTCATGGTAGCGAAAAGATGAGAGATTCACCACTCGGCGCCGCGGCATCGCTTCGGCGGAGCTCGTTACTTTTATCGCGCGGCGCGCACGGCCGTCCATGGGTTTCCGGCAGGCAGGAGCACCGGGCCCGGGAGCAGCGCCCGCATCTTCACACCGGCCGCCGCGCCGGATTCCTTGCGGCGGGCCAGGGCGAGGGCCTAAAATCCTCTCATGGCGAAGCGGCCGAACCTTCCCCGCAACGTGTGGATCGCAGGGGCTGTGAGCCTCTTCAACGATATCTCCTCCGAAATGGTATATCCCCTGCTGCCCCTCTTCATTACGGGCGTGCTCGGGGCCTCCCGGGCATCCCTCGGGCTCATAGAGGGGGTGGCGGAGGCCACGGCGAGTCTCCTGAAGGTCTGGTCGGGGAGCCTCTCGGACCGGTTCAGGACGCGCAAGGTGCCCATGGCCATCGGGTATGGCCTGTCGCTGGCCGCGAGGCCCCTGATCGCCTCGGCGCAGACCTGGGGGGCCATCCTGGGCGCGCGCTTCGGGGACAGGGTGGGGAAGGGGATCCGAACGGCGCCGAGGGACGCGGTCCTCGCGGACAGCACGCCCATGGAAAGCCGGGGCAGGGCCTTCGGCGTACACCGGGGCATGGATACCCTGGGCGCCGCACTGGGTCCGGCGGCGGCCCTGGTCATGCTGTCCGTGCTGTCATATGACATTAGAACCGTGTTCTGGATCAGCATCGGGCCCGGGTTCGTGGCGCTCCTCCTCGTGGCCCTCATCAGGGACGACGTTCCCAAGCATTCCGACGGCGTTCCGCGTCCCACGCTTCGCGCCGCCTTTTCGCAAGGGGGAGCGTTCCGCCAGTTCCTCTGGGTGACGGCCCTCTTCAATCTGGCCAACTCCTCCGACACGTTCCTCCTTCTCAAGGCCCAATCGGTTGGCTTCTCCGTGGGCAAGGTGACGGCCGTGTACCTCCTCTTCAACCTTTTCTATGCGGCTGTATCGGGGCCCATTGGCGCGTGGTCCGATGCCTGGGGAAGGGGCAAGGTGACCCTGGTTTCCTTCTTTTACTACGCCTTGGTGTACCTGGGCTTCGCCTTCGCCCAGGCGCCTTGGGCCGTGGTCGTCCTCTTCGTTCTCTACGGGCCCTTTCAGGCCGTGGAGGAGGGCGTGAAGAAGGCCTACGTCTCCGAGCTGGTTCCGCGAGAGCGGATGGGCTCGGGCATGGGTGCCTACAACGCCGTGAAGGGGGTGGCTCTCCTTCCCGCCTCCCTCATGACGGGCCTCCTCTGGGACCACGTGGGGCCCATGGCCGCCTTCTCGGCCAGCGCGGCGGTTTCCTGCCTCGCTGGACTCTTGTGGATCGCCATGGGAAGGACGGCACGGAAGGGAGAGGGCGGACCATGAAGGCCCGGACGGTTCTCAAAACCATGGTTCGGGACCAGGTCCTCTCTCGCGGCGTGACAGACCGCCGCGTGCTGGGGGCCCTTCTTCGCGTGGACCGGGGCGTCTTCGTGC